>CAZJTL010000068.1:0-22376 GCA_964548905.1 uncultured bacterium | reverse complement strand
AGTCTCCCACTTCTGCAATATCCTTTTGCAGGCTTTCGTGGTGTAGTTTGTATAAAGTACCCGACGCATTAACATCAGCTAAAGTACCAATCCCAAGCAAGGGATTGGCTCGTTGCTCGGTTTCCCAATCAAGACAGTGAAATAGCATCAGTTGAGTCATACCAGCTTGAGCTAGCCCTAAAGCTTGTTCAAAGACAATTGGTGCTTGGGGGGAGCGATCTAAAGCCACAAATATTTTGTTAAAGACCATAATTTTGTCGCAAAAATTGATTAAAATTGGCTAATTCTCCTGGGCGTACTGCTACTTCTTCGATTCGATCGCCTCGTTGCACTTTCAGATTCACTGGTTGACCGATATGACTATTTGCTATTTCAATTTGTAATTGGTCGGCATTAGTTATCGAGCGCCCATCAATTGCTAAGATGACATCTCCCGAACGTAAACCAGCCTTCCTTGCAGGGCTATTGGGCGTTACTTGTACTACCAGAACCCCATTGATTTCGGGTGCAGTTATTGCTCGATCGGGATCGGCATTTATCTGTTTGGCGATCGTGGGAGTAAGAGTCAACAATGGTGCTACAGGCAAATTAGAACCATCAATTTTGACAACCGCTAAATCCGAGAGTTCGTCGATTCCCCGTACTTTCCCTGCAAAGGTGCGTCCATCTTTAAGAGCGATCGTCACCTTATCTACACCACTGACAACATGGGCATTGGTCAGAATCAAACCGTCAGAGTCAATAATAAAACCCGACCCTTCTCCGTAAAGTCGGTATTCCTGTGGCAATTTTGAAAAAATATCTTTGCCAAAAAAGTCACCCAAGAAAGGATTTTCAAAGAAGGGGGCTGGAAAACTGGTGACAATTCTCTTTTCCGTATCGATGCGGACGACGGCTGCACCTACTCGCTTAACCGCAGCAACAACAAAGTTGTGTTTTTTAGCCTGAGTTGCTGGAATGCTAGATGAAGAAACAGTAGGCACGGGGTTTTGTGCCTGAGAACTCGTATTCGTGTCGCTAGGAATTTCTTGCTGAGGAAATACTCTGATTGCTGCGATCGCTAAGACGATACCCAAAGCAATAGTTATGCCGTAGATGCTGATACGATCGAGTTTTGGGAAATGCTTTACCGAGGAGAACATACTCAAACCCCCTTCAGTTTCTAAAGATAGCGTTTGAACCATTGACCTGCTAGACCTGCCACTTCTTCTAGTGTCCCTGGTTCGTCAAATAGATGGGTTGCACCAGCAACGATTTTAAGTTGCTTGTCAACGTCAAGCAGCGCCAGCGCTTCCTGATTGAGACGAATAACGGGCAGATCGTACTCGCCTACAATTAGTAAGGTCGGTGCTTGAACGCGGGTTAAAGCAGTTCCAGCCAAGTCTGGTCTGCCGCCACGAGAAACGATCGCCACAACAGATTCGGGGCGTTCTGTCGCTGCTAGTAAGGCAGCACCACCCCCTGTACTAGCTCCAAAATAACCAACTCGCAGATGTCTGGTCAGTTCCTGTTTGGTCAACCAGTCGGTTGCACTAACTAGTCGTTCGGCAAGCAGACCGAGATCGAAGCGAATATTCATGGTTCGCAGATCGATCGCCTGTTCGCTAGGAGTTAGCAAGTCGAATAACAGAGTAGCTAATCCTTCTTCTTGCAATAGTTTGGCAACATATTGATTGCGAGGACTAAGTCTGGTGCTACCACTGCCATGAGCAAAAAGGACGATACCCCGAGCCTTCTGGGGAATCGCCAAAATTCCCTTTAGTATTGCCGAACCTGCTGGAATTGAGACTAACTGTTCTTGAATTTTCGATTCTGAAGTTACGTTCATGATTCGACCCCCTCAACTAAAATTAGATTCTGTCAGCAGTTTGTGTACTTCTTCGTCGGTTGTTTGCGTGAAGTAATCGTACCAAAGGCCGACCGAATAGAATGGTTCTGGTGTCATCAAACAAACAACCTTATCTACTTCATCTCTCAACTCATCGCAGGTTGATGATGGTGCTACAGGGATAGCAACGATAATAGACTGAGGTTGTTCTTCTTGAATTACAGCAATGGCAGCACGGATACTTGCACCAGTGGCAATACCATCATCGACGAGTATAACAGTACTGTCTTTAAGATTGGGTGAGGGTCGATCGCCCCGATACAGTCGATCGCGCCGTTGCAATTCCCGCAATTCCTTGGCTGCTACCTCATCAATTGTTTTACTGGAAATACCGAGTTGACTGATAACATCATAATTAAGCACTCTGACACCATCTGAGGCGATCGCACCCATCGCCAATTCTTTATGTCCTGGTACCCCCAGTTTGCGTACCAAACAGATATCTAAAGGAAGATGGAGCGCTCTGGCTACTTCAAAGGCAACAGGTATTCCTCCACGAGGAAGTCCCAATACTATTGTCTCTGTGCGCTTAGCATAGGCTTTTAGTTTAGTTGCTAATATTTGTCCTGCTTCGGTGCGGTCTACGAATTTAGCTATTTTTGTAATCATGTTTCTCACCTCCCAAGCAAAAAACATCGAAGATAGGATAGATAGGAAAAGCCAAAATAATTAGAGTTCCTACCTATCCTTTTTTTCATCCTCTAGTTAAGGGCTAGCAATCGAAGTCTTAGTCTGGAAATTTACTCTCTCAAAGAGCAGATTAACTTACTTCAACTTTGACCACTTTGTGTTTTTCTTCTTCAGTTTTGGGTAGGGTAAGAGTCAAGATGCCGTTTTTATATTCTGCTTTGACTTGATCGTTTTGAACGCGAGTAGTTAAAGGAATAACTCGTTCAAATTTTCCGTAATGGAATTCCGAACGTACCATACCTTTTTCTTCGGTTTTGATTTCTTCCTTGCGTTCGCCAGCGATCGAAACTGAATTTTCAGAAACTTCGATATCGAGATCCTTAGCTTCCAATCCCGGAACTTCTAATTTAAGATGAATCTCGTCAGTAGTTTCATCCATTTCGACAGAAGGCATAAAAGTCAAACCGCCATCTTCCCAAGGCATCATTTGCTCGAACAGATGGTTCATGCGTCTTTGTAAGCTTTCCATTTCTCGGAAAGGTTCCCACCGTTCAATTCCTCTCCAAGGTTCTCTGCGAGAAAGTTTCATAATCTTTGCCTCCACTATTTTGTCTACAAACTAATTGGCATTGCTTGCGATCGGATTGTTCTCTCACTCACGGACGGCTTGTTTTTGGCAATATCAAAAGTGAGATACAGGCAAGATCTTTATTTAACTAAGGGTAGATAAGTTTTTTCACTCTTTACACTTTTTTCTACTACCCTACTTATATTTTATCTAAAAAAGCGCTTTACTCTCAGGCATAGCTGGCGCGATCGAGGTAGATAGACTTTTGCTTAATTATTTTTTTTGCTAGCACCAACTACATCTCGACGAGGGTTATTGAATCTAAGTGAAAACGTTTCCACACAAGTATCAATTAACTCTTCAACTCCATTGACAGGAATGATCGCCACCTTTAGCTGTGCTGATAATTCTTGGACAGTGCGATCGTCGAGAAATTTATTATCCCCATGCTTTAACATCACCGCAGGTAATAAAATGCCATCGCCTAAATCTTTTCCTTGCAAACCTGCTAATAGATCGCTTCCTGTCAACAAACCTGTCACAGTGATTTCCTGTCCCCAATAATCACTGTTTAAGGCAATCAGATTAACTTCTAGTCCTTCTACTTTATTCAGTTGTTGTACTAATGGTTTAAACGCTACTTCAACGGCATTTCCTACTACCCATGTCAAACGACGGGGTTTTTCTAAACGCTTGGGTAATCTTTTAATGGCAATTTTATAAAATTGCTTAATAAACTGACGAATTGAACCCACACCGTTACCAATTTGCGGATAATCTTCATAGTGAGATTCTGAGGGTAAATCTTGCTGTGCGATCAAAAACCATTCATCTGCTAGCCAAGCGAAAGTACTACCTACTTGACGGCGAAATTGCTTTTGTAGTTTTTGGACTTGGGCAATGACTTCTTCTGCTTTCTGACGAGTTACAGGAATTAGTTTATCTTTTTGAGGACGAAAACGAGTTAAACCTGCTGGTACGATCGCCGCAGAAATAATGGTTGGGACTTCCCCTTTATGGAAAGATGCTAAATCTAGTAGGGTTTTTTCTAGATGTGCGCCATCATTAATCCCAGGACAAACTACTACTTGAGCATGTATTTGCAAGCGTCTGGCTTGAAACCATTTAAATTGTTCCATAATTTGACCAGCGCGAGGATTTTTCAGAAGGCGACTTCTAACTTCTGGTTCGGTAGCATGAACGGATACATATAAAGGTGAAAGTCGCATTTTTTCGATGCGCTGCCATTCTCTAGGACTTAGATTAGTTAGAGTTAAATAGCTACCATAGAGGAAACTGAGGCGATAATCGTCATCTTTAAGATACAAACTTTCTCTTTTGCCTGGTGGTTGTTGATCGATAAAACAAAAAGGACAGCGATTGTTACACTGCATTAAACCATCAAACAAAGCCGTTTCAAATTCTAACCCTAGATCGTCGTCATAATCCTTTTCAATACGGAGGCGATGAACCTTACCAGCAGCATCAAGAATTTCTAAGTCCAAAAATTCATCTGCACAAAGAAATTGATAATCAATTAAATCGCGCGGACGAGTACCATTGATCGAGATAATCCTATCTCCAGCTTCAAAACCAACTTCTTCAGCGATCGAATAGGGAAGTACTTTAGTGATTCGTGCGGGATTAATAGATGCTTTACTCATAATTGAACGATGATATTGGTAAGCGAAGTATTTCTTTGAACTAGGCAAGAAGAATTTGAACGACTAACATTCTATTCCCAATGTTAATTAATCTGCATAAAAATACTTAAGTATCTTTATAAATTATCCCTAGCCCCTAATCCCTAATCCCTTTGAAGAGTTTTCGCAATCAAGCGATCGAAATAACGACTGAGTAAAGGGAAAATAAGGCTATGTAAACGATTTAAAAGTTTTATTTCTAATCCTGGGGCGATCGCGAACGTTTGATTGGTAATTCCTGTAATAATTTCTTGTGCAACTCTTTCCGTCGTCCAAGTTTGAGCAGTTCCCGTAATCAGTTTAGTTTCTTTGGGTTTGGTTTTATTTTCTTCTACTAATTGTGGTGTATCTGTATCGGGTGGATAGACAACTGCAACTTGAATGCCTAGAGGTTTTAATTCTCCTCGTAAAGATTCTGCTAAACCTCTAATGGCAAATTTGGTAGGACTATAGGCAGTGTAACCGTAAATGCCAATTAATCCAGCACCAGAGGAAACTAAAACGATCTGACCATTTTTTTGTTGTTCCATGCTTGGTAAAACTGCTTTGATACTGTAGAGAGTGCCAAAGTAATTAATTGCCATCGATCGCTCGAAAATATCTATTGATAACTTCTGAAAATAATCGGGATGAGCAATACCAGCACAAGTAATTAAGATATCTACTTTTCCTACTTGTGCGATCGCTTGTTGAATAGCTGACTCAATCGATTGGCGATCGGATACATCGGCGGCGATCGCCATAATTTCTTGACTCGCATTAGCTTTGCCAGCTTCTATTTCTAGTTTCGCTGTTTCTAGTTTGTAGCGATCGCGAGCAATAATTGTTACATGAGCGCCTTTACTAGCTAATAATTTAGCCGTCGCTTTCCCAATTCCACTCGAACCACCAGTAATAATTGCGTGTTGTAGATTGAATTTCATAAGGGTGTAGGGGTGTAGGGAAAAAAGTATTAACAGCTACCTCATCAGCTAGGTCATTATTTCTCCTCTGCTTCTCTGCATCTGGGCCTCTCTGCTTCTCTGCTCCCTCCGCTTCCCCTGCTCCTTTTTAATTACCACAAAGCTCTAACAGGTAGTGTTTCCTCTTGAGGTATTGGTTCTGGTGCTGGTATTGGCTCTGGTGCTGGTGTCGCTTCTGGTTGTGGCGCTGGCGATTGTGAGATAAGGGCAGTTTCTTGTCTGTTAGCGCGACTTGCTTTAAGTTCTTCGATTAGCGCAGAAGTACGACTTAGAAACGAAGAGGATTGACTGCTAGATGCGCTTTGCGCGATCGCGCTGCTTCCCGAGCTAATAATACGATTGTTAGCCAGAGCAACATTTGTGCCTATACCTAAGCCCCATTTTTGCATATCGAATCGAGATACGTAGATAGTTTGTCTTTTACCATCTGTAGTTTTAATTGTCACCATCGAACCTGTAATATTTGTGATTTTTCCAATGGTGTTAGCACCTTCAGCCGATGGTTCCCTTTGCATCTGATCGTCTACTGGTTTGGTTTCTTGGTCACTTTCAACTGACTCGGCTTTAACAGGAGCTAGCGTTACTGTCGATAAAAGAAGTAATAATGCTGTATTTTTAAGAAATTGACAATTTTTCATATTTTTTTTGCGGCTCACTACTTATTTAATTAAATTTCTGTTGCTTAACACATTGCAAATCATTGTGTTTCGATTTATTATAAAATTTTTGCAGAGAATCAATAAATATTTGTAATTATTTGTTGCATATAAAAAATTATGTTTCATATCTCTATATCTGCGACCAAATTTTTGCTATATTCAGGTCTTTTTTTCTTGCCAATTGGTTTTACTCAGTCTGTATTTGCTGAAGAAAGGCAAGATTTATCTGTCAAAACTTTCGATCGCGCTTCATCTTTACAACAACAAGCGAATGCACTCGAAAATCGAGAATTGCTAATTAAATTAAGCGATCGCCGCGTTTATCTCTTGCAAAACAATCGCCTTGTCACTAGTTATCCGATTGCAATTGGTAAACCTGGTTGGGAAACTCCTACAGGACAGTTTCAAGTTACGCAAATGCTCAAAAACCCAACCTGGCAACATCCCTGGAAAGGTACTATTATTCCACCAGGAAAAGAAAACCCTTTGGGCGATCGCTGGATTGCTTTTTGGAGTGACGGCACTAATTTTATCGGTTTTCATGGCACTCCTAACGAGAAAACTGTAGGAACTCCAGCATCTCATGGTTGCATTCGGATGAAAAACAGAGATATTAGGAAATTATTTGAGCAAGTAGCTGTAGGAACTTCTGTCTTAGTTGAAAAATAGAGTTTTAGGTTACTTCCTACTTTCCCCTACACCCTAGCCCCTAATCCCTAATCCCAGTTGATGACACTTAAATTTCATCATGGCGACACTTTGATGTCACATTTATCGAGCAAACTAAAAATAGAAAACATTGATAGAGTTTAGGAGTTTTCAATTACTTTAATGCTGAAAATTTTATCATCAGATCGTGGTGTTGCTACTCCAATTGGTTTGGCAATTTTGGCTAGTTTGATTTTGTCTTGGCCGATCGCTCGTGTCGATCGCGTCGATCGCACTGAAAATAAAATGACAACTGCAAACATGGCTCAATTATCTCTTGATAATGCCAATCCCCTTAGTAACTTTACAGATAACTTAGATAGCGATCGAACTGCCAAAATTTTAGGAATTACAGCATTAGGAACTGGTTTGCTCGGTCTGCTTTGGCATCGCAAGCAAAAGCAAAAACCCTTATCTTTTGATACCGTTGTTGCTAACTACAATAAGCAGAAAAATAGTCAGAAAAATAATCTTAGGATCGATGCGATCGATTCTAAACTGAGACAAAAATTACTGAGATTGGTACATAACGATCGCTCCACTGCCAATCGATTAATTGCTGGTGCTAGTATTAATCATCCCAATCGTTCAGTTAATTGGTTAGCGGAAAAAGTTATCTACGATTTAGAGCGGGATCGACGAGCTTATTAAAGGCAGAAGGCAGAAGGCAGAAGATTGCCTATTTTGCCTATTGCCTATTTCTAAACTTGTAGTGTCATCAGTTTCTGAACTGCTTCGACAATTTTTTCTGGTTGCACGATCGTCAATCTTTCTAACATTCCGTTGTAAGGTGTAGGAATATCTTGGGAAGATAGTCTAATTACTGGTGCGTCTAGTTCATCAAATAATTGCTCGTTGATTAAGGCAACTAATTCAGCACCGATTCCACCAGTTTTCATGCATTCTTCAACGATGACTACTTTGTGTGTTTTGCGAACCGAATTGCCGATCGCCTCCATGTCAAAAGGTTTGAGAGAAATTAAATCGATAATTTCAGGATCGTAACCGAGTTTTTCGATTTGTTTGAGAGCTTGGGTGCAATGATGACGCATTCGCGAATAAGTTAAAATAGTCACATCTTTGCCCGATCGCACGACTTCAGCTTTATCCAAGGGCAATACATATTCACCTTCTGGTAAATCTTCCTTGAGATTGTAGAGTAAGACATGCTCAAAAAAGAGAACGGGATTATCGTCTCTAATCGCTGCTTTGAGTAAACCTTTTGCATTGTAAGGAGTGGAGCAAGCGACAATTTTTAAGCCAGGAACAGCATGAAAATAAGCTTCTAATCGTTGCGAGTGTTCCGCGCCTAATTGTCTACCAACACCACCAGGCCCACGAATTACCATTGGTATCTTAAAATTACCACCAGAAGTATAACGGAGCATTCCTGCATTGTTAGCGATTTGGTTAAACGCAAGAAGGAGAAACCCCATGTTCATCCCTTCAATAATGGGACGTAAACCAGTCATTGCTGCACCTACAGCTAAACCAGAAAAGCTGTTTTCGGCAATGGGAGTATCTAATACTCTCAATTCGCCATATTTTTCATAAAGATCTTTGGTGACTTTATAAGAACCGCCATAATGACCGACATCTTCACCGAGTACAAATACGGTTGAATCGTGTCCCATTTCTTCGTCAGTAGCTTCGCGCAGTGCATTAAATAATAAAGTTTCCGCCATAGTTTTTCCTAAATCGGCAAATGTAATCGTAACATTAAGTTGAATTCAGATTGTAGTTATAGAGTCCGAATTAGTGTGGGTTAAAAGTTTTTGCCAAGGAGATAATCGTCAAAAAACAAATAGCTATGGCGATCGAGATTCTTTTCTTTAGTTGCTTTTGCTTGACAATTAATCGATCTATTCAACTGGCGATCTTCAGCGTTAGGAGTGGGATAAGCTGTTAGAACTATTTGTCCTTTTTCGTTAACAGCCATTCCTCGTGCAGGAACAACCTCATCAGAAGAGAAGGTTTTCTTATTCTCATCTAAACTAATTGGCTCTCCTGAACCTCTCTGCACCTCCGCTCCTCTGCCTCCCTGCCTCTCTGCTGCCTGCTCCCTGCTGCCTGCTCCCTGTTCCCCTGACAGATAACTACTATTAAGGGTTTCCGTTGGAGAAGGTGGCATACCGCCACGTCCAGTAATGATAAAGCTGTTGGCGATCGCGCCACTACCATCACCACTACAAGCTTGAGCTACGCTTTCATCTGGTTCAACCACATTTTTAGGCGATTGTTCTCTGTTTTTAGCTGGATTAACGTCAGGAGTATTAATCGAAATATTACCCTGTAAACCAAAGTCTGAACTAGCGTCAATATCGTTAGTAGTATTATTTGCCTCTGCTCTTCTTGGTTCAATACCAAAGATAGCCTGAGTATCAATACTAATATTACCGCCTCTTCCTTGTTCTGCTTTAGCAATAATATCGTTATTTTGATTAGGAGTGGCAACTACAAAATCAGCATTGATATTGATATTGCCACCGTTAGCATCTCCGAAAGCTTGTGCAGAGATCTTACTATTGTTGCGTAAACGTAAGACATCTTCTACTTGTAGGTCGATATTGCTACCTTCACCAGAAGCGGTGGAAGCTAACAAAGAAGCATCTTTATCTAAGGTAAGATTACCTGCTTGAATGAAAAGCTTACCACCATTACCACGACCTTGACTATCGACTGTAATTTTACCGCCATCACTAACAATCAACTGTTTGGGATTATTGACAAAGATATTGCCACCATTGCCTGTAGAATTGGGCTGAGTACTGGCATATAAACCACTAGCAGAGTCTTGCAGAGAAAGAGCGCCTAGAGGGTCTTTTTGTTGAATTTGGTTAATGCGATTAAACAGAGTAGGATCGCTACCAGTAATCAGAATTTTGTCTTTGACGTTAAGAGTAACGTTACCAGCATCGCCACTACTAAAGGTGGCAGTACCCACTAAACCACCACCTCTGGATTCAAAGGTATTGGCATTAATTTCAATATTACCTGCCTTACCTGAATTAGCAGTTGAAGCTGAAACAACACCACCGTCTCTAATCCGAAAATCCTTAGTCGCGATCGAGATATTTCCTGCTGCTCCTTCTGCGCCTGGATCGGAATTGGCTAACACTGCACTAGAAAATCCTTCTATGTTGGTATTGAAAGATAAAGGAGTTTCATTAAAAGCTGAAATGTCAACAAAGCCAGCAATGTCAACAAATTCAGTAGTATTAATGCGGATATTCCCTCCCTCCCCTTTACCTCCAGGAAGATTACCTCCAAAAAGGATGTTTGTTTGGGGACGAAAGATACTAGATTGAATTTGTCCACCATTTTTGAGAGTCAGCGATCGCGCTTGAATATCGATATCTCCAGCTTTACCTACACCACCAGAATTAACACTACTACTGATCGTAGCAGCATTATTCAAACTCACTCCCTCTTTAACTTGAATAGTGACGTTTCCTGCATTTCCTTGCCCAGATGTACCAGTGCTAACGCTAGCTAGATTTTGCATGGAGAGGGAACCAGCTTGAATGTTAACATTGCCCCCATTCCCTGATGCCTCAGTAGTTCCTACTTGGCTAATAATACTACTAGGAAAATCGATAGTTTGTCCTAATGGACTCACTTTAGCAAAACCAAAAAGATTAACAGCTTCACTGACACTGATATTGACATTGCCAGCATTTCCCGCACCTGAAGTAAGGCTATTGAGATTGCCACCATTACTTAAGGTTAGATTTTTGGCAGTAATATTGATGTCTCCTCCATTACCGTCATTTGCCACGCTAAATACAGTTGCATAGATCTGAACAAGACTTTGTCCTGCACCATCAAAAGAAACATTGTCTCTAGCATTGATGGTAATGTTGCCTGCATTGCCTGTTCCCAACCCAGCAAAAGCACTTGAACTCAAATTCGAGCCATTTTGCAAAGTCAGTGAACCAGTATTAATGTCAATAGTGCCTGCATTTGCATTACTTTGACCAAAAATGCTTACCTCGCTGCCAATTTTACTGTTATCTAATAAGATATTATCTTTAGCTTGAATACTAATATTGCCTGCGTTTCCTTTGCCAAAAGTATTGGCTGTGAGTCTAGAATTATTGGTTAGATCGAGAGAACCAGTAGCAATTTTGATGTCACCTCCATTCCCTTGACCAAATATAGTTACGGCACTATCGATACTGCTGTTATCTAGACTTATATTATCGATCGCATCGATCGCAATATCGCCAGCATTGCCTTCACCAAAAGAATCGTTGGTAATCTGACTGTTTTGCAAAGATATGCTTTCGCTAGCGCTAATGGCGATTTTACCTCCATCCCCTGCCCCAAAAGTTGCTGTACTTAAATCGGAGTTTTTCAAGGATAGAGAACCAGCGAGTATTTCGATACTACCGCCTTTTCCTGGAACGCCAATACTTACATCAGCATCAATAGTGCTATCAATCAAGGATGCGGATTGAGTACTATTGATTTTGACATTACCTGAATCTCCTTGCCCAAAAGATTGAGTGCTAAATGTCGAGTCGATCAGATTAAAAGTCTTACTATTAATCTCAATTGTGCCTGCATTTCCTCGATCGAAAATACCTACTTCATTATTAATCTGACTGCGATCGCTAATATCGATCGAGTCTGTAGCGTTAAGAATAATATTTCCTGCTTGGGAATCGGAGTTACTTAAGCCGCCTCTCAATCCTGCATTGAGTTCGCTTCTTCCTGTAATATTAATATTGCGAGCATTGATGCTAATATCTCCACCATTGTCAGCTTCAACATCAAGGATAGCTTCATTGCTTAAGGAAACATCTCCTCGTTGAACTCCCACAGGAAAAGTCAAACTGCCATTATCATTGATATTGACTATCCCTGCTGCTGATAGTCCTCCTAATGCAACTAATCCCCCTGGTGCGGTAGCTTCTCCTTCATCAAAATTAATATCGCCACCAATGAGAGTTAGATTTTTACCTGGATTTACTTCTAATCCCACCAAATCATCTTCACTGTTAATAGCAATAGATTGATTGGTAATACTAGCTGGATTATCTCTCAGTCTCAGTCCGATCGGTGCATTAATCGTCAACAATGGTTTGCTTAGATTTGTAGCGCTAAACTCCGTCCCATCATCAAACAATAAACTATCCGCCGTACTTCCCAAAAACGAACCGCCAATATTTAAACTGGCATTCGGTCCAAAAACAATGCCTGCGGGATTGAGTAGAAATACATTAGCACTACCATTAGCACTAATTAACCCGTCAATATTAGAAATCGAGCCACCTGTGACTCGATTAATGATGTTTTGGATATCGGGAGAGTTAAGAAAATTCGCCGATCCGCCTGTAGGTACACCAAAATTTCCGAAACTATGAAACAGATTTCCTCCCGCCTTGTCGCCACCATCAATGTCAAAATTAGTACCGTCAGGGGTACTTACATCAGTAGCAGTAGTGCCATCTGTGGTAATTGACTGTCCTCTGGTTGGTAAAGGTAACAGACAAAGGAGAATAGCCAACAGAAAAATTTTGACGGTTTTTTTGGTGATGAACATAGCGATCGCAAATTGGTAGTCAAAAAAGATTCTATAGTGATATATATCACGTTTAGTTTCTTTGATGCGATCGAGTTTTATAGATTTCGCGCACAAAACCCACGAGTGATAGCGTCATGACGGCGTGGGACGGCGCTTTATACTTTTCCATAAAATCTCTGTGCGGTAGCCAAGCTTTCCTCATAGTAAAAATTTTTCTTAATTGCCTTATAAACAAAATCTAAGATAAATTCTTTAGGCATGGTTGAGAGAATTTTCAATAATTTGGGAATTTCTTGAAAAGGTTCGTTGCGAAGATTGATTAAATAAGGTCTAGCAAAATGATAAGCAAGAATCTCGCGATCGTATCTTTGGGCCATAGTTCTAAAGCGATCGCCTGCATCACCTAATTTGTTAGCAATATCTTCTCTCGTTCGCAGATGCATAGTTTGTAAGAAACTGCCGTTTTCTGCTTGACTTCTCGGTTTTGTAGCTTGTCCTTCATAGGTACGCCAACCCGTTTCGATACCAGGATGATAAACTGCATCGCCATAAAAGCCCAGTCTCATGTACCATTCATAATCGCCAGTAGAACCCACATCTTCAGGAAACTGAATTCCTGTCTTGAGGACTTCGCTACGCACAACGAGGGAATGAATGCTAGTGTAAATTGGTCCAATGAAATAGCTAGCGACACTGCTAACCATACCATCTCTGAGTTGGGGAGTGCGATCGTCGTTATCAAAAAATCTTTCCGCTAGGCGATTAAAATCAGCCGTTGCGATGCGATTGCTATGTTCGTCGATTTCAGTCGTTCTTGCTGCGGCACAAATGGCAGTAGGGTTATCTGTTAGACTATTAACTGCAACTTCCAACCAATTAGACGGCCAAATATCGTCACTGGTAAGCAGGGAGAAATAGGCGTTAGTAACTTTAGATAGACCAAAATTCCAGGTTTTATAAAAGCTAGATGTGGTTGGTTTGGGAATGCGATAAATTTCAAAGCGGTCATCTTTTTTGGCAAAATCTTCAATTATTTCCCAGGAACCATCATCAGAAAAATTATCGGCGACAATGCATCGCCAATCGGTGTAAGTTTGTTTGAGTAGAGAATCTAAACACTCGGCAATGAATTTTTGTTTATTATAATTGGGTACGATGACATCGACTGACATAACCACCTTTGCTACTTGATTTTGCCCTGCCAATATACAGCATAATTCGATCTTTTTCGTTTCTTACGATATCTAGTTATCACCATGTGCATCAAGAAACTAAAAGTAATAAAACGATATAAATCTCCACCAAAATAGTTAAAAGCTGGAGAGAGAAGCATGGCGATCGCCAGAACAGAAATGACCATCGATCGCAAAACTGGAGTAGTTTCAGGAAAACGACTGTATAACCAACCGATTACCCAACCATTGAATAAGGATGCGATTACTCCACCTACATAGCCAAAGTCTAAAATTAGATTACCAGGATCGCTAAACCATCCAGCTTTAACAATCGGCATTTCTCTCATCGTGATTTCTGTAACTTTGTAGAAGTTGTCTCTCGCCCAATCGGAAAAGCCTCCATCAATACCAAAGTTAGACAGAATTCTATGAAAAACAGAAAAATACCGTAAACCCCAAGTATGGATTTCTGTGGTATTGGCAATTCTACTAATGACTCCTCCTGAAGCAACAGTACCGCCAGCATACATCGATAATTCGGAAACAGGGGCGACTAAAGATTCGGGTAGATCGCGAGAAAAAGAGTAAAACCAGGGTTTTTTCTTAGCTACATAAGCCATTTCCAGAAATTGAACTCTCGATTCATTAACCGTACTATTTCTTGTATCTCTCACAGAAGACCGTGCATTACTAATTACTGTAACCAGGAGAGGAACTATAATCAAAAAAATCAAAATTCGTTTCAGGTTTTTTCTGAATAAGGTTTTTAGTGCTGCTTTTTCCTTAAACCAAGTAAATAGTTTACTTTTCTCAATCGTATAAATAGGAATAATGAAAGTTAGTACACTCATCAACAAAATGGTACGAGAGTTGAGTGCTAAAGAATTGATAATGCTAGCCAAAATCCATAAGCTTAAAAAGAGAACTTTGCTCCATCCTTTTTTTTGAATAATATTAGCTATAAAAATTCCCGTAGCTATTTCTACAAAACTTTGTAAAACATTTTTTGATATATGAGATATTAAATTAACGTTTTCTCTGTTCGCTTGTACTCTCGCTGCTCTTTCTAAGTTACTTCTTGCTGCCTCTTCTAAGCTTACATCTCCAGATACTACCCCAGAAAGTACTGCTTGAGCCAAAATCGGCACTATCACTAGAACAGCGAGAAGATAGAGATTCTTTCTTTTAAGATTTAAATCTTTAAAATGAGATTTAGTTGGTGTTTTTTCTCCCCAAAAAATGCCGCCTACAAAGGCATAAATAATCGCTACATAAGCTAAATAATAAGCTGGTTCAATTTTGCCTAAATAAGTATAAGGACCAAAAGCAAAAACAACGAAAAACAGGCTGTTAATAATGGCATAAATTAAACCTGGATTAAATAAATCGCCTTTTAATAACCATGTTTTGATGGCAAAAATAATTAAGCCAATTGCAGCCAAAGCAGCTACTTCTATACTGATTTCCATACTGTTTTAACTAAATTTAAGATGGTGAAGAACTCGCATAAACTTCTTCAAAAAGAGACAAATAACGACTAGCTTGCAATTGTAGATGAAATTCTTGTTCAATTTTCTCACGAGCGCGATCGCTTAATTGACGATATCTGTCTGCATCTTCTATCACCCAAGCAATACCACGAGCAAAATCTTCTGCTAGAAAAGGTTCAGCTAAATAACCGTTGCTTTGGTGTTCGATCGAGTCTGGCATTCCACCAATTTTGAAAGCAACGCAAGGAGTCCCACAAGCTAAAGCCTCCAAGATAGTATTAGGGAGATTATCTTGCAGCGAAGTAGAAATAAATACATCTGCGGCTGCGTAAAGTATGGATAAGGAAAAATCATCGCTTAATTTGCCAAAATAGTGCGTAGGAAAGCCAAAATCAGGGGGATTAGCAGGACTAGAAACACCAAAAATAGCTAGTTCAATGTCTTGAGACTGATTTAGTTGACGGAGTTGTTGAAAAACAGGTTGTAGTAAATGAAATCCTTTACGAATAACGCTGGTTGCCCACATCGCTCCAAATAGAATAATACGTTTATTCTGCGGCAAACCCAGTAAATTTTTGGCTAAGTTACGTTCGATCGGTTTGTAGGCGTTAAGATCGATACCGTTAGGAATTACTTCTATTCTTGAGTTAGCAAATAAAGAACTTCTAGAGGCACATTTTGCCATCCAATGACTAGGAGTAACAAGGGTTAAATTTAAGTTTTTCCAAGCTTTAGCTTTGCGTTGCCAAATCCAGCGCGATAAATCCCAGTCAGAATTACTAGTGAGTTGAGGACAAGCACCACAGGATTGAGTGTAGCGATCGCAATCTTCAGTGTAGTGACAGCCTCCTGTAAACGCCCACATATCGTGCAGCGTCCACACAATTGGTTTATTGTACTTGGCAAGAGTTTCAATTTGTAAATAACCTCCATTAATCCAATGCAGATTAATTAAATCGGGGTTAATTTCTTTGACTTTGCCTAGTGTGAAATCTTTTACCCATTGAATTGAATAGTTAGTAACCTGTCGATTGGGATAGAGTTTGAGAGGTACTCCTTCCAAAATCGCCCTAATATTCTCAATTTCTTGGGTAAGTGCCTTAGTTGGTGCAATCACATTGTTATCATCGCTAATTTGCCTTTGGACTAACATTTGGGATTTAGTACCACTTGCTTGCAACCCTTGATGTAATCTATAAGCAGCACGGGCAGCACCACCTTCGAGATCGCAAGTGTTGATCAGCAGAATTTTCATTAATTTTAAAGATAAGAGATTGCTTATTGCTCCAGTTTCAATAATTTTTGGGAAATCAGAAATTTTTTGAGCCGAGATTTAAATAAATTAACGTAATCGAGGTCATCATAAAGGGTTTTTTGGATAAAATTATCTGCTTGCAGATCTCGAATGACAAAAGGTGGATGCTGAAGAGGAAAAGAGATATTTTCAGTTTTGAGGTTGGCAAATTTGCTGTTAGGGTCAAAAGTATGAGTTCCTTCGCCATCGAAGCCAAGATTTCTCATCAAATTAAGATTAGGTACGATCGTTGAATAGCCTTGTAACCAAAAAGAAAACAACCATGGATAATCCCATGTTTTCAGTTCGTGTTCGTAAGCTCCCTGCATAATAATTTCCCAGTAACGAACAGCTTGGCGATCGCTATCTAAGATATCTCTAAGCCAATTACCATCTCGTACTAGAGGCCATAACTTCATATCCAAGTCAAAATGCTGCCAAGCTCTCCGCCAAGTTGCCCAACCCCAAGAATAATGGTAGCGAGAGAAATAATAGCTATAATCGTTTCTCTTTTTACCAAACTGTAAGTTTAAACCAGAAATAGTCCCAATGCGCTCATCATGGCGATAATATTGCAGCAATTCCTCGCAAAACCGAAAAAAACTCGGTTCTGGTAAACAATCATCTTCGAGAATAATTGCCTCTTCTACTTGAGAAAACGCCCAAGTCAGTCCCGAAGAAATTCTGGTTTTTAGACCTAAATTAGTGTCTGCATAATTAGTTAAAACCTGACAATCCCAGTCAACACCGTTAATAACGGCTTTAGTCTCCTCACATTTAGCAGCTTCCCCAGGGCGATCGCCCCGCGCACCGTCAGCAATTACTAATAACTGTGACGGTTTGGCTTGACGGATAGCTTCAAAAACTTGTTTCGTTTTAGTCGGTCGATTAAAAATCAGAAAAATAACAGGAGTTTTCATCAATTTGCGGGCGATTTTAGAGCAGCAATAGCGAGTAACTGGCGCTGATTAGTCCATTTTGACCAGAAATAAGCAGCTAGATGAAACAGTTTGGGAGAGATATTCCAGAGTTTTTTATAGGGAGGCCAAGTATGTTCGACAATACGCACATCTATAACCTCTAAATCGCAGGATTTAAGCAGATTCCCCAACAACTGAGGAGCCCAAGTGTAGAGATGCATGTTGATATCATCAGGATTATAAGTCCTATTAAAGGGCGCACGCCAGTCATCTATCGGCAATAAAAGCACCATGCGACTGTTGCGATCGCGCAATTTTTCTTTTAAGCCTAAAATAGCTTCTCTAGGATGGGGAACATGTTCTAGGGCATGACAACTAATTACTTTATCAAATTTGCCTGGGACTAGATCGATAGACGGATAAGCCTGGATTCCTAGTTTTTGTGCATTTTCTCTGGCATGGGGATTAATTTCTACACCAACTTTGTTTTTAGCATTCAATAATTTCAGTAAAAATCCGCCACCACAGCCAAAATCTAAAACATCATCATCTGGAGTGATATGAGGTTCCCAGAGATGAAGGCTATAACGAGTATGAGTGATTCCTTCGTAACTTTGCCAATCGAAATATTCTTTACCCCGATCTTCAAGATAGCGATCGATTACACCGTAACTTGGTTGATTTTGATTGTTAGATTCCATTGATTAACCTTATTAATTGAGTGTTTGAGTTATTTGTTAGGGATTAGGGTGTGGGGTGTAGGGTGTAGGTGAGGTAATGAGTAATGAGTAATGAGTTTTTTACTTCCTCCTGCCTCCTGCCTTAACATATAGTTATGTGCGATTTTTTATAATCATTATCTACCAATTCACAATTGTATACTTTTGCTCTAGGACGCTCATCTCGACATTGTTGGTAAAGTTCGGGAATGCCTTCAATTAAAATACCTTGCCATCCCTTAAATTTTTCTAGATAGTAAGTGTTGCTTTGATTGAAACCATCATTAGCTCCTGCTTCGATGAAAAAGCCATTGGTATAATTCAAATATTTTTCTAGCTTTCGATCGATGTTATATAGAGAAGGTCTAGAATAAAAATCTAAGCCGATCGCTTCACATATTTTTCGTCGCAGTCGTAATTTTTTTGGCATTCTCTAGGAAACTTGGAATAAATTAAAAAAAAGTTTTTTGGATAGATTTAAGATACTTTAAATTTTGGGAAATGCGAATAGGAATAAATAAAGCTTTGGTCAACATCCAGCCATTATAAAATATGCGTGGCGATAGCAAAAAGCTAAGATGAGAAGCTACTCCGTAAGAAATTGCCGTGGCGATCGCTGCTCCCAATCCTCCATAATTGGGAATAAGAAGCAAATTCAAAATAATGTTAGTCAGTGTACCTAGTGCTGTTGTTGTGAAAGTATATTGACTTAAATTTTCCGCCATTAACCACTGACAGCCAGCAATACCCAAAAAAGCAAAAGGTGCAGACCAAATATGCACCATCAAAATTTTACCTGCGGCAAGATATTCTTGACCCAATAACCAAGGCATAATAGTTTGTGCGCTCAATCCTATGCCTACAGCCAGAAACAGGGAAATCCAGGCAATGACATCGTATAGTTGTTGGATCTTCTGTTGATAAACTTGTTGACTAGTTTGTTTGGCGCGGACAATGGCGGGAAAAACCGAAGCACAAATGGCAATAGGAATAAAATTCCAGACTTCTGAAATTCTCACGGCGGCAGCATAATTACCAACTTGTTCGTCAGTTGACATCACACCCAACATGACTTGATCGATTCTCATGTAGAGACTTACCATGACGCTGGAGAGAATCAGAGGAACAGACTCTTTGAGAATTATTTTGATTCTGGTGCGATCGATCTGCCAGCGCCAAATTGATTGTTTGCGTTGATAATAAAGCCAAATCATCCCCATTGCCCTCAAAATTGCGTCTGCTAAAACTAACCAAATAAAGGCAATCAAAGGAAATTTAAAGTAAATAAACGATATTTTGATCCCAGAATTAATTGCTAACAAAATACTGCGGACGATCGCCAGTTCTCCTGAAATAACTTGAGATTGAAACCAAAAATCGATCGTATCGAAACTATTAAATAATAAACCGATCGCAATAATAATACTCATCCAAGACAGTTGCGGTTCGCGATTGACTAGCCAAACACTCACACCAATTGCCAAAAACATCACCAAACTGCCGATCGCCTTCAGCAGAAAAATAGTCCCCATGATTTCCTGGTTGGCTTCCTCTTCTTTAACCAAATCGCGCACGGCGATCGCATCTAAACCTAATCTGGCAACTGGCTCAAATAGAGCGACAAAACTGACACAATAGCTAAACTTGCCATAATCCCCTGCACCTAAATAGCCAATTACCCATAATCCCACCGACAAGGATAAAAACATGGAAACAATTCTTTCCACAAACAGCCAACCAATGCTACTGGCAATCTTACGTAAACCAGGACTCATTTTGCTAGTAATGGCAGTTAGTTTTTTATTCATTAACCCCTAATCCCTAACCCCTAAAAGATTGCTTTCTTTAAATAACTTAAATAAATAAAATTCTGGCGTAGGCGCAGGGGTATAAATAAAGCTTTGGTTAACATCCAGCCGTTATTAAAAAGACGAGGAGTGAGCAAACAAACGAGATGAGAGGCGATAGCATAGGAAATAGCTGTAGTGATCGCCGCCCCAACACCTCCGTACTGGGGAATCAGCACCAAATTGAGAAGAACATTGGAGATCGCTCCTAAAGCAGCATTGGCAAAGCTATATTGAGAAAGATTTTCTGCTATTAACCATTGATGGCTAGCAATACCTAAAAATATAAATGGTGCTGACCAAATGTGAACCATCAAGATGTTTCCAGCAGCTAAATATTCTTCCCCTAACAAATAAGGCAGCACAGTATTAGAAGTTAAAGTAATACCCACAGCCAACAAAATCGATAACCATGCCATTAAATCGTATAGCTGCTGAAGTTGAGTCTGATATTTTTGCTTACTTTGTTGTCTGGCGCGGACAATACTAGGAAAAAGAGAAGCGCAAATCGCTAGCGGGATAAAATACCAAAGTTCAGAAAATCTGACTGCGGCAGCATAATTGCCAAGTTCTTGCTTGTCGGGCAGATTACCTAACATTACCTGGTCGATTTTCATATAAATACTGGCCATGACACTAGATAAAATTATCGGCCAAGAGTCGCGCAAGATCATCCTGGCGATCGACCATTTTACATCCCATTCCCAAATTGATTGTTGATGACGACAATATACAATTAACATTCCAATTGCTTTTAATGCTGCATCAACTACCAATAAGTACACAAAAGCAATTAAGGGAAATTGGAGCGCGATAAAAATTAATTTGAGAAGAGAAGAGATAATTAACTGAGTACTTCTGGCAATTACCATCGCACTCGATCGCACCTGAGATTGAAACCAAACGTCGATCGCCTCGAAAGCTGTAAATAATATACCAATGGCAATTATCACCATCATCTCAGCTAAATAGAGTTCTTTCACGATTAGTTTTGCCGAAATGAAAGTTAGTGCAATTACCAACCCACTACCAATTAATTTGATCCAGAAAGTAGTACCTAAAATTTCTGTAGTGGCTTCTTCGTCTTCTACTAAGTTTCTGATGGCGATCGCATCTACTCCCAATTTAGCGATCGGCTCGAATAAACCTACAAAACTAATACAATAGCTGAATTTACCAAAATCAACAGAGCCTAAATATCTGATCAAATAAATGCCTACCGATAGCGATAATGCCATCGTCAGCAATTTTTCGCTCGCCAGCCAACCTATGTTACTAACAATTTGGAGTAAGCTAGGACTCAATTTTTGGCTCATGCCAGTCAATTTTTTCAGCATTTAGAAAGAAGGCAGAAGGCAGAGGGCAGAAGGCACAAGGGTTTTAAGTCAGAAGTCGTACGGGCGAATGGCAAGAAAGCCCGTACAGAAGTCAGAAGTTTTTTTATTTGCTCGGAGGCGGAGTTTCTCCGACTCCGCACTTGCTACTCGCTACTTGCTACTTTTTATTACTTCCTACTTTCAGGCTAAACTGCCTGGTTATTTCTACCATGCTGCACTAGCGTGTATGCCAAGAATTTTAACTTTTGTAAATATATCAGAGAATAGTGAATAGTAAAGATAATCATCAAAATAATCTTCTTGCTAACCAACTTCCTAACTCCAAAAAGATTACACCTAAGAGGGCGCTTCCTGCCCAGTAGAAGAGAGATAATTGGGAATTACCTGTGCTTAGTAGTGTTTTGGTATCGAGGGCATAGGTAGAGAAGGTGGTATAAGAACCTAAAAACCCAACTGCTATCAACAAGCGTAAATCTGGAGAAGAGATCGATCGCTCAAGGGTAAAAGTCACAAAAAAGCCCATCAATAAAGCACCTGTAAGGTTAATTAAAAAAGTGCCATAGGGAAAAGCTACACCAAACCATTGCGAGGCTAGTTTCGTCAGATAATAGCGACTGAGCGCCCCTGGAATTGCACCCAAACTAATGGCGATCGGAGTACGAATAGCAGGATCGATTTTCAAAGAACTACTGAATGTTGACGGCTATAAGCAATAAACTATTTTATCGTTTTTATCTAGAGAAATCGTAGAAAAAAAAATAAAGCGATCGCATTAACAGTTTTGCTTTGTTTTTGGCGATCGCTTTTTAATTTTCTATTTGGTAGGCATTAATTGCTTTTGCTCATACCTACCAAACCAACAAATTGAGATTTAGAAGATGAAATTGTTAGAGTAGACCTCTTGCAAAAGTAGCTAACGATCGCCATAATTTAGCCCAAATCGCTC
>CAZJTL010000067.1:21396-22437 GCA_964548905.1 uncultured bacterium | reverse complement strand
TCGTTTTTACTCTCGAATCCGCCTTTGTTAACTAACTAGCAACTTGGGTTATTATGAGGATTGGCTGCTAAGATTGCCGCGCTGACTAAAGCTAGAGGATCTTTTCCCTTGTAAGTTTGCCAATCCTTCCAAGGTTGGTATGCTATCCCCTCTCCAACGCTAAAAACCCCTCGATCGAAAGCATGCCAAACTAAACCTCCTCCCACTAATACACTAACTAATCCAGCCCCCCTCAAAAAACTGCGTCGCCTAATCTTAGTTTTCTTAGCGATCGCTTTTTTATCTAGATAAGTCCCGTTCATAATCGCCTCCAGTCTCCCAACTTCTGACCAATAAACTATGAACTACGAACTATGAACTAACTTGTTTGTTGAATCAGATCGAGATATTCTTGTTGAAAATATTTGAGCGTACTCAATACTGGATTGGGCGCGGTTTGTCCCAGTCCGCACAGACTAGTTTCCTTGACCATATAAGATAAAGCTTCTAATTTATCCAAATCTGCCTTGTTTGCTTGTCGATTCAGCAATTTCGTCAAGAGGGCATACAATTGCACCGTTCCAGTGCGACAGGGAACGCATTTACCACAGGTTTCGCCGCGACAAAATTCCATATAAAAACGAGCAATTTCTACCATACTAGTCTCTTCATCCATGACTACCATGCCCCCAGAACCCATCATCGAACCAATTGCAGCTAGGGAATCGTAATCGACGGGAGTATCTAGTAAAGAAGCAGGAATGCAGCCACCAGAAGGACCGCCAGTTTGTACGGCTTTTACTTCGCCATCGGGAACACCACCGCCCATTTCTGCAACGATTTCCCGCAGGGTAATGCCCATCGGCACTTCAATCAAACCGTTGTTGCGAATTTTGCCAGTCAGTGCAAAAACTTTCGTCCCTTTGCTATTTTTTGTCCCAATCTGGGCATACCAATCAGCACCTTCTCGAACGATCGGCGCGATGTTAGCAAAGGTTTCGACGTTATTAATTAATGTCGGGCATTTCCATAAGCCAGATTCCGCAGGATAAGGAGGGCGGG
>CAZJTL010000067.1:0-21386 GCA_964548905.1 uncultured bacterium | reverse complement strand
GAGGGCGGGGAACGGGATTGCCACGTTTACCTTCGATCGACTGGATCAAGGCAGTTTCTTCACCGCAGACAAATGCCCCCGCGCCAATGCGAATATCGATTTTGAAGTCAAAAGGAGAATCAAAGATTTGACTGCCCAATAGCCCGTATTTTTTTGCCTGTTGAATCGCCTTTTCTAGGCGTTTGATGGCAAGGGGATATTCGGCACGAACGTAAATAAAGCCGTGGTTGGCACCAATAGCATAACCAGCAATCGCCATACCTTCTAAAACTTGATGCGGGTCGCTTTCTAAGACGCTGCGATCCAT
Source organism: uncultured bacterium (assembly GCA_964548905.1). GTDB lineage: Bacteria > Cyanobacteriota > Cyanobacteriia > Cyanobacteriales > Xenococcaceae > CAZJTL01. Next base: position 21,079 of record CAZJTL010000067.1, on the reverse strand, counting down.
AAATGCACCTGGATCGCCCTCATCACCATTACAAATAACATATTTTTGTTGCCCTGGCATCTTGGCAACGGTTGCCCATTTCAAACCAGTGGGATAACCGCCACCACCTCTACCGCGCAAACCACTTTTACTAATTTCTTCTACTACTTCGCTAGCAGTCATCTCGTAGATAGCTTTGTAAAGAGATTGATAGCCACCTACAGCAATATAATCTTCTATGCGTTCGGGATCGATTTTGCCGCTATGTTGCCGAACAATTTTCATCTGACGACTAAAAAAGGGATGGTGAGAGTCGCCTTGACTCGGCTTAGCTTCCCCCCCTTGAAGAGCGTCAATAATGGTGGAAGCATCTTCTAGTGTCACTTCTTCGTAGAGAAGATCGTCAGGATCGACTTGTACTAATGGCCCGCGACCGCAAAATCCCATGCAGCCAACACCGACAACTTCAACGCGATCGCCCAAACCTGTCTCTTCAACAGCATTTTCGAGACTGCGTTTAATACCAAGAGAGTTAGCCGCCTGACAACCAGTTGAAGTACAACAGTGAACCCGAATATTTTTTTGTCTTTCTCTTTCCCGTTCGGCAATTTCTTGCAATTCTGCTAAATCCATATTTTTCCTCCTTTGGTAGTAGTCTGTCCAGATTGATTTGATGGGTTCGTAGTCAACCCTTAAGGGTTGACCGTAGTGAACCCTTAAGGGTTCACTACAAACAAGTTCTATCCCTCAATTTAAAGTTGACAGAATACTACTCTTTTTTTTCCCACGCTTCAATTTTAGTTAGTACCGTTTGTGGCTCTTGTTTGCCTGCAACTGTGCCGTCGAAAACTACTGCTGGTGCAATTCCACAAGCCCCAAGACAGCGTGCAGCCATCAGGGAAATCCGACCATCTGGAGTAGTTTCGCCTACATGAATGGCTAATTCTTGTTCTAGGGCTGCTATGATGCGATCGCTGCCTTTGACATAGCAAGCAGTACCCATACAAACGACACAGCTATGAGCGCCACTGGGTTTCAATGAGAAGAGATGGTAAAAGGTTGCCACTCCATAAACTCGACTCAGTGGCAGTTTCAACCCTCGCGCTATATATTCCAAAACTTCTGGTTCGAGATAGCCAAAAGATTCTTGGGCTTTATGCAATATTTCAATTAAAGAATCTTGACGATAATGGTTGCGCTTCATGGTAATGTCCAGAAGCTTGATCCGTTTATCAATTTTGTTAGTTTCAGTTTTAGTTTCTGTAGTGATAGTTGGCATGAATCGCTCTTCTTATACTTTCTATTGTCTGGCAATTCAACGATTAAGAGAAATAATGTTTAACAAAACTTAAATTTAAAATATTTTTTCAGTGAATAAAGACAGGCGTTCCTACACTTGTCCATTCATACAACCATTTAGCTGTATCTTCTGGTAAATTAATACAGCCGTGACTGATGGGCGTACCAAAACGATTGTGCCAAGGTGCGCCGTGAATGGCATAGCTTCGATTGTAATACATCGCGTATGGTACGTTATCAATGTCATAATCGATTCCGCGCATTCGATCGCGCAGAAGCTTAGTTTCAATCTTAAAAATACCCGAAGGAGTTGGCGTAGAATGTTTGCCTGAAGAAATTGGGGCGATCGCCACCAGTTTATTGCCCTCCCACGCAAGTAGGCGTTGCATTGATAGGTTAACCTCAATCCAGTGTTTCCCCGACTCTACCAAAGCCATCTTGGTCGGTGTAGCTAATGTTCGATCGTCTCCAACTACAGCAGGAGGATAAATTAACCAGAATCCCCATATAGCTAAAAATGTCGCCACACTTAACCAAAAAGCTTGATAACTTGAAAAAACTCGCTTGAAAAAGATAGTTTTCATAGCAACTACCCTCCTTTGTTGGAGTTGCTGGAGAGAGATTGCACATTAGCCACGATCGCCAGATTGATTTGATTCGTGTACTAGACAGCAATTGGTGTTTTTGCTTTCCTCCAAATCGACTGACCTGTAATCAATTCAACCACATCCATACCATTGCCAATTACTCCAGGTACGCTAGGATAACCAGCACTAGCTCCTACTAAGAACAGGTTGGGTAATTCGGTTATGTATCCCAAACGATTCAATCCTACCTGTTTGGGTATAAGTTTAGCACCGTAAATATTTCCCTGTGGTTGTCCTAGATAATATTCGCTAGTAGTAGGCGTACCATAGACTTTCATGCGTGCATAATTATCGATATCTGGAATCAAATCTCGCACGCTAGTCATCATGTCTTGATAGACTTGTCGCTTGTTGGCTTTGTAAGCTTTTGGATCTCGATCGCGCAATTGCTTAAAGGGTTCGTAAGCACAAACAGTAACAATTTCTAAAACATGATGTCCTGCTGGTGCCATACCTGGAGAGTCAGATTTCATCGTCGGACAGGAAACAAAGATCCAAGGATGTTTTAGATTTCCTTGCAGTTGTTGTTGATATTCTTGGTTTAAATCTCCTGTAGGATAATACCAAATATTCCAGTTGCCAATTCCATAGCGTTGCGGGTCAAATCTACTATCTAAACCGAGATAGATATTAAAGGTACTAGCTGAGTAATCGTAACTGGTTAAGCGCTGACGTTCGCGCTGACTGAGTGATTGGGGATCGCCAATTAACTCAACTGTCAGTTTGGGATCGAGATCGCTAATGTAAGCTTTTTCGGCATGATAGCTTGTACCGCCAGCAATTACTCCTTGTACTTTGCCATCGCTAACTAGAATTTTTTCGACTGGAGTTGAATAGACAATTTTGCCACCACCTGCTGGGATCGCTTCAACAATGACATCAACAAATTGTTTGAAATGATGTTTGGGATAGAAAGCACCTTCTGAATAGTCCCACACTAAAGATGTATGAGTCATCAAGGCTATTTCTTTAGGTGGCAAACCATAATCGCCACTTTGTCCTGCTAAAATTGTCTGGAGTTTGGGCGATAGTCCGACGCGATCGTAAAGATCTTGCAGCGTCCAGTGTCGTTTGGAAAACAGATGCCAATATTTAGGTAAATTTAACCAATCAGTCCATTTTTGATGATACCATCGCATCTCTCGCACCAAGGTGTGAATTTCTTGATGAATTTGCTTGATTTCATCGCAATAGCGGTTAATAGCCTTGGCTTCTTCTGGAAAAGTTGTCAGCAAGCGATCGCGAAATATTTCCCATCCCAAGGGAATTTTAAAATCAATTTCTGGAGCAATAACGCGATCGATACAGTCAGAGTCGAGACTGTTGAAAGGAACATCCCGTTCGATATAGTTAAGAAATTGACCGATCGCACGATCGGATTGACACTGCGAAATATAGTGAACGTCAGCACAGAAACTATATTCACCATAGTCAAATGTATGACAGCATCCGCCAGGTAAGTAGTGTTTTTCGAGAACAACAACTCGATTTCCCTGGCGCGTCAAACAAACGGCGGCTGAGAGTCCTCCCAATCCTGCCCCTAAAATAACATAGTCAAAACTCTCCATCTTAAAACCTCCTGCCGCGATCGGGCATAAGTTATTCAAGATTCATCATTCAAAATCCGACTATTTCTAGCTCATAGTGACATGAGCGCGATCGTAACCCGTACTAAAATTATTAGGAGTCTTACCTTGAATATGACTGTGATAGCGAGCCATATCGATATCTAGACCTAACTCAGCAAGCGATCGAAGAAGCATCGATTGTTCGCGATTTTTAATCATTTGATGGTGACGACTCATCAAATCACGAGCTTTAGTTTGAATAGACATTGTCTTTCCTCCAGCTCCCTACTTTAATTATAGATTTTTTGTATCAAATAATACGATAAGTAGCTGGGCTTTTATTAAATTAGGACTTATTGAGAATTTTTTTCTTTGAGGAAAACTTCAGCAATTTCTTGCCAATCTACCTCTTCAAAGGCAGTATTAAGAAGATCGGCATACAAAGAATTCCGCCCAGAAAGAGGATTTTCAAAGCGTGTCACCAGTTCTTCGATCTCTTTGGCAAGTGGTTTAACTCGATCGCCAGCATCATAAGCAAGTACTTGAATTGCTTTGTTGGTATTCTCTTCTTCTGTTAACCACTGATTAACTATCCACGTAAAATAATTTTTGAATCCTTTATATGTCATATCAAATCCGTTTAATTATTCGATATCATTGCTGAAGTCTTCCTGAATTAACGAAACAATGGCTTCCTATGCTTACGGCACAAACAACAAGCCTTTTATCCAGTCTTGGTGCGTCCAGATTGGATACCGCGATCGCGATGTCTGAAATTGGTTCGCAAATTGCCAATTGGTTTAAGATGCTGCTGTTTGAGCTGTTCGAGGTATAGTTGCTTTTTTTGTTTTTGAGGAATTTTCATCTTATGCCTCCTTACCTAGAGGCTACACCTTAATTATCGCAAATTTAGCAAGGGCATCATTATTAAATTACAATGCCTACTTATGAACAATTACTAGAACTTTCCAAGTTTTGTCAGAGAGTAACAGCTTTATCTTGTTTAATTTCTTTCGTTCGATATGATGAATTTAATCAGAGATTTATTATTATTGTAGAAACTGAATTAGGAGATGGCGTTATTTTAGTTAAGATTTTAAAAAATGGAACATTAGAATTTTAGGATAAGCAAAATGCACGAAAATTTAAACATGATAGAAGTTTATAAACTCCTCAAACAAGATTGGCAAAATGAAGAATTATTACAAATATTTATTAGAAAAGCAGAACAAGAACAGGAAATGTCCACTTATTCTGAAATCAATGATGATGTAATTTTAAAAGCTATTACTAAAGCTAAGAATAAAAAGCTGTAGCGCCAAATTATCAAAGCTTTTAAGGATTACCAATAAACCCAAAAAGTTTAGCTGCACCACCAGCAATCGCCACAATTAAACCGATTAATACACCTCTGGACACGAATTCTTGATTATCAATTCTTTTCGATAAACCTTCTACTTTTTCCTCTAATCTAGCTTGACTATTTTCTATTTTGACCAATCGATCGTCTATTTTTTCAAGTTTTTGTTCAATTTTGTCAAACTTTTTTTCAATCGATTGCAAAATTTCTTTTAAATCTGATTCAATTTGAATTGACATAATGTATTTAACTAGTAAATAAATACTAAAAGAATTATACTTTAAGACAATTGAGATAAGTAGAAAACCTTATAGCAAAAGGGCTGTTTACTTCTGAATTCTGACTTGGTGTACTAGCTATTAGCTACAACAGGTAAGCTAACAGTAAAAGTAGTACCTTTATTAACTGTGCTTTCTACCGTAATATTTCCTTGATGATTTTCGACGATAGCGCGGGCGATCGCCAGTCCCAAACCTGCACCTGAAGAAGTCGAACCATTCTGATGGTGGGAACGAGCAGGATCGACTCGATAAAAGCGATCGAAGATATGAGGTAAAACTGATTCAGGAATACCGATGCCATTATCTTTGACTTTTACTTTTAAGTAAGAATGACGTTCTCGTCGTGTTGGATTACGTTGAATCGATTCTAATTCTACTTCAACCGCCGCTTGTTGACTTCGATCGAATATCGATCCAGAATCTTTAGCACTGGTATATTCAAGGGCATTGCTAATCAAATTTGTAAATAGGCGTGCTAATTGATCCCAATCACCTTTAAGGGTAAACAATTCTTCTTCCGATTGTGCAGATAATTCCCCTTGTTCCGATAGCGGTTCGACGATGCGGAGAGAAAGAAAGATGCCTTTTTGTTCGGCGATGGTGCGTTGTTCTTCGATCGCTTCAATTAGCAGTGCATCTAAAGGGACAGTTTGCAATTTTGTTTCCACTATGCCACTATCCGATCGCGCCAAAAACAAAAGATCGTTCACCAAACGTCCCAATCTTTGCGTCAATCTTTCAATAACTTTAAGCTGTCTTTGTTGTAATTGTGGTTCGGCATCGGGATAAGCTAGAGCCATCTGCACGTTAGTTTGGATGGTAGCGATCGGATTTCTCAACTCATGAGAAGCATCGGCGGTAAATTGTTTGAGACTGTTATAGGAATCGCCTACAGGTTTCATGGCAATTCCTGAAAGAAACCAACCGATCGCCCCTGTAGAAGTCACCATCATCACAATGCCAATGATTAAATCTCGCAGCAGTTGACGAATCGGTTTAGTGACTTCAAACCAAGGATGAGAAACTCTTAGATATCCAAGTACCTGACGCTCGATTTCTACTCTTTCGGTGACTTGTCTGAGCAGGCGATCGCTAGATACATAGACTGTTTCTCCATTGCGACTGAGATGAATGGGAAGATCGAGAGGTTCGGATAAAGTAGACCAAGCTAACTCGCCTGTCGGTGTAAACCATTCTAAATCGATATGGTCGTCTTCTACAGTCACCCGATTGTTACGAAAACTAGCTTCGATATTGACTCGATAATTCCCTCCTGGGGCTACCGATTCAATTACTAAAGAACGATCTAACACTTCTACTACATGTTTGAGAGTGTCATCAATGCGATCGATCAAAGTAGTACGAACATAGAAATATACTCCCGTAGCAAAAAGAAGTAACAATACGGCAGTGACAGCAGTATACCAAAGAGCTAGACGTAGACGAGTAGCTTGGAACAAAGAGTTCATCGGAAAAATTAGGCTAAAAACACTAAACTTCTTGAATTCGTCAGGAAACAGGGAACTCTCAACAGGGAACAGCAAGAATAATTGAATTTTTAAGACTCGAAATTGATTATTGTTTTACTTTTGCAAGAGATCTAATCTAGTTAAGGGTTTTATCTTACAATATAGTAAGACAAAAAATAATACCGTAGTATAAGAAAAATGCCAGCTAAAATTACAATCAACATAGAAGACCGTGCCTTTAACTTTTTAGCAAAAGTCACAGATAACCGTAGCGCGTATATTAATAACTTGCTTCTAGAGAAAGAACGTGAAAATTTGGAAGATGAACTAAGACAAGCATATCGAGAACAAAATCAAGATCCTGAATTGAAACAAGCGATCGAAGATTGGGATATTTCCTTGGAAGATGGTTTAAATGAAGAAATATAAAAGAGGCGAAATTTGGTGGGTAAATCTCGATCCCACACGGGGCAAAGAAGCAAAAAAAACAAGAGCTTGTCTAATTATTCAAAATGATATCGGTAATGAAGAAAGCGAACTGACCACTGTAGTTCCGTTCTTAAGTCCGAGAAACTATCCTTTTGTAGTAAACGTAAAACCTAGCGAGTTAAATCAGTTAGATCGGGAAAGAGGACTACATTTCAATCAAATTAGGTCAATTGACTCGTCTCGACTAGAATCTAAACTTGGTGTTTTAGAAGCTGATTATTTTACCCAAATCAAAAAAGCATTAGATATACAGTTTGGATTTTATTAGCTGGAGAGTCGAGGGAGATGTTGCCACCTAGCCTCTTTCTCCGAAATCGGCAAGAATCCTACGCTTTACTGGCAAAAATATGTTCATCTGGCTTTTTTCCAGAAGGTGACATTCCGTTAGCTTAAAGGAAGTACTCGTTAGTCCAATTTCCGTGCAAACCATAGGGGATATGATGCTTTAAGTGTAAAGTAGCGATCGCCTCTCCCTGTAAATTCTGTCCGTCTAAAATTACCAGATCGGAACGATGGCGACTTGCATCATAAACCAAAGTGAACACCCAACCTTCATCTTCACTATGGGCATTAGGTTTAGACACAAAAATAGGTTCACTCACATAGCCTTTAGGTGCGAAAGAATGTAACTGACGTTCTCCTGTTTCTAAATCTAACTTGAGAATTGCCTGTAAAGGTGCATTTCCAGTAGCGTTATGTGCCGCACCCAAGAAAGTGTAACGATGCTCTCTTCCTACCTTGCCAGGATTGACACAAGGAAATTCGCAACAACGATTCTCGATTAGCTGACTATCTACAGTGCCACTATTTAAATCTAGCGTAAAACGCCACAATTCTCCTGGTGATAGAGCATCAAAATCGACATCTTTGTAACTAATTTCTCTTTGTAATTGAGGTAAAGATTCGTATGTCACCGAATCAATGCAAACTTGCCCTTCTCTTTCAAAAGCATTGGCATGATGGAAAATAAAACCCGATCGCGTCTCGAAAATTTTGACTCTATTCTTCTGATAGGGAGGTTTACGCGGAATCAAGATGATGCGAGTTGTCTTTCCTGGCTGAAATTTAACACACTCACCAGCCCCTTTTAATCCAAATAAAAAAGGAAGAGGATTAAACCCAACTGGATTTTGAAAAAAGATACAGTAATTAGGAGTGATGGCAAAATCATGAATGAAAGCAAAACCAGGAATGACGCTAGCATGAGAGCGTAAGAGCTTACCTGCAGGATTGAATTCATAAATAGTAAGCTTCGTCGAAAGACCAGTTTTTAGACCAAAATTGACTAAACAGGGCGCACCATTATCTAATTCGCAGCTAGGATCGACCCAAGGATGAGCAGAAAATGCATCACCAGGTTCTAAAATGCCATCTAAATAATCGATGCCAATCGTCTCTAAAGTTTTAGGATTTAAACGATGAGGTTCAGCCGCTTCCCATAAAGCTAATAGCTTATCTCCCCAGTAAATAACGTTGGTATTAGCAATATTTTTGAGTCTTAGATCGAAAACATTATTGAGCCAACCACCAGGCTTTGCAGTGCCAAATACGCCCCGATAGACAAATTTTCCTGCATCCTTTTCTTTAACATACCCTTCCGTATGGACAAAACGATTACGAAAATGAGCGCGACCGTTTTGAAAAGAAAAGGCACAAATTGCGCCATCACCATCAAAAGGATGACGTACAGGCATACCGCCCACCTCTAATAAACCAGGACCATTACGAAACAGAGTACCATTTAATTCTTTGGGGATCTCTCCTTCAATCTCATCGATCCAATAGTCGTATTCATTCGGCTGAGATTGATATCCCTTTTGCCATTCCTGGCGATCGTATGACTTACAATTTTCTTCTTGTCTTACTAAATTTTGCATGATTAAAAAAGGTATCAGTTATCAGTTATAGCAGTTCTCGGTTGAGTGAGATAAACGTCGGTGGAGGAAGGCAAGAGGCAAGAGATAATGAAATTTTTTGTACCTCATCTATTTGAGAAATGCTACATCAGTTATCAACAGCTTACTTTTGACTTTTGACTTCCCTAATTCCTAATCCCTAATCCCCTGTCCCCTTTCGCGATCGAATCCATCGATCGCGAATTCTGGAACTAGATCGGGCATTAATTGTTGTTCTGTACCTATAACAGAGGAATGACGTTGAAAAGCTTCTGCTGGAGCTAGAGATTTTGAATTTATCTCGTTTTCCTCAAGTTCTTTGGGGTCGATCGCTGGCAACCAACCCAAAAACGGTAAGGGAATTAAAGTAGAAAGATTGGTGATGATAACTAATAGCCAGAGTTTGTCAAAATTAGTTTCGGTGACACCCAACCAAGAAGTAAGCAAAGCACCCAGTTCTTGAGATAATAAACCAGATAGATTCCAAATCGACATCAACAGAGCAAATAAAGTCGCTTCAATTCCTGCTGGACATAAACGAGCAGATAACACTAAGACTGGCATCCAGGTAATTTGTCCAATTACTGTCAGAATCAGACTATCACCCAAACTAAACCAACCATCCTCAATGCCGATCGCGCGATTGGCATGAGTAACTAATAACAGAGTTGTCATCCCCAACGCTGCAGAAATAAACGTACTCCAGCCCAAAACTACGCGAAAAGGAATCATCTTCAGATATTTCTGAAAAATCAAAATGCCTAACAGAGAAGCAAGACTCGTTACCAGACGAACTTTACCCAAAAATTCTGGCTGAAATCCTAACTCATTGGTGGCAAAAAAGAAAAAAGCGGATTCAGATGTGGGGGTTGCTTGCCAGATAAATAGAAATAAAGTAGGCAACCAAATCGCTTTTTGGCTCAAGGCTTGCCATAATTGCTTGATTTGGCTTTTAACGTTAACTTCTGGCTGCTTTTCTCGATTGAAATGAAATGATTCGCCAATTTTTTCTTCAGCAATTAGCCAGGCGACTGCCGATACTATTAAAGGAAAACTAGCAGTAACAGCAAATACCTCTTGTCTGCTCAAATGTTCTAATAGCCAACCACTTAAATAGGCTGTCACCAATCCACCTAAAGCAGAAAAGCCCCAACTTAGGGATTGCAGTGAACCAGATTTTCCGAGAGATTCTTGTCTGGCTCTTTCTACAATCAGAGAATCGACAATGACATCACTGACAGCTACAGAAAGAGAAGTAATCAAAATGGCAATTGTCGCTGTTGTTGCGCTATTGACTACAGTTGCCAAAGCTAACCAGGCAAAAGTGCCTAGCAAACCTGACAAAATTAAATAAGGTCTTCTACGGTAGCCAAAGATCGGCAAACCATCAGAAATAAAACCAAAGACAGGTTTAATTACCCAAGGTAAGGAAGCAACGCCCATTAAAGCAGCAACTTCAGCAGGGCTAAGGTGAAGGTCATCTTTGAGAAAGAAACTGACCGCTAAACGCGCTAAACCTAGAATACCTTGCACGAAGTACACTGTCAGGATTGCAATCAACTCAGGACTCGGTTCATTACCAAAAAATAGTTTCTCTTGCAGAGAATTTTTAAGTTTTTCTAATCCAGACAAAGAAACAGTCATGAATAATTTTAAGTTTTATTACTATACATATCATAGGCAATTCTACTCAGAAACTGTTATCTACTGGTGAATTGACTTGATTGCTTGGGCGATCGAACCAACTTATTTAATTAAAACTTATATACTCAAAAGCTTCGACCCCTATCTTTGGCAGTATTCTAAGCATATAGAGCTTCAACACCACTAATAATCTAGTCTTGACATATGCTTAAGAAAATTTTATACGCTGATTCTGGACCTCGTAATTCTCAAGAAATGTTGAAAGTCTTGATGGATTTACCTGCGATCGCCGGTGCCAATTTCGTTGTCGCCCATGTCGTACCGCCACAAGTCACTAAAGAAGACGAAACCGAAAAGCTTGAGGAAGGGAAAAAATTAATCGAGCAAGTCATTCAAAATGCTAACTTACCATCTCACAAAGTTGAAACAATTCTCAAACAAGGCGAACCCAAGGATACTATTTTGCAAATAGCTGACCAAGTAGATGCCGATCTCATTATTATGGGTTCGAGAGGATTGGGGCGCTTGGAAGCAATTTTAAGCAATTCCATCAGTCAGTACGTATTTCAGTTAGCCAATCGTTCCATGCTACTAGTCAAAGACGACGTTTATGTCAAAAAAATTAAGCGCGTTATGGTAGCGATGGATAAAGCTGTAGCTTCTCAATACGCACTAGATTTAGCTTTAAGTTTATTACAAGGCTACAAAGAAGCAGAACTATTTTTAGCCCGTGTCAATCCCGATTTGAAAAAAGAATTATTGCCTCTTTCTAAGACAGAAATGGAAAATAACCCCATTCTGGCACCAGCAGCAGCTAAAGCGAAAAGAATGGGGGTTAATTATCGTTGTATTGTGACAGGTGGAAGACCTGGTGAAGAAATTTGTAACTTGGTAGAAGAGTACAATATCGACCTGCTTTTAATCGGTTCTCCCGAACGTCGTCCCTCGATCGCCAAGAGTTTACCAGATCTCGATCGCCTTCTCGGTACTTCCCTATCTGACTACGTTCGAGTCAAAGTTGGTTGTCCCGTTCTACTAGCACGTCAGGAAGATAGCTAACAGGGAGTAGGGAGCAGGCAGCAGGCAGCAGATAGACAAGAGGCAAAAGGGATAAACTTATTACTTAGCTCCCCCTACCCCTCTGCTTCTCTGCTTCTCTGCTTCCCTACTACCTCTCAATCTGCTATTTTCTTCAAACCAGCCAGATCGTCTGTCACCATTACTAAAGCTGCACCTTGCATAACCAAGTCTTGACCAGTTCCAACAGTTCCAGTAATAGCAGTTTGTCCTTCTGTAACTTGTTTGGAAACATCAAAGGTATCAAAATCTACGCCGTAAGTAGTATCTGCACCTTTACCTATACTGTTAATCGAAGAATTGAACAAGTTGTTATTTGGATTAACTTTATCTGACAATTCTTGTCCGTTAAATTGTAGATACTCACCATCAGTACCTAATGAATGATCTCCTTCCCAAGATAAGACGCTATATTTAGCTTTGGGATTTTTTGAGACTTTAATTCCATCTAAAGTATAGTCGAAAGCAGAGTGAGCCGATTTTTTAAAACCTTCGTAGAGATTAATGGTATTTAATTTTGTTATGGCAGGATCTTCATAAATTACTACCATAGCCCAAGCGCCCAATACTGTTTCGTTATTACAATAAGTTGCACTTGAATCAATAGTTAAATCTGTGAATGTATAACTCTGATTTCCTCCTTGTTGGACAATACTAGTAACATCTTTAACTCCTTGAAAATAAATCCCTTTATTAAAGCTTTCTTGATAGGTTTTGTCTGCAATTAAAGATTGATTGTTCAGTGTTATTTTGCTATCAATTTTTCCTGAACCAGTCCAATAAAGATAGGCTTTTTGAACAGTACCTCCTTTGGGAATGCCAAATAATTTTGCAGTTGAACTAGTTACTGTAGTGCAAGCATTTTTTGAATTAGAATCTTGTCTTAAAGTTCCACCAGTGACAACATAGTCAACTTTTCCTTCAAATCTATTTTTAGCAGTTAAAGGAGTTCCTGTTATTTTTGTTGCTGTTGTCGTTGTTGTTGTTGTTGTTGTTGTTGTTGTTGTTGTCGTTGCTGTTGTTGTTACTGCTTGTACATAAGTTGAGCTTAAAAATTGTCCTGTTAAAGATAAGCTGATAATGCTAGCTGCTTTCGCGATCGCCTTTAAATTGAAAGAATGTTTTTTCATAGTAATCACCTAAAACTCAGTATTAACTAACAACCAATAATTCAATAATTGAATAGATTTTCAGTAGGTATAGAAGAAATATTTAAGTAATTTCTCGATCTATGTTTCAATTATTAGTTATTTTCACTGATGTTATAAACCGTATTTTTCGGTATTTTTATTATGAAAATTATTTAAATTCAATAAAGCTTTAAAAAACAATTTTTATCAGCTATTGGCAGGTCAATTTATTAAATTTTTGATAAAGATATTTAGTCATAAAAAATAAGACCAATAATCTTTGCCTCTGTTGATGTATCGAGCAAAGCAAAAATTGAATTGTGCAGCGTTTTGAATCGCGATCGCTCTGCTAGCTTCACCAAAAATTAATCCCACCCTTAGATAAGAGTGGGAAAACTTTGCCATTATTAAATAATAATCTCTAATTTTTCCTTCCCAATTTTGCTTTAGAGCTTTTTGAGCTTCGCTAAAATTGAGGAAATTTAAACATGGTTTAAAGTTTTTTAGACGAGAGAGATTTTCTAAGTATTGCCCTGATTTTTTCCTGTTTGAATATACAGAATTAGCAGAAAAACTGTAGGAACCAACACGAATAAAATGCTGGCGATAAATCCTAAATCGTTAACTTGCATAAACTAACATCCTTTCAATATATGTCCAACAACAGATTCTAGGATATCATTTACAATGACCGATCGCGCTTGTCAGTATGTCAAGCTTATTCACTTTTGACTTCTGTAAGGGCGAATAGCCATTCGCCCCTACGACTGACTCCTTACGCTATGGTTTAGTTTTGACACTGACAGCACCATTAACAAGAGTTTGACAAGCTAGACGATAGTTCTCGGGTTTTCTTTTCAGTCTTTTTTGTTCAAATGGGGTTTTTTCCGATAAATTTTCCATTCCTTGAACAATTTCGACAATGCACGTAGCACATTGACCGTATCCGCCACAATTCACTAGCTTCCCTTTGAGAGTATAAAGATCGATTCCGTTTTGAAGCGCTTTTTCTCGCAAGTTAGCGCCATTCGCAGCTACTACCTCTTTCTTCTCTTTGACAAACGTAATAGTAGACATATGTTTTTTATGTTTATGCTCTTATCTCTAATATTAAGAAATTATAAGAAATTATGCGAAGTTATTAACAAAGAAATTGAAGGGGTTAGGGATTAGGGGTTAGCTCGAATATGCTACAATACAAAAAGTAGTATAAAAGTAAATAATTATGGCTAGGCTATTGAAAAGATGGGAGTCGCCTCGTCGTCAGGGTCGTAATGACAAAGGCAAAGGAGGCTCAGCTAGAGCGAGACAGCTCAAGAAACAGCAACAAATGCTCAGGAAAAAGCTCAAAGACGATCGAGAATCAGAAAAAAACACTCAAGAAAATTTGAAAGGGAAGAGTAAATCAGACTCTTCCCTTTTTTTTGTAAACTACACCTTGGCGAACTATTTTGAGTCAGTAGAAAATAAACAATAGGAAAATTATCTATTTATTAAAAAAAGTGAGCGATCTGTCTTCAAAAGCCATTTATCTCGATAAATATTATTGATACATATTATATAAATTAAACAACTTTGAATCTTTCTCGCCATCTTATTAGGTTTTAGTTAGATCATGAATCTTGTCGATACGCTCGCTTATATTCAATCTCAGTTAGAGCAAATTGAGAGTCAACAAGAACAAAATCAACGCGAACAAGCCGCGACTGATGTTCGTATTAAAGAACTTGAAGCAGAAATTAAACAACAATACAAACGCCAAAGCGAACTAGATTCCGAGGCGATCGAGCTTTATAGTAAAGCTGAAGAACTTCAAACTAAACTAGAACGATTGACTCGCATCTCTAGTTTGTCTAAAGAATTTCAAGAACTACAACAAGAATTCAAGGACAACCAGGATTTACTTGAAACCTTGTATGTATCTATTTTTGAATCAGCAGAAAGAAATAAATATCTTAAGATCAGCATTCAAGATTTAAGTTTTGGTGAGGAAGAAAATATGGTTGAAGAAAAATCTCCACCATCTTCAAAATCCTCAATTGATATTGGCGATCGCGAGCCTCCAACAGTAACCCTTGAAAGTATTCGCGCGGTTTTACCTGATGCAGAACAAATCCATACACAATTAAATGAATGGTACTGCGAAAAATTTGAGGTACATCAAAACTGTCTGATTGATAATATGACAGTTGCTTGGTATGCAGTTGCTTTTATTGCCTTTGGTCGATCGCTTTATTATAAGCTTAGCCGCAAACATCATCCCGATCTGGATGGTTCCGATGGCGCAATGCAATTAATTAATGCTGCTTGGGAAGTATCGGAAGATTATCGAACTCATATGGTGTAGTAAAGGCAGAAGTCAGAAGTCAGAAGTCAGAAGTCAGAAGTTTTTTACTCATTACTCATTACTCATTACTTCTCCCCCTCTCCTCTGCCCCTCTCTCCCATTCCCCCGCCACCAGGAGTTTCGATCGCAAATAGATCTCCTGCTTCCATTGCTACTGTAGCGGTACTGTCTAACTGTTCGATCGAGCCATCTTTTCTGAGTAGATAATTTCTACCTACTGCACCATCTTCACCGCCATTTAAACCAAAAGGCGCAATTTTGCGGCGACTGGACAAAATACCAGCAGTCATAGCTTCTAGGAAGCGAATTTTTCTGATCGTTCCATTTCCGCCTTGGTGCTTTCCTTTACCGCCACTATGAGGACGAATACTAAAACTTTCCAAGAGTACGGGGAAGCGCAATTCTAATACTTCTGGATCGGTGAGGCGAGAATTAGTCATGTGAGTTTGCACGGCATCAGTACCATCGAAATCTGTACCTGCACCAGAACCACCACAGATCGTTTCATAATATTGATATTTCTCATTGCCGAAAGTGAAATTATTCATCGTTCCAGCAGAGGCTGACATCACGCCTAAAGCGCCGTAAAGACAGTCGGTAATATGTTGGGAGGTTTCCACATTTCCAGCGACTACTGCGGCGGGATATTGGGGATTGAGCAGACAACCCGACGGGATAATAATTTCTAATGGTTTGAGACAACCAGCATTGAGGGGAATATCGTCATCAACTAAGGTACGAAATACATATAAAACTGCTGCTTTACAGACTGCTGACGGCGCATTGAAATTGTTATTTAATTGAGGAGATGTACCAGTAAAATCAATTTTGGCGCTGCGACGGTTGCGATCGATGGTAATCGCTACTTGAATCTTGCCACCACTATCTAGTTCGCAGCTAAAATTACTATCTTTGAGTACGTCAATTACTTTTCTGACAGACTCTTCAGCATTATCTTGCACGAATCCCATATATGCTTGAGTTGTTTCTAATCCATAAGTATCAACCATTCGTAACAATTCTTGTACACCTTTGTTATTGGCGGCAATTTGTGCTTTTAAATCGGCAAGATTTTGCACTGGATTGCGAACAGGGTAGGGGTTATTAGTCAGCAATTCTAATAATTCTGCTTCTCTGAATTTGCCTTGTTCGACGAGTAAAAAATTATCGATTAAAATTCCTTCCTCTTCGATCGCCTGACTGTGAGGAGGCATCGATCCAGGGGTAATACCACCAATATCGGCGTGATGTCCGCGTGAGGCAACGTAGAAGAGGGGTGTGGGGTGTGGGGCAGGCGCGGGTTCTGACGCAGGTTCAGAACCTTGAGCGCCGTTGTGGGGTGTAGGGTGTAGGGGGGTAGGGGATGGGGAGACGGGGGGATTGGGGGTGAAGACGGGGGTAATTACGGTGATATCTGGTAAGTGTGTACCGCCGTTGTAGGGGTTGTTTTGGACGTAAACGTCTCCAGGTTGCAGGCGATCGCCATAGGTATCGATGAGACTGCGGACGCTTTCACTCATGGAACCTAAATGGACGGGAATATGGGGTGCATTGGCAACTAAATTACCCTCGCGATCGAAAATGGCACAAGAGAAATCTAATCTTTCTTTGATATTGACTGAGTAACTAGTATTTTGCAGAGTTAATCCCATTTGTTCGGCGATCGAACGAAACAGGTTATTGAATATTTCTAATCTAACTGGATCTGGACGATCGCTAACGGACAAGATTGCACCTCTGCCCCTCTGCCTCTGGGCATCTCTGCTTTTTTGTTTAGTTAAAATTAGATAATTTCTAGATGTAACCTCCGCTTCCCATCCTGGTTCGATGATATTGGTACCTGTGGCTTCTACAATAATGGCAGGACTATCGATCGCATCTCCTGGTTGTAATGATTCTCGGCGATACACTGGTGCATCGTGCCAAGCATCGGCGGTATAGATTTTAACTGTGGCGATCGGTTGTGGAGATAGATCGCTGTTTCTGGTGACAATTGGTTCCTGGGGGATATAGGTAGGACAGATTAATTCAACAGAAATGGTGTCAATAATTAGATTCTTGTCTGCAACAAAAAAACCATAACGCTGTTGATGAATTTGCTCGAATTGATGCTGCATTACCGCTAAATCGCGCTCGAAATCGACGATTATGGCTGAATCTGTACCTTCATACTTAAGATGTAGTTTGCGGAGGGTTTGCACCTCTCGATCGCTTAGTTCTTGTTGTTGCTGTAATTCTTCTGTTGCTAAGGCGATTAATTGAGAGAATAAATGTTCTAATTCTTGGCAAGAAAGCGATCGCAGTTGGGTTTCTAAAGTTCTTTCTTTGAGGATTCTAATTTCTGCTAAACCAATGCCATAAGCAGATAGCACTCCAGCATAGGGATGGATAAAAATTTGCTTCATCCCCAAAGCATCAGCAATTAGACAAGCATGTTGTCCTCCCGCACCACCAAAACAACAGAGAGTATATTCAGAGACATCGTAGCCGCGTTGTAGAGAAATTTTGGCGATCGCCTGTGCCATTTTTTCAACAGCGATCGCGAGGAATCCTGATGCAACTTGTTCTGAGGTTCTACCATCGCCTATTTCTCGAACTAGCTGAGCAAATTTTTCTCTAACTACCTCTACATTCAAAGGTAAGTCCGCATTCTCACCGAATACTTTAGGAAAGAATTCTGGTTGCAATTTCCCCACCATGACATTACAGTCTGTCACAGTTAAGGGCCCTCCTTTAGAATAGGAAGCAGGGCCGGGGTTAGCACCAGCAGATTCGGGACCAACTCGATATCTCGATCCATCAAACTGGGCGATCGAACCACCACCAGCAGCAACAGTATGAATGGACATCATTGGACTACGCATCCGCACTCCTGCTATTTCTGTCTCAAAACTGCGTTCGTATTCTCCTGCATAGTGGGAAACATCTGTAGAAGTTCCTCCCATATCAAAACCAATAATCTTATTAAAACCAGCCAACTGACAAGTTTTTACTGCCCCCACAACACCACCCGCAGGGCCAGACAAAATACTATCTTTACCTTGGAAAAAATTAGCATCTGTCAACCCACCATTGGATTGCATAAACATTAATTTAGTTGTTTGTTGTTTGTTATTGGTTATTTGTTGTTGGTTATTTGATATTTGACCCGTAACCTGCTCGACGTAGCGGCGCAAAATAGGCGATAAATAAGCATCAACAACTGTCGTATCGCCTCGGCTGACGAGTTTAATTAGAGGACTGACTTGATGGGAAACTGAGATTTGAGTAAACTTAAGTTCAGATGCTATGCTGGCTATTTCTTGTTCGTGTTGGGGATAGCGATAGCCGTGCATTAAAACAATCGCACAACTGCGAATACCAGCCGCGTAAGCAGTTTGTAAATCTTCTCTAACTCGATCGCGCTTAACAGCAATTAATTCATTGCCTTCTACGTCGTAGCGTTCTTCTACTTCAATAACTCGTTCGTAGAGCATTTCGGGTAAAACAATCTGACGCGCAAAAATATCGGGACGATTTTGATAGCCAATTCGCAGCGCATCAGCAAAACCTTTAGTAATAACTAAGACAGTGCGATCGCCTTTTCTCTCTAGCAGGGCATTGGTTGCTACTGTCGTTCCCATTTTGACCGCTTCAATTTGTTCTGTAGGAATAGGTTCGTGTTTGGGAATGCCTAAAATTTCTCTAATTCCTTGTACTGCGGCATCTTGATATTGTTCGGGATTTTCTGATAGGAGTTTATGAACGATCAGTTTTTTTTCTGGAGAAAGCGCAACGAGATCGGTAAAAGTTCCACCGCGATCGAGCCAAAATTGCCACGACAAAGTCAAACCTCTGTTATATGTCTATCGAGTTTCACTGACAGGTATTTATGCGAATGCAATCATCACTTAATAAAAACTAACACAAAAACTTTAAAAGCGTTTAAGATTTTTAATAAAGGAGCAATATAGCCATTTTTTCGAGACTTTCTCGTTAATTAACCATCAAAGTTAGCTCGATCGCTCCTGTTTTATCTACACTTGTTAAATAGCTCTATCAATTAGCTCACTCTGATGTCAGCGATCGACATCAAGTACTAATCTTGTTGCTATTTAACAGGTTCCCAAGTGGAAACCTCATCTTCCATAACGACATATTTCTTATCTTCTCGATCGGATTCCCGAACTAACACTTTCAGTGTCAGCGAATAAGTGTCATTAACTAGTTGATGTCCGTAACCGATGACTCTACCTATCAATCCAGTTTTTTGATGAAAGGCGTAATCATTAACAATAATCATGTTTAATCTCCTGGCTAAAGACCATGTATTCTGCTTACGATACGCAAAAGAGCGAAGATAATTTATCTTTACTTCTGCCACAAAAACAGAATATTTTGCACTGTTATAAGCCAAGGGGAGTGATGAGAGCAACTTTGTAACAAAACGCTACTGTTCAGCAAGCTGAAAGTAGCTACGAGAACCTTAGTCTCGCTCTCGGTTCAATCTTCCCTCAATGCCTACGAAGTTAGCTGTCGGGCTAGAACTGAGAGATGTCCCTTTCTGCTTAACATTTATATACGATAAACCCAAGCTAGAAATGCGCCCCGTAATTTGGTTCCTCCGCTTCAGATGCAGACTATCCGAACCCAGTCGAACGCTACAAATCGAATTAGGCTGACTCATAAATTAATTGTAGCGATTTTTTATTAACATTGCCATGTTGAATTGTCAAGGAAAACCACTAAATTAGGTGAATTACACTGCTTGTAATAATAATTCGATCGCTTTATTGATTAATTCTGGTTCGTCCATCCAAATAAAATGGCTGCTATTGTTGGCTTGAATTTGACGGCAATTATGAGATAGTTCCAGGATTAGGCGTTAACTGCCACTTGAGGTTGCAGTGGAAATCCCAGTTTTTCTCGTTGCTGTAAATAAGATTGAGCAACTTGTCTGGCTAAATTACGAATCCTGCCAATATAACGAGTTCTTTCTGTAACTGCAATTACTCCTCTAGCATCCAGCAAATTGAAAGTATGAGAACACTTCAATACATAATCTAAACTTGGTAAAACCAACTCGCGATCGATCAATTGCTTAGCTTCTTGTTCGTAAAGAGCAAACAAGTTAAACAGCAATTCTGGATTAGATGCCTCAAAATTATAAGTACACTGCTCGATCTCTGCTTGCAGATAAATATCTCCATAACTAATCTGGTCATTCCAATTAATCTTCATTATTGCATCTACATCCTGAAGATACATTGCCAAACGTTCCAAACCATAGGTAATTTCAATAGAAACGGGGCGACAA
This sequence comes from uncultured bacterium, assembly GCA_964548905.1. Classification (GTDB taxonomy): domain Bacteria; phylum Cyanobacteriota; class Cyanobacteriia; order Cyanobacteriales; family Xenococcaceae; genus CAZJTL01. Next base: position 598 of record CAZJTL010000067.1, on the reverse strand, counting down.
TCTATCCCACCACACTGCTGAAAGTAGGTAAACTGCGTAATTTCCATCCCATCCAACCATACTTCCCAACCAACACCCCATGCGCCTAAAGTTGGAGATTCCCAGTTGTCTTCTACAAAACGAATATCGTGATCTTCAGGATGAATCCCTAATGCCCTTAAAGAATCTAAATATACTTCTTGAATATTGTTTGGTGAAGGCTTAATTAGAACCTGATACTGAAAATAGTGTTGAACTCGGTTGGGATTTTCTCCATATCTTCCATCTGTCGGTCTTCTGCATGGTTCTATATAAGCAATAGACCATGGTTCGGGGCCGATTGCACGTAGAAAAGTATGATGGTTCATAGTGCCTGCGCCCTTTTCCGTATCGTAAGGTTGGGCAATTAAACAACCGCGATCGCTCCAAAATTGATTGAGAGTAGCAACTATAGTTTGAAAATTAATCGACACCTTAAGACTAGCCTTTTATTTTTTAAATTGATGGATGCTTGAGAAGCATAGCACAAAAGGATTGAAGGGGGAGTCGAGCCAAGTTACAAAAAAAACTCAAAAAAAGAGTTGACAAGTCAGGAAAAAGTAGATATATTGGTAAATGC
>CAZJTL010000066.1:0-22568 GCA_964548905.1 uncultured bacterium | reverse complement strand
AAGATAAAATTCGTGAATCTCATCCATCAATACCAAATCATGAGTATTTAGATACAGGCTTTTCCAGTATTTATATGTCAAGAAATAGGGTAAGAAGTTGGAGCGAACCATCTTTTACTATTCAAGCAGGAGGAAGACACGCACCTCTACATCCTCAAGCTAATAAGATGATTTTTGTTGAAAAAGATAAAAGAATTTTCGATCCTAATTCTCCTAAGCCATATCGTAGATTATCTGTTAGGGAATGTGCGAGAATTCAAACATTTCCTGATGATTTTATTTTTAAATACGACTATATAAACAACGGTTATAAAATGGTAGGAAATGCTGTACCTGTTAATTTGGCATATGTTCTAGCCAAGAAAATTTTTATAGATATTCAAGAATATTTAACGATAGGAACTTGTAATCATTTACGCAAGCTGGAATATGCAAAACAATTAACTTTGCTTAGTTAATCGCTTACCAAAACTCGATCGACCTCAAATAAACAATCACCATTTTGAAGGATTATTAGGGTGTAATTGGTCAACCTCCCAAGATAGAGGATTATTAAGAACATATTGTCGTATCTTGTTTAGAGATTCTTCATTGCGAATAATATGGTCATAATAATTACGTTGCCATACTGGTGTACCTGGTGAATTACGAAGAATATTTATCTGTTTAGTACTGGCAGATTTAAAATAACCAATAATTGTTGGCAAAGAACCAGCAATTGGTTTACCAAATTGACCCTTGTAGGGGTTTGGCATTGCCAAACCCCTACCATCATCTTTCATAATCAAAATGCCATGAATATGATTTGGCATGACAATAAATTCATCTAGCTCAATTCTTGAAAAATGTTCTGGAATTGCTTGCCAACATTATAAGACAATTTTTCCAAACTTAAATAATTGCATTTCACCATCGGTAATTTCACCAAATAAACATTGTCTTTGATAAGTACAAATAGTAACAAAATAAGCACCTGCTTTGCTATAATCGTATCCTTTTAATCTATTCGATCGACGATGATGTTTGGCTGGATCGTAACTCATTAATTTTGGCTGGATATTCCTATATATGAGATTACCCAGCTATTATTTAATAAAAAACATAATTCTATTTGCTCGATCGCTCACCAAAACTCGATCGACTGTTTATCTGCATTTATCCATAGACTGTTTTACTCAGAATCTAAAAGGCGATCGAAAACAAATAGGAGATCGCCTTAGATCGCTAAATGGTCATCACAAAATCCTTGTCAAGATCCTATTTACACTTGATTTACAATACCTAAAAAATTAGTGCATCGGCTTTCTTGAAAATGGTCTATGAATGTGTCGATCGCATCGATAAATTAACGCTATTGCAAGGGTTTACCAGAATTGAAGCTAATTTTAGACACACTGTCCCCTGAAACCCATACTCAAATTATAAACCTCAAACCAACTTTTTTCGTTGCTAGTTAAGCTATGTAAAGGTCAAAAAACTATAGAAATTTTTAAAGCGATCGTCATATAAATAATAATTTTACTTATATATAAATTGACACAACATTCCAGCCCGCCTCTTCTATTCTAGTCAGAATCCTGCTTATAGTAGGGTTGTTAAAGAAAATATTTGGGGCAGAGTGCTTAAAAGAAGATTAGTCGATAATTATTCTTCAGAACAAGCAGCAGATGAAGCAATTGATAGGATAAAAGAAATATTTCAGGATTGGGATTGAACATTATTTGTTTATACCGTGAAAATTCTGCCTTTAATTTCACTGCTTAAAAATCGCTCTCTAACCGAGCTGAACAGATTGCAACTGTGGCAACAAAATCTAACTAATAAAATTGCTACATACTTTTTACTATTATCTTTAGTCACCGTTGCAGCAGTGGGAGGCGTAGCTTTTGCCGTGGCAAGAGAAGCTCTCAAACAGGCGGCTTTTAATCGTTTAAGTGTCTCAGCGACACTCAAAGAAGAACAAATTACAACTTGGTTTGAAGAACAACAAAGAGATTTTTTGCTCACGACTCAATTACCAGATTTACGAACCAATCTCAAAAATCTGCTTGATTCCTCTCCATCTAGCCCAGTCTCTTCGCAAGCTTATCAAATTCTGTCAAAATACTTGCAAGAAGTTACCAAAATAATGCCTAATCTTGGTGAATTTTATGTGCTAGATCGCAGCAATAAAATTATCCTCTCTACAGATAAAAAGCGCGAAAGCGAATACGAGATTTTAGCCAACATTACTTATATTGAAAACATTGAGCGAGGAAAAAGCTTCGCTCCTATCTTTTATGTTTCCCCTGTAACTGGCAAACCCGCAGTCACTTTGGCAAAAACCCTTAAAAATGATGCAGGAATTAGACAGGGAATTGTTTTAGTTAATTTAAACTTAGAATGGGTGGATCGGCTGGTGCGAGAACGGACTGGTTTGGGAGAGAGCGGAGAAACCTATCTAGTTGGTTCGCTAGTGAGTAGAAATGCTCTTATTTCTGGAGAAAAAGCTAACAATCGGCGTTTTTCAGAGGGCATCAGTAGCCAAGGTATCGATGCAGCCATGAGTGGCATGAGTGGTTCTGGACTTTATCGCAACTATGCAGATGTACCAGTAATCGGAGTCTATAGATGGCTCAACGAGCAAGACTTAGCTTTGTTAGTAGAGATGTCTCAAGAAGAAGCCTTTGCTCCCGCTCGTCAATTGGCTAACACAATTATCATCATGGGTTCGATCGCCTCAGGAGTCCTAATGTTCGGTATCTTTTGGCTCACCAAACAATTGAAGATTTCTCGTCAGCAATTAGAAGATTATAGCCATCAATTGGAAACTAAAGCTCAAGAAGCAGAAACTGCTAATCGTTCCAAGAGCGAATTTCTCGCCAACATGAGTCATGAATTACGCACCCCTTTAAATGCCATTCTCGGTTTTGCTCAATTAATGGAAAGAGATTTATCTCTAACCCATCAACAGCAAAATTCTCTTGCCATTATCAATCGCAGTGGCGAACACCTACTCAACTTAATCGACGATGTACTAGATATGTCTAAGATTGAAGCAGGACGAGTCACGCTAAACTGTGAACCTTTTGACTTGCTGGAGTTATTGCAAGTTATTAAAGAGATGATGTCGATTAGAGCCGAGAAAAAACAATTATTTCTCGAATTTGATTTAGAGCGAGAGCTACCTCACTATATCAACAGCGATCGCTCTAAACTCCGACAAGTTTTGCTTAATCTTTTAGGTAATGCGATTAAGTTTACCGATACTGGAGGAGTGACGCTGAGGGTAAGGGAGCAGGGAGTAGCTTCGCAGCAGAGGAGCAGGGGAGCAGAGATGCAGGGGAGCAGAGATGCAGGGGAGCAAGAAATAGAAAAGCCCTACACCCTACAACGGCGGGTGAACAAATCGGAGGAAACCTCCGATTTTCCCGCCTCCCCTACAGTCTACACCCTGCTCTTCGAGGTTGAAGATACGGGTAGAGGCATTGCGGCTGAAGAGATGGATAAGTTGTTTCAGCCTTTTGTCCAAACTGCTAGTGGTATTCAAACTGAAGGAGGTACGGGTTTGGGGTTGGCTATTTCTCGTCGGTTCGTGCAGTTAATGGGGGGCGATATTTATGCTAGTAGTGTTGTAGGTAAAGGAGCGATTTTTTGGTTTCAGATTGAAACTTGTACAGTTGATACTTCGGAAATAGAACAGCCCTCCAGCAAAAAAAGGATTATGGCGATCGCACCAGGGCAACCTAATTATCGCATTTTAGTTGTAGACGATCGCCGCGAAAATCGGGAACTATTGCAACAATTACTCGATCGCGTTGGTTTTAAAACGCAAACTGCAACCAATGGGTTGGAAGCAATTAATGTCTGGCAAGAATGGCAGCCCAATTTAATCTGGATGGATATGCGAATGCCAATTATGGATGGTTACGAAGCGACACAAAAAATTAAAGCTAATCCTCAAGCAGAAAATACGGCAATATTAGGGATAACAGCTAGTGCTTTTGAGTCAGAAAAAGCAACGATTTTGGCGGCTGGCTGTGACGATATGGTACGCAAGCCATTTCAGGAACAAGTAATTTTTGACAAGATGGCAAAGTTTTTGGGTGTGCGTTACCTGTATGAAGAATTCTCAGCAGGCGATCGCCCCTCAGCGCTCGACAAGCAAACAACTCCCCTTCAACCAGAAGATCTCAAGATGATGTCAAGCCAATGGCAACAATCTCTACAACAAGCTGCGATGCAAGTTGATTCCGAGTGGCTCGAACAATTAATTTTAGAAATTCCAGACACCTATAGCGAAATCGCAGATAAACTTAGAGAAATGAACCGTAACTATTACTTCGACGAAATTTTGGAATTGATAAATACTGAAATTTGATTAATCTGTGGGCAGGTTTTCTTTGAGCGCTCGATAATAGGTTCGATAAGGAATATAGTCTGAAGGATTGTAGCCAACAGATTTTAAAAGTAAGATACAAGCTAAAGAGTATTTTCTTCGCGCGATCGCTTCCGTTACTTGAGTAAGTTGTTCCGATTCCAATTTAATCTTGTCTGCCACCTCTATTCCTCCTTATCTCTAATATCATTTATGTACTATGTACAAAATTTATTTTTGATGCTGAAAATGAAACAGACTTTCTATTTTTGGTGACAAGACGGTTACTTGTTGATGTTGCTCGATCGCTGAAAATTGGTGACAGACGATGACGAGAATTGTCAAGCTAATCGCTGCTTCCAATCTCCGCCAGCAGGTTTTCCAATTAATATCCATAAGTACTATTCCTCACCTGTTAAGCTTTCATTTTTCAGCTTAGAAAGCGATCGAGAGGAAGTGGAGAAGGTATTATTCTTAAAATAAAATCTACTGTTGGATAACATGGCTCAACCAGTAAAACTAGATCCAGAAAAATACGCTCGCTTAAAAGCAGAAGCTAAAGCCCCATATAAACCGTTAAGAATCTTTATTTATCTTGCTTTTGGCGCTTCTGGTTTCATTGGAGCATTCATCTTCTTAGCGCAGTTAGCCGCAGGAAAAAACGTTACTACTGTCTTGCCCAATTTAGCTCTGCAAGCTGGCTTAGTAACATTGAGCATCTTTTTGTTTCGCTTGGAAAAAAAGCGTAAGTAATCTCTGGTGCTGATACCTTTAACCTAAACTCAACAGATCGCTGTACACTAAATTAAGTCCAGGGCAATATATTAAATATGATTGTGAATTCTAGACTAGAACAAGCCTTTGCCAATAAAAAGGCTCTCAAAGTAATTAGCGGCTTAAATAACTTTGATGCGGCTAAAGTTGCAGCAGTAGTAAAAGCAGCCGAAGCAGGTGGAGCAACTTTTGTAGATATTGCTGCTTCCGCCGATTTAGTAGCGCATATTCGCCAAATTACTAGTTTACCCATCTGTGTTTCTGCTGTAGAACCAGAATTATTTGTCAGTGCAGTTAAAGCTGGTGCAGATCTGATTGAAATTGGTAATTTTGACAGTTTTTACGCTCAAGGAAGACAATTCAGCGCAGCAGAAGTATTAGAATTGACTCGTCAAACCAGAGCTTTGTTACCTGAGATTGCTCTTTCTGTAACTGTTCCTCATCTATTGAACCTAGACGAGCAGGTACAATTAGCAGAAGAATTAGTTAAAGCTGGTGCAGATATCATTCAAACTGAAGGTGGTACTAGCAGCAATCCCACGCACGCTGGTATTTTAGGCTCGATCGAAAAAGCAGCTCCCACTCTAGCAGCAGCTCATGCTATTTCTCGTGCTGTCTCAGTACCAGTTTTGTGTGCATCTGGTTTATCTAGCGTTACCGTCCCCATGGCGATCGCGGCTGGTGCTGCTGGTGTTGGCGTTGGTTCTGCTATTAACAAACTCAACGACGAGGTGGCTATGGTAGCCACAGTACGCAGCTTGGTAGAAGCTTTAGAAAATTCTGCTACTACGGTAAGAGCGTAATCGTCTGACAGGAGTGCGATCGGGCTTTCCCAATTCCGAACCGCCAATGCTAGGAGAGCGATCGCTCTGTACTCGATAGAAGCGATCGCCAATCTTTTTTTTGAATTGCGTGAATAAAGATTCACTACAGAAAGCTAAGCTAGGCTTTACTTGTCCCCTATAAGTATGTAGGCACAATTAATTACGCAAATCGTATTTCTATTGCCTCTTGCCTATTGCCTCTTGCCTACCTCCACCTATGAATTTAATCTTGTCTACCTACTTAACCTATAGCAAACAATCTTTCAAACAATAAGCTACCTGCTGCTGTTCCTCAAAACTAAGATCGGGGAACATAGGCAAGGAGAGAACTTGACGAGCGATTTGTTCGACTTGGGAAAGTTGTCCTTGTTGATAGCCTAAGTTTTGGTAAACAGGCTGTAGATGTAAGGGGATGGGATAATAAACCATCGAGCTTACTCCCATTTGTTGTAGTTGCTGGCGCACTGTGTCTCTAGTTGGTTCGTCGCTTGACTGCTTATCTTCGATCGCGATCGTATATTGATTCCAAACACTTTTTCCTCCAGGTAAGGCTTGAGGAAGCTTGACTCCTGGTAAGGAAGATAAAAGTTCTCCATAAGTATTTGCTACTTGTTGGCGTTTATCATTCCAACTGTCGAGATGGCGGAGTTTAACTTGTAAAATAGCCGCCTGAAGTGTATCCAAGCGGCTGTTAATACCTGTATCGTCGTGACAGTAGCGAACAGAACTCATACCATGTTCTTTTAATTTTCTGATAGAAGCAGCGATCGCTCGATCGTTGGTAGTAACTGCACCACCATCCCCACAAGCACCCAAATTTTTGGTAGGAAAGAAGCTAAAACAGCCAATATGTCCAATACTACCAACTTGTTGCCCTGCCCATTCCGCACCAGTTGCTTGAGCGCAATCTTCAATGACGAAGAGGTTATGAGCATTGGCGATCGCCATTAGTTTGGTCATGTCTATTGGTTGTCCAAACAAATGAACGGGGATAATCGCCTTGGTTTTGCTGGTAATGGCAGCTTCTACTTGTTGAAGATCTAGGTTAAAGGTATTGGGATCGATATCGACAAAAACAGGAGTAGCGCCTGCTCTAACAATGATTTCTGAGGTAGCAATAAAGGTGAAAGGCGTAGTAATTACTCGATCGCCTTCGCCAATATTTAAAGCTCTCAAGGCGAGATAAAGAGCATCAGTACCAGAATTACAACTAATAGCTTCCGATACACCTATGTATGCGGAAAATTGCTGCTCGAAATCTTTAACTGCACTACCGCCAATATAACGACCCGAACGTAAAATCGCTATTACTGCTGCATTTACTTCTTCATCGATTAATTGATACTGGCGTGTAAGATCGATAGGGGGAATAGTTTTCACTCGCTCTCACCAAGAATTGCTATTAAATATAAGGTTTCTAAACATTAAACTAAACTATAGTGGATAGCTCAATTGTTGAACTTAATTTAACCGATCTTCCGCCAGTTTTAGGAATGATTGGTATGGCGATCGCCTTGTCAATGTGGCAAAAACTGGCTTTGGAAGGTCAATTATTTTTTGCTGCGGGGCGATCTTTAATTCAATTGCTGGTAGTAGGCTATATTTTAGATTTTGTCTTTGCTCTACAGAATCCCATACTAGTGTTAATTATTTTGCTGGTGATGTTAACTATTGCTGCGATCGTCTCCCGCAACCGCATTAGTAAAAAAATTAAAGGGTTATTACCAGTTGTTTGGATCTCACTATTTGTCAGTAGCGCTCTAACTTTAAGCTACGCCATTGCCATAATTATTCAACCCGATACTTGGTATGCACCACAATATATAATTCCCCTGATGGGGATGGTGTTGGGAAATGCCATGAATAGTGCTTCTGTAGCAGGAGAAAGACTTGTCAGTACGATTAACAACAATCATCTGGCTATAGAAACCCATCTTTGTTTGGGCGCAACACCAAAAAGCGCGATCGCCACTTATCGTCAAGAAGCAATTCGCGCTGGTTTGATTCCCACTCTCAATCAGATGATGGTTGTCGGTTTGGTAAGTTTGCCAGGAATGTTTACAGGACAGGTATTAGCAGGAATTGCACCTCTCGATGCAGCCTCCTATCAAATTTTAATTCTCTTCGCGATCGCTCTAACCAATGCGATCGCCACAGTGTTAATTACCGAAGGTGTCTATCGTAAATTCTTCAACTCAGAGAGTCAGTTGATTGGGATTTAGGGATTAGGGCACGTCCTTCGGAGGACAAGGGGACAAGGGCACAAGGATACAAGGAAACGGGAAGAAGTCATAAGTTTTTAGTCTCTAGGTTTTCTCCCCTGCTCCTCTGCCCCTCCGCTCCTCTGCTCCTCTGCCCCTCTGCTCCCTGCTGCCTGCTCCCTACTCCCCAGTTTATGAACTTCTCTCTTCAATTACCTTATCAATCAAGCCGTAAGCTTTGGCTTCTTCAGCAGACATAAAGTAATCGCGATCGGTATCTTTGCGGATTTTTTCGATTGGTTGTCCAGTATTATCTGCCAACATTTGATTGAGTTGATCGCGAATGCGAAGGATTTCTTTAGCTTCAATTTCAATGTCAGTGGCTTGTCTGCGCCCTTGAACGCCTCCTAATGGCTGGTGAATCATAATCCGAGAGTGAGGTAGCGCCAATCGCTTTCCTTTTGCTCCCGCAGCGAGTAAAAATGCTCCCATCGAAGCTGCTAATCCCACACAAATGGTAACAACCTCAGACTTGATATATTGCATGGTGTCGTAAATTGCCAAGCCTGCGGTGACAGAACCACCAGGAGAGTTGATGTAAAGATAGATTGGCTTGCCTGGATCTTCAGAATCGAGATAGAGCATAATCGAAATGATTTGGTTGGCTATACCATCGTTGACACCTCGACCAAGAAAGATAATTCGCTCTCTATAGAGGCGATCGTAGAGATTAATCCAGTCTGAATAGGGTTGACCAGGTAATTGATAAGGAACTCTGGGAACACCAATAGGCATAATTTTGTTTAACCTTGTCTTGATAAAAATTTGATTCTAACTGAAAGTAGATACAGGAGTGGGTAGTTGCTTGGCGCTTTCTAACACCCGATCAATCAAACCATATTCCTTCGCTTCAACAGGATTCATGTACAACATTCGATCGGTATCTTTTTCTAATTTTTCAATTGGTTGACCCGTACTTCTACTCAGAATTTCCATCATCATGCGCTTGTTTTCAATTACTTCTTTAGCGCGAATCTGAATATCGGTAGCTTGACCTCTAGTACCTTGGCGAGCTTGGTGGAGAATAATGGTAGCATGGGGCAAGCTAGCGCGGAATCCTTTAGTTCCAGCCGCCAAAATCATCGCCGCCGTTCCCATTGCCTGACCTAGACAAATAGTATGAATCGGCGGTTTAACATAGCTCATCGTATCGCAAATAGCAAAAGCTTCTGTTTCAAAGCCGATCGCGTCTCCACCGTACCAAGAAGTACCAGTAGAGTTAATGTACATATAAATTGGTTTATCTGGATCGTCAAATTGCAAGTAGAGCAACTGAGCAACAATCAACTCGGTAACGTCCAATCCGATTTGATCTTTATATTCGTCTGGAGAAACTAGAGGTAGACCCAAATAGATGATTCTTTCTTTGAGAAGCAAAGAAGGTAAATCTGGAGGAGGAGTTCTGTAGTTGGTATCTCCTCTGTAAGGAGCTTGAACAGCCTGAATTGGTGAGTTCATTTTTAGTTGTCGTTTGTCGATAGAAATGACCAAGGACTCAAAAGACCTTGAAGTTTTGCCAATTTAAATATATTCCTGAACTGATTCTAGCTTATGGAGGGGATTAGGGATTAGGGGCTAGGAATTAGAGAGCAGGGGAAGCGACGTGGCTTTATGCCCGTCGTACTTCAGCAGATAGGACTTGAAATCCCTGGCTAATTTTCAATATCTAATTCTTGGATCGATGTAAGCATTAACTAAATCGATTAAAATACTCGCGATCGTCACGATTACGCCGAAGAAAACTAAAATTCCTTGTACAGTCGGATAGTCACGTAAAGAAATAGCTTCATACAAACGATTGCCTAAACCCGGCCAAGAGAAAGTCACCTCAGTTAATACAGCACCTCCTAACAGAGAAGCAAAGGTTAAACCTAAAACGGTAATAACTGGAATCATGGCATTTTTGAGCGCATGAGCGACTAAAATGCGACCTTCAGTAATTCCTCTCGCTCTAGCTGCTTCTACATAGTCTGCTTGAAGAGTTTGTCTGAGATTTACTCTCACGATTCGCTCGAAAATTCCGCTCAGCAATACCCCCAGCGTCACACTAGGTAAGACTAAATAATATAAGGCATTACCAAACATGCCTAAGTTGCCAGATAAAATACTATCAATGGTATATAAGCCCGTAATTTGATTTGGAGTAGGGCTATTAAGAGGGAAACGAGTTCCCAAGGGGAACCAACCTAATTGCACCGAAAAAATCAACTGTAACAACATTCCTACCCAAAATAGAGGTAGCGAATAAGTAATAATGCCAAACAACCTTCCTCCCGCATCAAAAACAGTATTGGGGCGAGAAGCAGAAAACATACCTACACCTACACCCACAATTACTGCTACAGCCATACTAAAAAATGCTAATTCTGCTGTAGCGGGAAAATGTTGTTGAATCACTTCCCAAACTGACAAACCTCGACTAGTGAGAGAGTTACCCAAATCTAGACGCAATAAATCTCCTAAATAGTTAAAATATTGCATCCAAATCGGATCGGATAAGCCTAATTGCTCTCGCAACGCTGCTTTTACTGCTTCAGGCGCACGACTGCCTAAAATAGCATCAGCAGGATCTCCTGGGGTAGCACGTAAGAGTAGAAATACCAAGGTGACGATCGTCCACAACATCAAGGGAGCAAGTAGTAGACGAGCAAAGATATAGTATTGAAGAGCTTTAGCGCGAGACATTAAATTTGTTCATTGTTATTCGTTGTTTGTTGTTTGTTGTTTGTTATTTGTTATTTGTTCATTGTTCATGGTTCATTGGCTTTTTCCCTGCTCCTCTGCTCCTCTGCCTCTCTGCCTCTCTAATCCCTAATCCCTATTCCCTATTCCCCATCCTCTTGCTCGTTATTATCATCTTTAAAAGGATCTTGACCGATGCCTAATTCTTTTTTGCTGCGTTTTAAGTCTTTCCAGAGATTTTTAATTTGTTTGTAAGCTTTCTCAGGTGGTAATTTGCCTCCTGTTTCTAAATTACAGATATAGCTTACCCTCTGAGCAAATTCTTGCAAATTAGCATTAAATACTAGATTTTCTGGCTTGACTTGACCGTGGTAGCTACCTCGCGGGTACAAAAAATTATCTTTATCATTTGCCATCATTAACTGCTGTCTCCTTGGTTAGCTAAATTTTATTAAAAATAAATTTTTATACTCAATCTAAAAATTAACCCAAATTAATTTATGCTAATAATCTTGATAAAGTCAGATTGTGTTTTTGATATCAATTTTAATTAAGCCGTTGATCGCCATTAGGTTCAGATACTTCAACATATTAACTATTCAACGTTACAGAATGTTGTTTGCTATCAGACAATTAACTGATTTTTGGCGATCGCATTTTTTCTCGAAGTTATTTGGAAAAACTCTAAGTTACTTTTTTGGTTATAACTTTTAATTATCTTTAATTTTTGCCAATGGCGATATTAATCTTTTGTTAACTCACACATAACTTAAATTTAACAGAATGGCAAATTTTATTAGATTTCACCTTATAGTGCTAACCTAAATTTTTCCATGTCGCAACCACAAAAATTATACGAAGGAAAAGCTAAAGTTCTCTATCCAACTGAGAATCCCGATATTTTATTGACATACTTTAAAGATGATGCAACTGCTTTTAATGCTCAGAAACGAGGAACTATTCAGGGAAAAGGAGCAATAAATTGTCAGATTTCGGCTGCTTTATTTGAGTGGTTGGAATCTATGGGTATCCCTACCCATTACATCGATCGACCAGAAGCCAATCAAATGAGGGTAAAAGCAGTCCAAATTATTCCGATCGAAGTAGTAGTCAGAAACATTGCGGCGGGTAGTCTTTGCCGTCAAACTGGTTTACCTGAAGGGAAGGTTTTGCCTGCACCTCTAGTGGAATTGTATTTAAAAAATGACGATCTAGGAGATCCTTTATTGACGAGCGATCGCCTGTTCTTGCTGGAGTTAGTGACAGCATCTCAATTAGAGCAAATACAAGCAATGGCTTTGTCCATCAATCAAAAGTTAACCGAGTTTTTTGCAAGCTGCGACATTACTCTCGTAGATTTTAAATTAGAATTTGGTATCGATTCCCAACAAAACATTATTTTAGCTGATGAAATCAGCCCCGATACCTGCCGTCTCTGGGATAATGCTCAAACAGATCCACAGGCAAGAGTAATGGATAAAGACAGATTTCGCCGAGATTTAGGAGATGTAGAGTCAGCTTATCAGCAAGTTCAGCAAAGAGTACTAGCTAAAATTTCTCAGTGGCGTGGTTAGGAGTTAGGGGTTAGGGAACAGGGAACAAGGAACAGGGAACAGGAAACAGGGAATAGATGTCTAATAGCTGATAGCTAAAGTACTGATTCGTTTATTTTTCCTAAATACCTATTACCTCTCCTTAATAAAATAGCCAAAAACAAATATAAACTGTTAACTTTGTTGACTGCTCTATTGGGTGTGTAGAAGTGCTAAAAGAGAAAAGAAAAAACTTACGGTTTTCTGTAGCGACGATCACGATTGTTGCTGCTTTAATGACATTAAATTGTTCTAGACCAGCTAGAGGAGAAATTAATCCTTCTCTTCGGACTACATCTCCGATCGAGCCTACAAAAGCCAATCCTTTAAATCGATATGCCCATTTTTTAGTAAAAAAAGAATTCCGTATTGCTAAACCTGTCTCCAAAAAACAGTCAAAACAGTCACCGAAATTAATTAGCCAGTTCAACGTACCAGGAACTACAACTCCAGAGAAACCAGAAGCACCAACCTCACCAGAGGTTCCTAGCAATCAGCCTCCAGGTGGTGCAACTCCAGAAACACCAACCTTACCAGAGGTTCCTAGCAATCAACCTCCAGGTGGTGCAACTCCAGAAACACCAACCTTACCAGAAATTCCTAGCAATCAACCTCCAGGTGGTGCAACTCCAGAATCCTCAGAACCAGAACCAAGGGTATTAGTAGGACAAGTAGTAGTCGAAGGTGCAGACGAAGAATTAGAAAAATTAGTCTACGAGACGATTGGGACTAAACCAGGACGGACTACCACGCGATCGCAACTACAAGAAGACGTTAATGCTGTCTACTCTACGGGCTTTTTCAGCAACGTACAAGTGACCCCAGAAGACACTCCTTTGGGTGTAAAAATCACTTTTGCCGTTCAACCCAACCCGACTTTGAATCGAGTAAGCATAGAAACTATTCCAGAAGGAAAAAGTGTTCTACCTCCTGAGATTATTGACCAGACTTTTAAAGAACAATACGGCAAAATTCTTAATTTGCGAGATTTACAAGCAGGTATTAAAAACCTAAACAAGTGGTACTCAGATAATGGTTTTGATTTAGCTCAAGTAGTCGGTTCACCTAAAGTGGCTGAGGATGGAACTGTCACCTTACAAGTAGCTGAAGGGGTGATTGAAAAGATTCAACCTCGATTTTTTAATGAAGATCAAGAAGCAACCAAAGGAAAAACTCGCGAATTTATCGTAACGCGAGAGATTCAATTGAAAGCTGGAGACATATTTAATCGTAAAACTGCACAAAAAGATTTACAAAGAGTTTTTGGACTAGGAATTTTTGAAGATGCTAAATTAACCTTCTCGCCAGGGGAAGATCCCAGTAAAGTAGTGGTTAATGTAGATGTAGTCGAAAGCAGTACTGGTTCTTTAGGTGCGGGTGCTGGTTTTAGTTCTTCTAGTGGCTTATTTGGTACTGTTAGTTATCAACAGAAAAATCTTGGTGGTAATAACCAAACATTAGGTGCGGAAGTCCAAGTGGGAACAGAACAAAAAGAATTATTGTTCGACGTTAACTTTACCGATCCTTGGATTGCTGGAGATCCTTATCGTACTTCTTATACTGTCAATGCTTTCCGCCGTCGATCGATCTCTTTAGTATTTGATGGAGATGGTGAAGATGTACGAACAGAAAAAGATGATGATAGTCCGCGTGTAGTTCGTACTGGTGGAGGAGTTAACTTTACTCGTCCCTTAGCCAAAGATGTTTTTTCCAAAGAAGATTGGAGACTTGGGGCAGGTTTTCAATACGAACGAGTTCAAATTGAAAATGAAGATGGAGAAATTTCTCCCAGATCTACTGCGGGGACTAAACTTGCTGCTAGCAATAGTGGAGAAGACGATTTATTTGTCTTTAGATTTAATGCTACTCGCGATCGACGTAATAATTCCCTGCAACCAACCCAAGGTTCTCTCTTACGTTTGGGTGTAGATCAATCAGTACCCATTGGTTCTGGTAGTATTTTACTCAACCGACTGCGTGGTAGCTATAGCTATTATGTTCCTGCCAAATTAATTAATTTCAGCGAGGGACCACAAGCTTTTGCTTTTAACATTCAAGCAGGCACAATTTTAGGCGATCTACCTCCTTACGAAGCTTTTATTGTTGGTGGTAGTAACTCAGTTAGAGGTTATGCAGAGGGTAAAGTAGGTAGCGGTCGTAGTTATTTCCTCGCTACTGCTGAGTATCGCTTTCCCATTTTTTCTGTAGTTGGTGGTGCTGTTTTTGCCGACTATGGTACAACTCTAGGTTCGAGTAGCGCTGTTCCTGGCAACCCTTCAGAATTAAGAGATTTACCAGGAAGCGGTTTTGGTTATGGGGCAGGAATTAGAATTCAATCTCCTCTCGGACCGATCAGAATTGACTACGGTATGAATAGCGATGGGGATAATCGGATTCATTTTGGGATTGGGGAAAGGTTTTAGATTTGTTCGTGGTTCATTGTTCATGGTTCATTGCCTCCCTCCATCTGGACCCCCTTGCTTCTCTGCTTCTCTGCCTCTCTGCTCCTTTATTATGGTAATTATTTGATGCAACAAACTTTGAAATCGTCTTTTGAATTATCTGGGGTTGGTTTGCATTCTGGGGCTACTACTCAGGTGCGAGTAATGCCTGCTGGTGAGGGAGAAGGGCGCTATTTTGTGCGCGTCGATCTGCCCGATCGCCCTGTTATTCCAGCTAGGGCAGAATTTGTCAGTCAAACCACTCTCTCGACCGAATTAGCCAAAGGCGAAGCAAAGATTAGGACGATCGAGCATTTACTAGCAGCTTTAGCCGCTACTGGTATCGATAATGCCCGCATCGAAATCGACGGTGCTGAAGTACCCTTACTGGATGGTTCGGCAAAAAACTGGACAGACGCGATCGTTTCTTCTCTAGGGCAAGCACAAGGCATTGCAGGGCAAGCACAAGGCATTGCCCCTACACCCCTGCCCCCCTACACCCCTGCCCCCCTACATTTCCTCACCGAACCCATTTGGATAAGAGAAGGAGACGCTTTCGTTGCTGCCCTCCCCTCACCAGAACTTCGTTTGACTTATGGAATAGATTTTGCCTACAGCGCGATCGGCAATCAATGGCATAGCTGGAATCCAGCCACAGAAAGTTTTGCCAGTGAAATTGCTCCTGCCCGTACTTTTGGTTTTGCCGAACAGATCGAACAACTCAAACAAGCTGGTTTAATTAAAGGTGGTAGCTTAGATAACGCTTTAGTCTGTTCGGATGACGGTTGGCTAAATCCTCCCTTGAGATTTGCAAATGAGCCAGTTCGTCATAAACTTTTAGATTTAGTGGGAGATTTAAGTTTGTTAGGAAGTTTTCCTCAAGCTCATTATCTTGCTTACAAAGCCAGTCATAAGCTTCATGTTCAATTAGTTAGGGCGTTATTAGATACCGCCAATACAGCCAATGTCAACCACAATTATTGAGTCAGTGTCAGAAGAACAACAAGAGCAAAACCAAGAATCTTCAGTTAAAAAAATTTTGACCGTTGAAGAAATTCAAGATTTATTGCCCCATCGCTATCCCTTTGCACTAGTCGATCGCATTATCGATTTTGTCCCAGGAGAAAAGGCAGTAGGCATCAAAAATGTTACTTATAATGAACCCTATTTTCCAGGGCATATTCCAGGTAAACCCTTAATGCCTGGAGTACTCATGGTAGAATCAATGGCTCAAGTCGGCGGTGTAGTTCTAACTCAACTACCAGGCATGAAAGGCAAATTTTTCGCCTTTGCAGGTATCGATGGGGTTCGTTTTCGTCGTCCCGTCACACCTGGCGACCAATTAATTATGACTGTGGAACTTTTATCCCTCAAGCGCAATCGTATTGCTAAAATGCAGGGTCGTGGAGAAGTGGATGGCGAACTCGCCGTACAAGGTGAAATGCTCTTTTCCTTGCTTGATTAGAACTATCTCGTGTACCCTATTACCAATTTCTATTTGTGATGCAGATGACTATTCTTAGCACTGGAGATGCCCTGTTGAGTAAGCCCATTCATCCTACTGCTATTATCCATGCCAACGCAGAAATACATCCCACAGTAACAGTAGGGCCTTATGCTGTCATCGGAGAGGGGGTCAAAATTGGTGCAAGAACTACCGTTGGTAGTCACGTGGTTATCGAAGGACGAACAGAAATTGGTCTAGGTAATCATATTTTCTCTGGTGCGGTAATTGGCACAGAACCTCAAGATTTAAAATACAAAGGGGCAGATACACTCGTAAAAATCGGTAATAACAATCAAATTCGCGAATTTGTCACCATCAACCGTGCCACCAGCGAAAACGAAGCTACCGTTATTGGCGACAATAATTTGTTAATGGCTTGCGTTCATGTTGCCCACAATTGCGTAATTGAAAATGAAGTGATTATTGCTAACAATACGGTTTTAGCAGGTCATATTCACGTGGAGTCACAAGCTAGAATCAGTGGGGTTTTGGGAATTCATCAATTTGTCCGCATTGGTAAATTGTCCATGGTAGCAGGAATGAGTCGAATCGAAAAAGACATTCCTCCCTACATGATGGTCGAAGGTAATCCAGCCAAAGTGCGATCGCTCAATTTAGTAGGCTTAAAAAGAAATGGCTTGACTGCTACCGAAATCGGCGATTTGAAAAAAGTTTTTCGTTTTCTCTATCATTCAGAACTGACCTTTACTAAAGCCTTGGAGCAACTAGATTCTATTGCCGATGGCGATTATGTTAGGTATTTACACGATTTTCTCAAGCTTTCTATCTCCGAAGAAGGGAGGAGAGGGGTGACTCCAGGGAAGTAGCAAGTAACTAATGAGTAATGAGTAATGAGTAATGAGTAATGAGTAAAAAACTTCTGACTCTAATCCCTAATCCCTAGTCCCTAGCCCCTAATCCCTAGCCCCTTTTTCGCAATGAACCATGAACGATGAACAATAAACAAATAACAAACAACAAACAACCAACAACCAATTAAATGCGTATCTTTATTAGTACTGGTGAGGTTTCTGGTGACTTGCAGGGGGCGATGTTGGTCGAAGCCCTTAAGCGAAGAGCGATTGAATTACAGCTAGAACTTGAGATTGTGGGGATCGGTGGCGATCGCATGGCAGCAGCAGGGGCTACTCTCATTGCCAATACTATGGCGATCGGTTCGATGGGATTATTTGAATCTTTGCCTTTTGTGTTGCCTACTTTGGAGGTTCAACGTCGCGCCAAACAATATTTGCAAAGCAATCCAGTCGATCTATTAATCCTCATTGATTATTTAACCCCCAATATTGCGATCGGTACTTATGTCAAAGAAAATTTGCCCAATTTACCGATCGTTTACTACATTGCTCCTCAAGATTGGGTTTGGGCTCCCTTGTTAGCACAAAATCAAGGGCTGTTTAAATTTACCGCTCGATTGTTGATGCAAAATACCAAGCAGTTGGTCAAAATTACCAATCGACTCTTGGCAATATTTCCCGAAGAAGCCCGCTATTTTCAAGAAAAGGGGATTTCTGCTACCTGGGTCGGTCATCCCCTCTTAGACCGCATTCAAGAGGCACCTAGTCGAGAATTAGCACGTCAATCTCTGGGGATTAAACCAGAACAAACTGCGATCGCTCTGATTCCAGCTTCTCGTCAACAAGAGTTGAAATATCTGCTACCTGTGATTTTGCAAGCAGCTAGACAAATTCAGGAAAAATTACCATCTGCTACTTTTTTGATTCCTGTTTCTTTAGATAAATATCACAGTGCGATCGAAGAAGCAGTGAAAAAATATCAACTGCAAGCTAAGATTCTCTCAGGACAAACCTTAGAGGCGATCGCAGCTAGTGACTTGGCGATCGCTAAATCTGGCACGGTTAATTTGGAAATTGCCCTGCTTAATGTACCTCAAGTAGTTCTTTACCGAGTTAATCCCTTAACCATCTGGATTGCTCGCCAATTATTTAAATTTTCTATTCCCTTTGTGTCACCCCCAAATTTAGTCACCATGAAAGCGATCGTTCCCGAACTATTTCAAGAACAAGCTACACCAGAAAAAATAGGGCGAGAATCTTTAGAATTGCTCTTAAATCAAAGCAAACGCGACCAAACCTTAGTTGATTATCAAAAAATGCGCTCTTTATTGGGAGAAGTTGGCGTATGCGATCGCGCTGCTAGTCAAATTTTTGATTTTATTATCAAAAAAAATGCCACAAAAATTTCTCATTATTCGCTATGATATCCAAAAAATGTGAAGATATTCGAATCAAAAGAACAATTAAAGAACAATATAGGTAATCCGATTGATAGGAAATTCAACATAGAAAATCCACGCAATTAAAATACCTGTGATACTATCTGGATGGTTCGATTGGGATCGGCTATTTATATAACTGAATCCTAGTGGTGTAGGAGTTTCGTAAAGTGCAAAATAACAATTCTCAGGGATCTTTAGATCTCAATGGTTCAAGGCTACAACCCCAACCAATTCGTATTGGTGTGATTGGTGTGGGCAATATGGGGCAACATCATGCGCGGGTATTGAGTATGCTCAAAGATGTGCAATTGGTGGGGATCTCAGATGTCAATATCGAACGAGGCTTAGATATTGCTAGTAAATATCGAGTTCGCTTTTTTGAAAACTATCAAGACTTACTGCCTTTTGTAGACGCTGTTTGTATTGCTGTTCCTACTAAATTGCACCATAAAGTAGGTTTAGAATGTTTGGCAGCAGGAGTTCATATTCTAATCGAAAAACCAATTGCAGCAAGCATTGCAGAAGCAGAATCTTTGGTTAATGCTGCGGCTGCATCTAACTGTATTTTGCAAGTAGGACATATCGAACGTTTTAATCCCGCTTTCCTAGAACTTAGTAAAGTTTTAAAAACTGAAGAAATATTAGCCCTAGAAGCTCATCGGATGAGTCCCTATTCTAATCGAGCTAATGATGTTTCTGTGGTTCTAGATTTGATGATCCACGATATCGATTTATTATTAGAAATTACGGCTGCACCAGTAGTGAAATTAACGGCTAGCGGTAGTAGTGCGTCTGATTCTGGTTATCTCGATTACGTGACAGCAACTATCGGTTTTGCCAATGGCGTTGTTGCTACTCTCACCGCTAGTAAAGTAACCCATCGCAAAATTCGTCGCTTCGCAGTTCATTGTAAGAATTCCCTGACAGAAGCAGATTTTCTCAACAATGAAATTTTGATTCATCGTCAAACTACTGCTAACTACACCACCGATCACGGACAAGTTCTCTATCGGCAAGATGGATTAATCGAAAAAGTTTACACTAGCAATATCGAGCCACTTCATGCAGAATTAGAACACTTTGTCAATTGCGTGCGCGGAGGCAATCAACCCTCTGTAGGCGGCGAACAAGCAATCAAAGCTTTACGTCTGGCAAGTTTAATCGAGCAGATGGCACTTGATGGTAAAGTTTGGAAACCTTCGGAATTCATCTTGCCAAGCGTTAATTCTCCTAACTCTTCTAAAGTTGGAGTGTCGAATTAGCAGGGAGCAGGGAGCAGGGAGCAGAAGGCTTTCTTTAAGTAATGAGTAAGAAGGCAGAAGGCAGTCCTCATGAAAAAATTTCACCATCATCCGATGAAAGAGGGTATGGGGTGTAGGGGCAATCCCTTGTGGTTGCCCTAGTTGGGTTGTAGGGTGCAGGGTGTAGGGGAAAATCTCTTTCAAGTCAGGAGGCTTCTTAAAGTCTTAAGTAAGCAGGGTTTTTAATTGCGAATTGCGTAGACGTAGTCGTGCCGTAGGCTATTGCGAATTGTCCTCCGAAGGACGTTCCCTAATCCCTAATTCCTAATCCCTAGCCCCTAATCCCTAGCCCCTAATTCCCTCAACAACTCACTCAGGCGATCGCTAACTAACTCATTCCCTTTTGGACTGAGATGAATGTGATCTCGATAAAGTGATTCTGCTGGTTCTATTTGCTTAAAAATAGGCATAAAATCAAGATAGGTAATGTTATTTGTAGAAGTGAATTCTTGAAGGCGTTTTCTGGCTTTGACTTCGTATTCTCTCGATCCAGATTTGCCAACTTCTCTGATTAAAGGAGTCATGGCTAAGAAGAAACGAGCCTGGTTTTGTCGAACGATCTCTTGAATTTGGGCGATCGCCTCTAAGTTTTTGCCCACGCGATCGCCACCCTCTGCTTGTATCTCTGCCATCCCAGGAATTGGTTTCACAGGAATAAATTTTTGTTGCCATAATTCAATTAAAGCGAGTTTGGGTTTGTGACTCGGATAATTGCGATCGCGTCCGACTGGTAAGGAAGTTGGTGCTGTAGCGAATAAATCGTCAGTATTGAGCAATAAAATAATTGCCTGCGCCTCAAAAGTGCCAAAACGCTGCAAATATGCCAACTGATTGCGCGGTCCCCAAGAGTTAGCAGAAGCGTTGAGTATTTCAATATCCTTAAATTTAGTTAAAGTTGCTGCTAGATTAGCTTCGATTAAAGCAGAAATAATTTTTTGTTGATCTGTCCACCAGCCGCCGTTAGCGATCGAGTCTCCAAGTAACAATATCCTTAAAGTAGAACCTGCTCTTTGTTTGTCGATCGAATTACCGCGCATTGAATACTGATTGATTTCAATTTTATTTCCCATACGACGAGTTTTTTGAGATGGCGCTAACAAATAGCCAATTTTCTCGTCTCCAATGTAAATTAAAGGGTTGCCCAAACCAACAAATAATCGCAAACCGACTTCTAGTATAATTAGTAGCCCTAAAACAGCAACAAATAGGATTGATATAATTTTTGCAAGCAAGTATCAATGCTCCCTAATTAACAAATTGGCTTGTTTCCATTTTGCTCAGGATTTTCCAGAGAGCAACTGTTAGCGAAAATTAGTCCATAATATTTTCCACAACTATAATTAGAGTTGGATCTTTAAGGATCTAAACTTTCTTGAGAGTGAGAACTAGAATATTATGTCAGACCTTAATCGCGGCATCATGAAATTTAATGGAGCAGATAAACCTGCTGCTATAGCAATATCTTCTGTTCTGGTTTTTGGCAGTATTGTTGTCCTGATTGTCTGGGCGCTTCAATCTGCCTATACAATCAACTAATTTGCCCTGGAAAAAAATTAGTTGAAAGTATTTAAATTTTCCAAATCATGTGTTACGATAAACAATCGTGACACACGGGGGTCGATGCCCGAGTGGTTAATGGGGGCGGACTGTAAATCCGCTGTCTTGCGACTACGCTGGTTCAAATCCAGCTCGGCCCATTCTCGTGTCACGATTTATTTTTTTGCCCTTGTAGCTCAGTGGTAGAGCACACCCTTGGTAAGGGTGAGGTCACGAGTTCAATCCTCGTCAAGGGCTTTTGTACAGTGACTAATTATTCGTCGTCGGAGACAGATTAGTGTCGTTGGGACTTGCTTTTACTTCTAGGACTTTCTCCTTGTCAGGTACTAACCACTCTAGTGCAATCTGGTAATGTCGCGATCTTAAACTAAACTTGGTTTTTAACCTATGGACATCTCGCAAAACTGTAATGTAATTTATAAAAAAATTTACGATTATCTTGGATTTATTTGGATTATTTTTATTCGATTGTTTGATTATTTTTAATTGGTTATGAATAAAAAGCGCCTCTCGGAACGAGATATTTGCACGAAGTTTATTACTCCTGCGCTAGAGAAGGCGGGCTGGAATGTGCAAACTCAGATTAGAGAGGAGTTTCCCCTGACGAATGGGCGGGTTATCGTTCGGGGTAAGCTACATACGCGGGGGAAAAATAAACGGGCGGATTATGTGCTGTTTTATAAGCCAAATATTCCGATCACCGTACTGGAAGCTAAGGATAATAACCATTCTGTCGGCGATGGGATGCAGCAAGCTTTAGAGTATGCAGATTTATTGCAAGTGCCGTTTGTCTTTAGTTGCAATGGCGATCGCCTTCTGTTTCATAACAAAATTAATACCGACGGAGTTATCGAACGGGAAATCGAATTTGAGGCAATGCCTTCGCCGAATACGCTTTGGCGGTTGTGGTCGGAACATCAGGGTTTGAGTGAAGCACAAAGGGAAATTGTGACTCAGGACTATTAACCCAAGTTGCTAGTTACCTATTCAAGCGGAACGTAAACAAATAAAATCT
>CAZJTL010000065.1:0-22575 GCA_964548905.1 uncultured bacterium | reverse complement strand
TAGGTCTTGAATTATTTTCTCTTATTTTGTTCTGACTTTTGCAAGAGGTCTAATAAACTTTAAAGTTATCAGCTATCAGTTATCAGTTAACTGCTCAAGGCTGAAGGCTGAAAGCTGAAGGCTATTAGCAATGAACCATGAACCATGAACCATGAACCCTAAAAAATAAGTTTTCAAGATTTCAACCGCAATCTGCGCTAATCTGAGACTTGTGTAAATTTTTAAATTAAAAGGATAAAACTGTGGAAAGAACCTTTGTGATGGTCAAACCTGACGGGGTACAACGCAATATTATTGGCGAAGTGATTCGTCGCTTTGAAGCAAAAGGATTTACTCTAGTTGGCTTAAAAATGCTCAATGTTTCTCGCGAACTAGCAGAAAAACACTACGCCGTTCACAAAGAAAGACCATTTTTCGGCAGTTTAGTAGATTTTATTACCTCTGGTCCAGTTGTAGCAACAGTTTGGCAAGGCGATGGTGTAGTGGCATCTGCTCGCAAAATTATTGGTGCTACCAACCCTCTCAGTGCCGAACCTGGAACTATTCGCGGCGACTTTGGGGTTAATATTGGTCGTAACTTAATTCATGGTTCCGATGCGATCGAAACCGCACAAACAGAAATTGCATTATGGTTCAGTAATGACGAGTTAACAAACTGGGAACCCGCTAACAAATCTTGGTTGTATGAATAATTCATAGGGAACAGGGAACAGGGAATAGAAGGCAGGAGGTTTTAAAGTCAGAAGTCGTAGGGGCGAATGGCTATTCGCCCCTACAAAAGTCAGAAGGCAATAGTTTTTATTTCTTCCTCCGCTCCCCCTGCTTCCCCTGCTTCCTCCGCTCCCTGCTTCCCCTGCTTCCTCCGCTTCCCCCGCTCCCTCCGCTCCCCCTACTCTCTAACCCCTAGCCCCTAGCCCCTAGTCCCTACCTCTTCCTGCAATTCCTTCTCTTCGCTCTCTTCAGAGATCTTGGGATTGCGCTTGGAAAATCCCCAGGCGAACATGGTGAAGATAATGGCGATCGTCAGCCATTCTGGAGGTACGAGTTCGGGGTTAATTACTTTAATCAGGAGTCGCAAACCGACGAAACCAACGGTAATAAAGCCAGCATCCTCTAAATTAGTATACTCATTTAGCCAACGAATAAACAATTCAGCCAAAAATCTCAGCGTAATTACTCCAATTGTCCCGCCGACAATCACTAGCCAGGTGTCGGTAGAAACGGCGATCGCTGTAGTAACGCTATCCAGGGAAAAAGCTAAATCGGTGACAGCAATAATCGGGATTACTTGCCACAAAGATTTAAAACCAAGATGGTGATGCTCGTCAGTTTTATCTTCTTCGGAAGTGAAATAATTAAAAACCAACCACAATAAGTAAGCAGCGCCTAATAACTCGAATTGCCAGTATTTAACTACCCAACTAGCTGTAAAAATCAATACTATCCTTAGTACATAAGCAAACACTAGTCCAATATTGAGGGCTTGACGCTTAAGTCGATCGTCTTTCAGACTTTGAGCGATCGCGGCTAAAGCAACTGCATTATCAGCAGACAACACAGCTTCTAAAGCAATGAGAATCAGCAGCAACAGAGGGGTTTGAATCCCTAGATTGGTCGGCGAATTGATAACTTGGTCTAGCATTAACAGCTTATAAAATCTCTAAATATATGTTTATTGTAAGTATTGAAAGTTGGTAAAACTTCAAAATAGTTTCTATTTTAATATTTTCGTTGAACTTTTAGCTATCAGCTATCAGCATTTCAGCTATCAGCGTTTCAGCTATCAGTTTTCAGCTATGAGCTATCAACTTAGGCTTCGCTACGAGCAAAGCTTTACAGCTAAGGGCTGACGGCTGACGGCTGACGGCTGACGGCTAACTGCTATAGCGATGAACAATATTAAACCACCGACCAGCGATCGAAGACAAACTATTGATAACGATTTTGTTGCATTTTGTCACAATCTGTTTATTTTGGGTGTGTTGATATCGCAAATTAGTTGATGAATAGTAAATAAGGAGTTTATCAATTATGCCTCTTTCAGAAACTCAAGTCTTAGTAGCACTAGTAATCGCACTTATTCCTGGCATTTTAGCTTTTCGTCTTTCGACAGAGCTATATAAATAGCTCAAAAGCTAGATTGCAGTGTAGATGTAGCCTTGTTTCTTTTTAGTATCAATCAG
This sequence comes from uncultured bacterium, assembly GCA_964548905.1. GTDB lineage: Bacteria > Cyanobacteriota > Cyanobacteriia > Cyanobacteriales > Xenococcaceae > CAZJTL01. Next base: position 20,392 of record CAZJTL010000065.1, on the reverse strand, counting down.
AAGACAAATGGCAATTCTTGGGCTGTAATTGAATAGAGGGACTTGAGGGATAACCAATACTTCAAGTTCCCAACATTCAACAAACTACATAAATTAAATTAATTCTCTATATGAACGCACTTCAGCCCTTAGACACGATCGCCCCCTCTCGCTATCCTGCACGCAAACCCAGAAAAACCTATTCTCCACAACCACAGCAACCCCCAGTTGTCCAACCAACACAAAATCGGCAGCCAGTCAAGCGCCAACGCCAAGGAGTTGTTACGGAAATAACTGTAAAATTAGTACTGAGTTGGATAGTAACCTCAGCAGCGATCGCCTCTCTATGCAAGCTTGTACCCTATCATTTTTCGCAACAAGCCAAACTTACAGAAATAGACACTACTGTGCAAGAAACGCAAAAGCGGGTAAACCTGTTGCGTAACGAGTTTAACCGCAATTTCGATCCTCAGCAGACTGTGGTTTTAATGCAAAAATATAGTTCTCGATTGGCTCCCAATCAAAGCCGTATTTTTTGGGTAGAACCAAAAGCGGCGGAGGGAACAGTTAAAAATTAACAGGATTAAGCAGTTCGCTCAACCAATTATTTACTTTCTTCAGATAGCTACGAGAATTAGGTTCCTCAGACAATTGCGTCAACGCCCGATGATAATCGGTATTGGCGCAATTCCAATCTCCTCTTAAATGGTAAGTTCTACCTCTTTCTGCTAGAATTCGTCCTTGCAGCTTTCTGCCAATAATTAAAGCAATATCGAAGTCTTCGAGTGCTAAATCGTACAAGCCCATTTCTCGAAAGGTAATGCCTTGATTGATCCAAGCGCGAATGTTAGCAGGATTAACATCTAAAGCTAGGTCGTAATCGGCGATCGCCGCAGCCAAATCGCCAACAGCAGCATAATAGTTAGCACGGTTATTGTAAGCGCTATCTAGTTTCGGATTAATTTCTAGGGCGCGATCGAGATCGGCAATTGCTTCTGGAAATTGACCGTTACGAAAATACATCAATCCACGGTTATTGTAGTCTTTAGCGCTATCTGGATCTAGTTCGATCAGTTGAGTCAACAGCGCGATCGCCGCAGCATAATCACCAACAGCCGCTTTTTCTTTTACAGCAGCCCGTAATTCTTCTTCGAGTGTGAGATCTTTTTCAAGAGATAAGTGTTTAACAGAATTAAGGTTATTTGCCATCAAGCCATGAGATTGAAGATAAGGCACATCAGCTCCAAATTTTTGTTGGTTACGACGATCGTGAAGATTTATGTTCATGGCATAGTTCCAGTTTTCACAACATCACCTTACTATTTCGTTTACCTCCACCAAACAATTAGATGTGTCAATCATTCAACCGTCTGTTAGGTATGCTCTCAGTCTATCTTGATAATTTTTTCAAGAACCGAAAACTACCTTGTGGAAAACGCTTAAGGGATACAATTAATAAAGTTCCCGAAAATTCTGTCAAACTAACAGAGGAAAAAAATCTTTTTTAGGGAATACCTTGAAAGTTTCAACCTCCTTTTTTTACTTACGTTTGAGTATCTCTTTCTATGCAAAATAGTTGAGTTTGTAACAATTCTTAATATTTTTTGATCGAGATTTGACTAAAAATTGCCTATTTTTCGCAAACAACATTTTCAGTGTTATTTAACAATAATTAAGCGACAAAAACGATGAACAGCACAACTTTACTCGCTAATGCTCCCGATCTCGCCCCAGAAGACTATTGCGTATTTGGTTTAGCTACTTGTTTTGTCAGAGAAGAGGGAGAAACTCATCAAGTTGAAATTGTCGAACCGATTCCCTCGGCTGCCCTAGAAGCCATTCTCAAGGGAATTACAACTTCCTACAGGTTCGCTTGTGCCAAAACGCTGAAAGACATTTTTACTGGTGAAACTCCACAAATACCCGTAGAATTTGCTGGTGAAGCTCAATTTTGCGAGAATTTTACTGAGAGAGTAATTGCTGCCGCACGTACCTATAAAAAAAATTCTCAAGCACAGACATATATTCCTTTGGGTACGGTTCGGAACGATCTAAATTATTCTTTAGACAGAAAAAGAATACTTAATGCAGTTAATGTGGTTCGCGCCGAAGATAACGTTAAGCAGCATTCTCATACCCATAAAGTTCTATAAACTAAGCTGAGAGAGGAAATGGGTTAATTATGCCTGCTAAGGTAGTTGAAATTCTCAGTGCCGAAGAAATTCGTCGAACTATCGTCCGTCTTGCTTCTCAAATTGTCGAAAAGTCTGGAGATTTATCGAAATTAGTGCTTCTAGGTATTTATACTAGAGGAGATTATCTCGCTCAATTATTGGCAAATCAAATCGAAATGCTAGAAAATATGCGAGTTCCTCTAGGTGCGATCGACGTAACTTTTTATCGCGATGATTTAGATAAAATTGCTGTCCGAACTCCTACGAAAGATAGAGTACCCGTAGATTTGACAGGAAAAACTGTGGTATTAGTGGATGATGTCATCTACAAAGGTAGAACTATTCGTGCTGCATTGAATGCAGTCAATGATTACGGTAGACCAGAAACAATTAGATTGGCTGTGTTGATCGATCGCGGACACCGTCAATTACCAATTCATCCAGATTTTACGGGAAAACAACTGCCAACCGCTAGCGAGGAAAAGGTAAAAGTTTATCTTCAAGATATTGATGGAAGAGATGCTGTAGAACTAATTAGGGGAAACAATGACGAGTAATAGTACTCAAACTCGCAAAGCCGATCATTTGCGGATCTGTTTGGAAGAAGATGTCCAATTTCATCAGCAAACCAATGGCTTTGATGCCTATCGGTTTACTCATTGTTGTTTGCCAGAATTAGACATCGGCGACATCGATTTAACTACTCAATTTCTCAAGAAAAAATTAGGTGCGCCCATCTTAATCTCTTCGATGACTGGTGGTACAGAAATAGCTAAAACCATCAATTATCGACTCGCAGAAGTAGCTCAAACCTATCAGCTAGCGATGGGTGTGGGTTCGCAACGCATTGCGATCGAAAACCCCGATCTTTCCCATACTTTTGCCGTGCGATCGATCGCGCCTGATATTCTGCTGTTTGCCAATCTCGGTGCGGTACAACTCAACTACACCTACGGTTACGAACAGTGTTTGCGGGTAGTCGAACTCTTAGAAGCAGATGCCCTAATTTTACATCTAAATCCCCTACAAGAGTGCATTCAACCTCGCGGCGATACCAACTTTAAAGGATTGCTCTCCAAGATTGAAAATCTGTGCAGCAAGCTATCAGTACCTGTAATTGCTAAAGAAGTAGGCAATGGTATTTCTGGGAAAATAGCAACTCGCTTAATTGAAGTTGGAGTTAGCGCGATCGATGTAGCTGGTGCTGGTGGTACATCGTGGGCAAGAGTAGAAAGCGAACGAGCCGAAACCAAACTACAAAGAAGATTAGGTAATACTTTTGCTGATTGGGGGATTCCTACTGCTGAATGCATCTTACAAATTCGCGATCGCCATCCCAATATTCCCTTAATTGCTTCAGGCGGATTGCGTAACGGTTTAGATATAGCTAAGGCGATCGCCCTCGGTGCAGATTTAGCAGGCTTAGCCTTTCCTTTCCTCCAAGCAGCCTCTGAATCTCCTGAAGCCTTAGCAGAATTAACCCAATTACTAATCGCCGAAATTACCACTGTTCTCTTTTGTACTGGTAACGCCAGCTTGATTGAATTGAAGGAGTCTGGGGTTTTAGAGGCTAGGGGATAGGGATTAGGGAAGTAATAAGTAATAAGTAATGAGTAATGAGTAATAAGTAATAAGTAATAAGTAATAAGTTTTTTACTTTCTAGTTGCTACTTGCTACTTGCTACTTAAAAACATAAAAGCCTCCTGCCTCCTGCCTCCTGCCTCCTGCCTTCTAAAAAGCTAACAAATAACAAAAAAGCAATAGACGCTCGAAACAGATTACAATTAAAGATATTTTTTATATTTATTATTTGGCATTTTGGCTAAGGGCTTTCACTCCTGAAAAATCGGGGCGATCGCTAAACAAAAAATATTGGGAAATATAAATATATAATCCCTCACACTTACTAATAAAATTGCGCTAATGGGTCAATTTCTCAAGCAAACTTTTGCTAGCATCATCGGTAGCCTAGTAGGTCTGATGCTATTTTTTGCAGTTGGAGCTAGCGGCTTAGTTTTACTATTAATAACAGCCACATCTGAAGAAGAAAAACCAAAAATAACAGATAAATCGGTATTAGTGTTCGATTTGTCGATGGATATTCGAGATAATAGATTGCCTTCTAGTTTCGGACAAACCATTTCAGGAGAAGAAAAAGAGACAATTACTTTACGCCAAGTCTTAGAAACGATCGATAAAGCTACCAAAGATAAACAAATTACTGCTCTTTTATTAGACGGAAGAAATGCAGAAAATCTCAATGGCTATGCAACTCTTGAAGAAATTCGTGCTGCTTTAGAACAGTTTAAGGCTGCTGGCAAACAAATTTTTGCCTATGATGTCGATTGGAGTGAAAAAAAATATTATCTTGCTTCTGTTGCTGATCGCTTGGCTGTTAATCCATTAGGTTCTCTAGAAATTAATGGTTTGAGTTCGCAGCAGCTATTCTATAGCGGAGCAATGGCAAAATATGGTATTGGTGTACAAGTAATTCGTGTCGGCGACTACAAAGCAGCAGTCGAACCTTACACCAGAGAAAATATTTCTCCAGAAAATCGTCAGCAAACCCAGGAATTATTGAACGATTTGTGGGGAAATTTTACTAGATCGGTAGGCGAAAGCCGCCAGATAGCAGCGAACAAAATAAGAACTATCACCGAAGAGCAAGCTGTTTTAGAGGCAAAAGAAGCACTATCTTCAGGTTTAGTCGATAATGTTGCCTATTTTGATGAAATAGCTGACGATCTGAAAAAATTAACGGGAACAGATAAAAAAGATAAATTATTTCGCCAGGTTGCCTTAGAAGATTATGCCACTTATAGCGCTGATGCGAGCGAGCAGAAATTATCCGATCGACAAATTGCCATAGTCTATGCCGAAGGCTCAATTGTCAATGGTAAAGGTGGCATTCAAGAAATTAGTAGCGATCGCTTTGTTGGTATCTTACGCAAACTCCGAGAAGATAGTAAAGTTAAAGCGGTAGTCTTGCGCGTCAACAGCCCAGGTGGTAGCGCTACTGCATCGGAAGAAATTCTTAGAGAAGTTATTTTAACTCGCAAGAAAAAACCAGTCATTGTTTCTATGGGCGATTATGCTGCTTCGGGTGGCTATTGGATTGCTACAGGCGGAGATTACATTTTTGCTCAAGAAAATACGATTACAGGCTCGATCGGCGTGTTTGGATTATTACCAAACCTAGAAAAAATTGCCAAAAACAACGGGATAACTTCAGATGTAGTTAAAACTAGTCCTTTTGCTGATATAAAATCTGGAGTTCGTGCTAAAACCACTTCAGAATTGGCAATCTATCAAAAATCAGTCAATCGAGTTTACGATCTATTTCTCGATAAAGTTTCCGAAGCACGCAATTTATCCAAAGACAAGGTAAGCCAAATTGCCCAAGGCAGAGTTTGGTCTGGACACAACGCCAAAAAAATTGGTTTGATCGATCGCATTGGTGGATTAGAAGACGCGATCGCCTATGCTGCCGAACGAGCTAAACTAGGAAAAGATTGGAAAGTAGAAGAATATCCCCAACAAAAATCCTTTGAAGAAGAAGTCTTCGATCGACTCTTCAGCGCGGAAGCAATGCAAAAAAGCGAACAACTCGATCCTTTAACCAAGGAATTTCTCAAATTTAAATCTGAGTTAGAAGTGATTCAAAGCTTTAACGATCCTAAAGGAGTATACGCACGTCTGCCATTTAATTTTAGAATCGAATAACGAAGGCAAAAGGCAAGAGGCAAGAGGCAAGAGTTTAGGATAGTTCATGGTTCATTGTTCATAGTTCATTGAGCATTGGTAATTCCTCGAAATCTTCCTATTCCCTTGCTCCCTCGGCTTCCTCAGTTACTCTATACCCTACACCCTACATCCCACAACATTTCTAGCCCCTAACCCCTAATCCCATGTCTAAATCGATCGCCGATAGTAAAAACCTAATTGCTGAAACGATCGCCCGATATCGCGATCGCGTGGATTTTCTTTCGATTCGCTTGGAAGAATCGGAGGGAACTAGTATTCTGTTGCGAGGCGAACAAATTGAGACTCTCTCGGAAGGATTGGCTAGAGGAGGACAGGTTAGGGCTTGTTATAAAGGTGGTTGGGGCTTTGCTACCTTTAATGACTTATCTGCATTGAGCGATCGAGTGGAAGATGCGATCGGCGCAGCCAGAATTGTTGGTGAAGAAGAAACGATACTCGCGCCAGTAGAAGCCATACAAGCAGTGTGTAAGTTACCTTTAACGGGAAGCGATCCGCGCTTAATTTCTTTAGTAGATAAAAAAACACTCTGCGATCGCTACAATCAAATCTTGCGTCAGTACAGCGATCGGATTACTACAACTTCAGTTCGTTACGGCGATAGTACCCAACACATCATCCTCGCTACTTCTGAAGGAACTTTAATCGAGCAATCTTGGGCTGATATAGAGATGCGTTTCTCGGCGACAGCGAGAAATGGGGAAATCGTTCAAACAGGAAGAGAAACCACTGGTTCGCGCAAAGCATACGAAGATTTAATTAATCTTGACGAACAGGTGCAAGGTTCTGCTCAACGTGCCGTAGATTCCCTATCCTTGCCCGTTGTCAAAGGCAATACTTACCGAGTAGTAATCGACCCCATTTTATCTGGTTTGTTCGTTCACGAAGCATTTGGACACCTCTCAGAAGCAGATATGGCATACGAAAATCCAGACTTACTGGAAGTAATGAGTATGGGTAAAAGATTCGGTTCGCCTGAGTTGCAGATCTTTGACGGTGCAGCACCAGAGGGACATCGAGGTAGTTATTATTATGACGATGAAGGAACACCAGCGACGACGACGCAATTGATTAAAGATGGTGTGTTAGTAGGACGCTTGCATTCTCGTGAAACTGCTGGCAAATTACAAGAAAAACCGACAGGTAACGCTCGTTGTCTCAACTATCATTATCCCCCGATCGTCCGTATGACTAATACTTGGATCGAACAAGGAAAAACCCCAGTCCAAGATTTATTTCAGGATATTAAAGAAGGTGTATACGCTCGAAATTGGTTGGGTGGTATGACTAATGGCGAGATGTTTACCTTTAGTGCGGGTGAAGCTTGGATGATTCGTAACGGAGAATTAGCCGAACCAGTTCGAGATGTAACTTTATCTGGGAATGTATTTAAGACTTTGGCAAATATTGAAGCGATCGGTGATGATTTTTATTGGGATGAGTCTGGTGGTTGTGGTAAAGGCGGACAAAGCGGTTTACCAGTTGGCTGTGGGGGACCGAGTTTGAGGATTAAGGATGTTGTAGTTGGTGGAGAAGCCGATCTTGAGTAGATGAATTAGGTGGGATCTTTTTTCTACCTAATGTGGCAGAAAGCGGAGAGAGTATTAGTTCTTTTATGAAGTAGATTTAATTTTGGCGACTTTAGGCAATATACTTCAATATCTTTGATGTATCTGCCACAATCCTCGGTCTAGTAGATGCAATCTATGACAGAGCAGCTTTGGTAGCCCTACCAGAAGAGATCCGCACTCGGTATGCAGCGCACTTAAAGGAGATTACGGGTAAAGCGCCACAGTTGCTAGTGACCTATGAGTACGACCAAAACTTGATGGAAGGTCCTCCGTTTTCGGTTAGCAAAGAAGAAGTAAATCAACACTATAGCGATAGTTATGATCTGTCTCTTCTTGTCAGCACCGATGTTAGTGGTGGATTGAAAGGAAGATGTGCGGCAAAAGAGAACGTTTGGCTGTTGCAGAAACATCAGTAAATATCCTCTCTACCACCGAATGTCATACATAACAACCCGGTTGGAGCGTCCCCCCCCAGGCAGGCAGGCTTACAAGGGTAGACTTTTTACATTCGGTGATAAGGATCGATGGGGAAATGGGGAATTAGGGAATTGTTGTTGTCGATCTTTTTCATTTCTCTAAAAAAACATGTTTTTTTATAAAATTTAATATGAATTAAATGGCGAAAAATTGGTGATTATCTGTGATTAAAACCGATAATTAATCAATTTATTAAAAATAAGAATTTTTTGATCAAAAATATGCAAAAAATGAGATCGATTCTAATACATTTTTGGGTATTCTCTTGGATATAAGTTTTTTCCTTTGAATTTACTAACCCAATTTTTTGGGAAGTACCTGCAAAAAAATATGCAAGTAGATCGATATCAGCCACAAGAATTAATTGTTTTCTTAAAATCTGTAGAAGAAAAACAATTTACTGGCGCTTTACATTTTGAAGCTTCCATTAATTCCAAAGGAAGAAAAAGACAGCAAATTCTAATCTTGAGAGCAGGCAAAATTACTTACGGCGGTTCTAAAATTCCCGATCGCCAAGAATTTATAGATACAGTTCTAAAAAAGCTTTTGCAAGCAAATTTAACAGATGTGGCAATTAATTTTGCCAAGCGAAGAGTCACAAATCAGAACTCAATTCGAGACTTTTTAGAGTGTTTTGTCAAAATGCGATTGTTCAGTTGGAAAAACCTAGAAAATCTTATTATTACTAATGTTGTCACTATATTAGAGCAATTATTACCCTATCCAGGACAAGTTAAATACGAAAACGAAATAGACTTCGATCTTAGTTATGGTGAGTCTTGTCAGAGTTTAAGCTGGTCAAATATCAACACCGAGTTAGAAAAACGTCAACGAGAATGGAAAGCATTAACGCCAAAAATACCTTCAATGGATGCTATTCCGCGTTTATCATCTACCCCTCTAGACATGATTTCCGATTTAACTGTGCGCCAGCATCTAGACAAATGGGTAGATAATAGGCGATCGCTGGTAGATATTGCTGAAGCTTTAGATAAAGATCCTCTGCAAATAGCCAAGACATATCTAAACTGGGTGCAGACAGGTTGGGTTGTTTTTACCGAAGCTAGTAATCAGTCAGACAATCTGAAAATTACTCGTGAACCCGTTGAAAACAAAGACTTACCGCTTATTCTTTGTATTGATGACAGTCCTGTTATTCAAGCAACTATCAAACGCGCATTAAGTAGCCAATATCAAGTCTTAGTCGCTGGCAATGCTGTTGATGGCTTGAATTTACTCTATAATCAACCAGTTTCCTTAGTTATACTCGATGTTTCTATGCCTGATATCGATGGGCTAGAACTGTGTCGTACAGTTCGGAAAATCCCTAAATTTAAAGACTTACCGATTCTGATGCTGACGGCAAAGGATGGCTTAGTCGATAAACTCAAAGGTCAAATTGCTGGTTCAACTCAATATTTAACCAAGCCTTTTGAAGCGGAGCAATTACTGAAAATTGTTGGTGGTTATGTCAGTAAGGTGAAAAGTTAATTTTATGGAACACAAACCCTATCTAATCTTTAATTTACATGGTTTGCAGTATGGACTGGATGCCAGTATTGTACGAGAAATTTTTCCGCTTCCAGAATTAACGCCGATCGCGGAAGCACCCCTTGATTTTGTCGGGATTCTCAATCTGCGTTCTAAAATTGTGCCTGTAATGCATCTAGACTTACGTTTGGGAGCTAAACAAGCAGAATTAAAACTAAGCGATAACGTTATTGTTGTTGAATGGGAAGATTTGCAGATCGGTATTATCGTCCATTCCGTTCGTGAAGTCTTAACTATCGGTCTGGAGACGATCGAAACTGACTTAGATTACGGCAGGATTAGAGAAATCAATCCTGTCTTTATTAATAGTGTAGCCAAGGTGGATTCTGAGGCGATCGTCTTGCTCGATCCTTTTGGTTTGATTCGTCAACCAGATGCTCTTACTAGTTTTGTTTCAAGTACAGACATTTCTGAAGCAGATACTTTAGAAACACTTGAGACAACCAAAATTGTCACCGATTTCTACCAACTCTATTGTCCTCAAGCTACACCAGCAGAAAAGACAACTTGGCGAAGACGTGCAGACAATCTTAGAGCAGCGATCGCTGAAGATATAGATATTACTCAACAAATGCCGATCGCCGTTATTAACTTTAATGACGAATATTTTGGCATTGAGTTAGAATCGGTCAGAGAATTTACCACTATTCGCAATTTAACCCGAATTCCTTGCACTTCCAAACACATTGTCGGTAACACCAACTTGCGAGGTGAAATTTTAACCGTCATTGATATTCGCAGTCTTCTCAATTTAGCTAGTAATTCTGTCAAAACTGGCTCTAAAGCCGTTGTTGTTGAGCATCAAGACATTTTAGCTGCATTACCTGTCGATGAAGTGCTGGATGTTATGTATCTAGGCTCGTCAGATATTAATTTAGTACCTCTAGCAGCCTCTAGCAATGGAGAAGAATATCTACGCGGTACTGTGTACTATCAACAAAAAGTATTGGGTATTCTCAACTTGTCCGCCATTTTTGATCAAGGTGGATTAGTTGTGAATGAGGAAGTAGCTTAAATTGTTCATGGTTCATGGCTCATAGTTCATTGGCTCCTCAGCTTCTCAGCCCCTCCGCCTCTGAGCCTCTGAGCCTCTGAGCCTCTCTGCCCCTCCGCCTCTAAGCCTCTCCACCAACAACTCTAATTTTCTCAAACCACTTAAGGAGTAAATCATGTTCAACAATCTAAAATTACAAAATCGTATTCTAGCTGGTTATTCTGTTCCTATCGCCATCTCAATTTTGGGTGCGGGGATTGTCTTTGCTAGCGTTAACTATACCAAAGGACAAGTAGAACTACTAGAGACAAAACACAATATTCTCGAACGAGCCAAAACCGCTCAAGGCGGAATTGACGGCATGATTAAAGCGTCTCGCGTTTACTTGATCAAACAAAACGAACAACCTAAGAGAGTTTTTCAAGGCGGTAAAGAAGATTATGCTAAAGCGATCGAAGAACTAAAAAAATTAGTGGTAGACGAACAGCAAAAAGAAAATTTAGCTCGTTTGATCGATCTAGGTGCTAGGACTGAAGAACATTACGGCAAACTAATGTCAATTGTTGATACAGGTAAAGTCAACGATGCAATTAATATCGAACGACAAGGTGAAGGCTTAAAAATAGTCAAAGAACTTGACGAAATAATGACAAATGTTCAAAAAAGAGCCGAGGAAATCTTGGCAACTCAGCGCTCTAGTGTCGATAATACCTTGAGTATCCTGATTACTATTGTGATTGCCAGCGCCCTAATAGCTACAATTGTTTCAATACTTCTTAGTTTCTTAGTCTCTGGTGCGATCGGTAAGACAGTCAGGGAAGCTGTTGGTTTGGTAGCTAGTTCCTCCAATGAAATTGCTGCCACTGTAGCACAACAAGAACGGACGATCTCTCAACAAGCAAGCTCTGTTAACGAAACTACTACTACTGTAGAACAAATGGGAGCTTCTTCCAGACAAGCAGCCGAACAAGCAGAATCTTCCGCATCGGGTTCACGTCAAGCTCTAGCAATGGCTGAAAACGGCTCTAAAGCAGTTCAGCAAACTATGGAAGGGATGTCTACCCTCAAAGATCAAGTTAGAGCGATCGCCGAACAAATTATGCGTTTGAGCGAACAAACTGGTCAAATTGCTGGTGTTTCTGACTTAGTAGCCGATATAGCCAATCAAACTAATATGCTTGCTCTTAACGCTGCTGTAGAAGCTGCTCGTGCTGGCGAGCATGGTAAAGGCTTTGCTGTAGTAGCTGGAGAGATTCGCAAGTTAGCTGACGAAAGCAAAAAATCTGCCGAGAAAATTAGCTCTCTGGTGACAGAAGTACAAGCTTCCATGAATAGTACAGTAATGGTGACAGATGAAGGCACGAAAAAAGCTGATGAAAGCATCAGACTGGCACAGGGAACAGCAGAATCCTTTGTCGGTGTCGCCGATTCAGTCAATAACGTTTATCTCAACTCTCAACAAATTTCTCTCAGTTCTAAACAGCAGGTAGTAGGCGTACAACAAGTAGTTGCGGCTATGAATGCTCTTAATTTGGGAGCGCAAGAAACCGCTTCGGGTATTAACCAGGTAAAAATCTCCACCGAACAGCTTAAGGATGCGGCTAATAAGTTGCAGGCGCTTGTTTAAGAGCGGAGGGGCGGAAGGGCGGAGGGGCAGAGAGGCAGAGAAGCAGAGAGGCTGAGGAGAAAAGATGAAGGAGCGTAAATTTGTTCAAAATCATACAGATTTGGAAGTTTATCAAATAGCGTTTGATGTTGCTATGCGAGTTTTTGAATTGTCCAAGAAATTTCCTGTTGAAGAACGATATTCTTTAACCGACCAAATTCGTCGCTCTTCTCGGTCTGTGTGTGCTAATCTGGCTGAGGCGTGGCGTAAAAGACGTTATGAAGCTGCTTTTGTAGCGAAAATCAGCGATTCTGAAGCCGAAGCAGCAGAATCACAAGCTTGGTTGCAATTTGCAGTCAAATGAAATTATCTAGATGCTGAAGTTGGTAGAGAACTTTATCTAACTTACAACCGAATTTTAGGAAAACTAGTCAAAATGATTGCTAATCCTTCACCTTGGTTAATGCTGAGACAAGGAAAGTAAGGGTGCGGAGGTGCAGAGGTGCAGGGGGGCAGAGGTGCAGAGAAGCGGAGGTGCAAAATGTAGATCTGGCATCCTCTCAGTCCCTTAGCCCCTCAGCCTCTTAGCCCCTCAGCCTCTCAGCTTCTAATACTAACTCATGAAAATCTAACACTATGATGATCGAAGACGAAGAATTCCGAGAAGTATATCGAACGGCGACAAGCGAACGCTTACAGAAAATGGAGGCGGGATTGTTGCATTTAGAAAAAAATCCAGGCGATCGCGCTAAGTTAGAGGATTTTTTGCGTGAAGCGCACACCCTCAAAGGTGACTCGCGGATGTTGGGGGTAACTGATGTGGAAACTCTAACTCATCAGATGGAAGATTGTTTGGCAGCCGTTAAAGCTGGTGAAGGAGCGATAACAGGCGATCTGTGCGATCGCCTCTATCGAGGATTAGATGCGATTACTAAACTCGTTAATGAAGCGGTTACAGGCGAAACATCGGATGTCAATGTCTTTCTGGTATTGGCAGAATTGATGGGTGCTGAATCTGGTGATGCTGTATCAGAAGTGTCTGAGACAAAAGCATCGGAAGATTTATTATTCAATGATTGGTTGGAGAAAGTAGAAGAGCAGAGAAGCGGAGGAGCAGGGGAGCAGAGAAGCGGAGGAGCAGAGGAGCAGGGGAGCAGAGATGCAGAGGAGCAGATAAGCGAAGAGACTAGTCAGTCTTCAATGGCGATCGCGGGGGAGACAATTCGGGTTGAAGCGGATAAACTGGATGTCTTGATGCGCCATGCTGGTGAGTTGAGTGTGACTAAACTTAGGGTTGCCCGTCGTCTCGATGAAATTGAAGAAATTTTAAATCTCTGGGAGGAATGGAGTCGCGATAATTCAGTCAATCAAGGGATTGTTAGACAAATTGGACGAGATCTAGACGGACAATCTGGCGAGCAAGTCTATAATTTTCACAATCGCAATGGCAAAAGGCTAGAACGTTTGGGACATTTAGTTAGTCAGCTCAAAAATGAAGTTTACGAAGATACCGCCAGTTTAGACGCGATCGCCAATCAACTAGAATCGGGGATTAATACCCTCAGATTGTTACCTTTTGCTAATATTTTTAATCTTTTTCCGCGCATGGTTAGAGACTTAGCTAAACAGCAAGGTAAACAGATCGATCTAATTATCGAAGGTGCGGATACGAAAGTAGATAAGCGCATTCTTGAAGAAATGAAAGATCCTCTCCTGCATCTTCTGCGTAATGCTGTCGATCACGGGATTGAAACACCCGAAGAAAGACAGAAAGCAGGTAAATCGCCTATCGCTACCTTACGCTTACGTGGCTATCAAACTGGTAATTTGATCGGCATTGATATTATTGATGACGGACGAGGTATAAATCTTGACAGCATTAGACAAACTGCACTAAAACGGGGTGTTTGCACTGAAGCGGAACTAGCAAACATGACAGCAAACCAGATTCAATCTCTTATTTTTGCTCCTGGTTTTTCCACGCGCACAGAGATTACTGAAATTTCTGGCAGAGGTGTCGGTTTAGATGTTGTTCGCGCCAATGTTGAGCGACTCAAAGGCACGATTCAGGTTGAGTCTGTCTTTGGTATGGGTTGTGAATTTCGCCTGCGTCTGAGTGCTAGTTTAGCTACGACTCAAGTACTAATCGTCGAAGTTAACCAGACTCCCTATGCCATCCCGATCGATGATGTAGAAACAATGCTGCTGGTATCGAGAGAGCAAATTTTCGCGATCGAGGGTAGTCAAGCGATTACTTTTAATGGCGAACCAGTATCAGTGGTTTGGTTAGCAGATTTACTCGAACTAGAAGTTAATGCCCCATCTTCACTGCAAACAACTAGTTTAGAATCGAAAACTCTTGCTTGTATTATCTTCAAGATTGGTAGCGATCGCTTGGGAATTTTTGTTGATGCTATTCTCGATCGCCAGGATATTGTCTTAAAACCGCAAAGCAAACTACTCAAACGCATTCGTAATATTTCTGGTGCAACTATCCTTGGTAATGGGGAAGTCTGTATGGTACTCAATCCTCAAGACTTGCTCAAATCGGTACATCAGGGTAGTAGCGTTAGTGTTGCCAGAAGTCTCGATCGCGAGACTAGGAAAAACAAAATTCTACTTGTAGAAGATTCCATCATCATTCGCACTCAGATGAAGCGGCTGTTAGAAGGTGCTGGCTTTAATGTCACCATTGCCGTAGATGGATTAGAAGGTTTTAACAAAGTTAGGGAGGGTAAATATGATGCCGTTGTTTCTGACGTAGAAATGCCCAATTTAAGCGGATTAGAACTAGCTGCCAGAATTCGCCAGTATCAGGAATATAACGAACTTCCGATCGTACTAGTTACTACTCTTGCATCCGAAAGCGATCGTAAACGAGGTGCAGAAGCAGGAGCTAACGCTTATCTTACCAAAGGCGATTTCGATCAGAAATTATTGTTGGATACGCTGAGGAGGTTGATCTAGAGGGGCGGAGGAGGCGGAGGAGGCGGAGGAGGCGGAGGGAGCAGAAGTAATAGGTAATAAGTAATAAGTTTATTCCCTACACCCTACACCCTACACCCCATGAACTATTAACTATTAACGGAGATTAAACCCATGACTTCACCTATTAAAGTTTTTCTCGTTGAAGATTCTGTTGTTGCTTTGAGTATGTTTAAAAAGATGCTGGATGAATGTCCAGATATTCAAGTGGTAGGAACTGCAAACGATGGTATGCAAGCTCTCAATCTAATACCCGTTGTGCAACCACAAGTAGTTTGTACAGATTTACAAATGCCTGTAATGGACGGTATGGAACTAATTAAACAGGTAATGGCAAAATATCCAGTCCCAATTTTAGTTCTCAGTAATGTCGTTCAATCGAGCGATATCAATAATATTTTCGACGTATTACAAGCAGGTGCTTTAGATGTAATGCCCAAACCTCAAGTAGCTAACGGTGCTGATTCGGAGGAAGTCAAACGGAATTTGATTACTAAAATCAAAGTTCTTGCTAGTAAGAAAGTTGCGGCTAAGCCACTTTAGTAATCAGCCGTCAGCCGTCAGCCGTCAGTAATTATCTGAAAGCTGATAGCTGATAGCTGATAGCTAAAAACTGATAGCTGAAAGCTGAAAGCTGAAAGCTGAAAACTGATAGCTATAAACCCATGAACCAACCAATCAAAGTTCTCTTAGTTGAAGATTCTCCCATTGCCTTAGCTATTCTCAAAAGGCTACTTCAATCTTCATCGGAAGTAACCGTTGTCGGTACGGCTTGTAATGGCAAAGAAGCATTAGAAAAAGTTCCTAAACTCGATCCTAACGTCATTTGCACTGACTTACATATGTCGAAAATGGACGGTTTAGAGTTGACTAGACAAGTCATGGCAAAATATCCTAGACCGATTTTAGTGATTAGTAATTCAGTCGATAATAACGACAAAAGCAATAATGTCTTTAAATTGCTACAAGCAGGTGCAGTCGATGTTTTTCCTAAACCTGCTACTGGAATGGAATCTGATTACGAACAAGCAAAAGATCGATTGATTAACAAAATCAAGGTTCTTTCTGGAGTGAAAGTTTTAACCAAGCATTTACCAAGACAACCTGTAGCTGTAGCTAAAGTTCACCCATTGCCATTTTCTTCATATAAAACCACCAGTACATTTCAAACTGCACAATCTGGCACTACCTATACCAATATTAAACTCGTGGCGATCGGTGCTTCTACTGGAGGGCCACAAGCACTACATAAAATTCTCGCATCTTTACCTCATAATTTTCCAGTTCCGATCGCCTGTGTTCAACATATCAGTATCGGTTTCTTGCAAGGATTAGTAGATTGGCTGTCTGCTGAATGTCAGTTAAAAGTCAAAATTGCCCAAGATGGCGAATTACCGATGCCAAGATCTATTTATTTTGCGCCTGAAAAGCATCATTTAGAATTTAATTCCTTCGGCAAAATGGTCTACTCAAATTTACCAGCGATCGACGGTCATTGTCCTTCTGTCACTGCTACTTTTCAATCTGCTGCTAAATTTTATGGCGCTAACATGGCTGGTGTTTTGCTAACTGGAATGGGTAGAGACGGTGCAGCAGGAATGCAGTCTATTTTTCAAGCAGGAGGTTTAACGATCGTCCAAGACGAACAAACTTCTGTAGTCTTTGGTATGCCCAAAGAAGCGATCGCCCTCGGTGCAGCCAGACAAATTCTCGCGATCGACGATATCGCACCTTTATTGGTGAGGAAGGTAATTTAGGTTGTCAGTTATCAGCAGGGAGCTTTATAGCAGAGAAGCGGAGGAGCAGAGGGAGCAATTAGCGATTAGCGATTAGCCATTAACAAACAACAAATAACTAACCACCAATGAACCATGAACTATGAGCCATGAACAAATTAAGACAAGATTTTTGTGATGCGATCGTCCAACATACAGGAATAATTATTAGAGAAAAGGATTGGAATATTTTAGATAAAAAAATTTCGATTAGAATGCAGGATTTAAATTTAAAATCTCCACAAGAATATTATCAATTACTCAATGATAATGACTGGAGATGTCATCAAGAATGGGAAAAATTATCTGTTTTATTAACTAATAACGAAAGTTATTTTTTTCGTGATGAAAATCAAATTAACTTACTTCGAGAACATATTATTCCAGAACTGATTCAACGCAATCAATTTCATCGCACTATTCGTATCTGTAGTGTGGGTTGTTCTACGGGAGAAGAACCTTATTCTCTGGCGATAATGCTTAAAGAAGCAATTCTTGATTTTTGGCAGTGGAAGATAACTATTTTAGGTATAGATATCGATCGTCAGGCTTTAAATGAAGCAAGAAAAGGAATTTATAATCCTTGGTCATTTAGAGGTGTTAGCGAATTAATTAAACAAAAATACTTTGAAAAAATCAAGAATCAATACCATCTGTCTCCAGAAATCAAAAAGATAGTTAAATTTCAAGCTGTTAATTTAGTTAAAGATGCTTTTCCTCAAGCACATACTGAATTAAGAGAAATGGATTTAATGGTTTGTCGTAATGTTTTTATCTATTTTGAGGAAGCAGCAACAGCTAATGTCTTAGAAAAGATATACTACACTCTCAAAGCATCTGGATATTTTTTAGCAGGACATACTGAATTAAGCGGTCACGATCTGAAAAAATTTGAAACTAAAGTATTTCCAGAATCAATAATTTATCAGAAAAAAGATTCTAGTATTAGCGCTCAGCAAAAAACTCCTGCTTCTGAAGTTTTATCCTCGCTCGATCGAATTAAAGAAAAATTTCCCCATCAAATTAATCAAAAACTAGATCTAAATTTAATCAAACCGACAATTGATATTAGCAAAAAGCTTAGCGAGTTAGTTAGTAAAAATCAACACAATAGTCAAAAATCAGCTTTAATAGTCAAAGAACAGCAAGTTCAAGTTGATGAATTCGATCAATTTCAAGAAATAAAAACTTTAATCGAAAACAAACAATACAATTTAGCAATTGAAAAGCTAAACCAAATTTTACAGTTAAAAAATAATTGTTTTAAGGCAAATTATTTGATGGCACAAATACATGCAAACCTCCGCAAATATGCAGAAGTCAACAAATATTGCCAGCAGGCGATCGCGATCGATTCTTTTTCTGTTATTCCTCATTATTTATTAGCACAAATTGCCGAAGAGCAAGGCAATAAAGAAGAAGCAAAACGTATTTTCAAAAAAATTATTTATCTAGAACCAAATTCTATTTCTGCTTACATCGATCTAAGTTATTTATATCAACAAGAAGGAGATTTAGAAAGAACCATAAAAATGCAGAGAGAAGCTCTTAATCTTCTCAGACAATTGCCATCTCATACTAGAATTCCAGAAAAAGGCAATTTAACCGCCGCAGAATTGATTTTGCAATTGGAAGCTAATATACTTTAAACTTCCCTACCCTGCTAACGCAGAGGGTAGGGATTTCAGAAGCCCTGAATCATCCCTGCTCAAAGAGCAAGAAAGACCCGAACCGCAAGGCGCGTCTAAAAGCACCTTAGCTAGAGCCGCAATATTACGACCCCCGTTATAATCAGCATCTCCAGACCAAGAGCAATGACCACAAGCAAACCTTTTACCACTTCGATACGATTCACCTCTGATGGGGTGGATGTGGTTGCATTGGTGGCACATTTGGCTGGTATATCTGGGATCGACAAATACGAGTTCTACACCAAACTTAATCGCCTTGTAGGTCAAATATTGCCTCAACTGATAGAAAGCCCAAGAATTGCCCAATCGTTTATTTTTCCTGCTTTGTGGCAATTGGTTAGTTTTTTCCCTAATCCCCGTGAGGTTTTCGAGTGCAATAACTTGGTTATCCCTTTTTGCTTGTTGTACCAAACGATAACTGACAGTGTGGTTGGTGTGCGACTGAAAGCGTTTCTCCTTGCCCGACAACAGTTTCAGCAGTTCTCGACATCTACGTCTAGTGCTGCGTGTGCCTTTCGCGGCTTTTTGCTGGAGTTTTGCTCTCAAATCTGCGTATTTATTTCTGATTTTAGTTATTTGTTTACCAGTGAATTTTTCTCCTTCAGAAGTAACGCAAATGTCTGTTCTACCCAAATCGCACCCCAAAACGTTATCAGTCTTAACTGGTTCTGGTGGGGTCGATTCAAGCTGAATGTTCAGATAGTAACTACCATCTTTTCTCTTAGAGAGAGTAGCACTTTTAGGGTTTTGTCCTTTAAGCAATCCGCGCTGGTAGTTTCCAATTGCCAAGCTAAATCTTTCACGACCACCAACCATTGTCAAGCTAACAGTCCAATCTTTCTCTCGAAAGCTGAAGCTTCTAATGTCGTAGGTGGCAGAAGTTGGCTTAAATCCTTTAACTGGCTTGTTATCTTTTTTAGCTGTCTTTCTGTTGCCAGCGACTCGTCTAATAGCATGGATTGCCAACTGAGCAGACAAATCAAATTTAGCTCTCACATCTTGGTAGACCAAAGACTGTATTGCCAATTCATTGATCAAATTTGGTTTAACTTCTTGGTTTACCCATTCGCAAGCGTCCGCAAACGCTTTCAGTGTCGTTTCTATTTTGGCGACGGCACTAATCGATACTTGGAGCTTGCAAGAGACTGTGAGAACTTGTTTCATGCGAAATATTGTCTCATGTGTTGAGTACTTATGAATAAATTGTTTTCGGGTGTCGAACCCTCAAAAAATTGAGGACGTGGTATCGGAGGTCTCCTCCGATACTTTAACCGTCCGTTGCGCTATCCCTCCCCGCCCTAGATATTGCGGGTACTCGCAAGGGCGGCTCGATATATCCCGCTTCTCTGGAGGACGGGGAGGGATAGCGCATTACGTTGAAGGCAGTTGTCGAATCGTGTACAGACCTCAAGAACAAAAGAATTGTGGTGCAACAGTTTGGCTAGAATTAGAGCCGACGGCAAAAGTTAAAAGCAAAACAGAATCTGCGTCTCTGTGCCTTGGCGCGAAATAATCAAAATTAAATAAAAACAAGTAATTGTCGATCGAGCCTAAAAACTTGCTTCAATTGTAGAAGAGAGAGCTTTCCCTACATAAGGACGGTTGCCAATGACACAATTACAGCCAACCAACAACACCACACAAATAATTGTTGAGGACGATCGCACGGGATTGAGTATAGAAACTCTAAGACGTGCTTTAGCTGATAATCTCTTCTATATTCAGGGAAAATTTCCAGCCATTGCCACCAAAAACGATTACTACATGGCGCTAGCTTACACAGTGCGCGATCGCCTGTTGCATCGCTGGTTGAATAGCGCCGAAAC
>CAZJTL010000064.1:0-23129 GCA_964548905.1 uncultured bacterium | reverse complement strand
GTTTCGATAAGATTTGGCTGAGTTTTTCTTAGACGAACAAACTCATAAAGTGCTTCGATCGAAAATACCTAAAATGCTAAAATAAAAGCTCGTTTGTTAAAAAATATTAAGATAAACCAGAGGAATTTTGCATAATTAATCTAATCCTCACAGCCTAATTCTAACTTATTTTAGTTTTGTAAGAATAATACTTTAGACGGATGCAACCCACATTCCGCAGGTAGAGATCGATCGGGTCGAATTTCTGTGTCCCGCAGTAGAAGCCAATCAAGAGAGGAGGTAATATTTACGGCAAGGAGAACCAAAGAACTGTAAGCACCATAATCGCTCAGAAGTAAGATTATTAATATGCTTGACACCATTAACTGTGAGCAGGTGAATCGACATGAAACATTAAAACACCCACCCTCTGGTGGGTTTGACAATCGCTGTTATCTTTTTTCTCTCTAATTTGTAGAGGAATTAACTCGATTGAAGCAAATCTAAATATTCTTGTTCTGTAAATAAATCTTCGCTACTTTCTAGGCGATCTAAAAAAATAATGCCATCGAGATGATCTAATTCATGTTGGAAAATTCTCGCTACAAAATCAATCAAAATTTGATGCTGTAAATTGCCATCGCGATCGAGATATTCTACTTCAATGCTTTGATATCTAGGTACTAAACCCCTTTTCCCTGGAACACTCAAACAACCTTCCCAATCCTTGACTAGTTCCTCAGAATGAGCGATTATCTGGGGATTAATCATCGCTGTTGGCTCCATTAACGGTGCGTTAGGATAGCGCGGATTGGGACGAGAAGCGACGATAAATAATCGATAGGATTGAGATACTTGAGGTGCTGCAATACCCACACCATTAGCTGCTTTCGCCGTCTCAATTAGGGAATCAATTAACTCTTGTAGGGATTTATCTTTAATTTGGGCGATCGCATCCGCATTTTGTCGCAAAATGGGATCGCCAAGTTGCTTAATTTCAAGTATTTGTGCCATGATTACTCCGAGAAACGAGAACTTTGCTAAAAAGAGATAATACTCTCTCGATCGAGATTTTTAACTCATAGTACACTCGTGGATATTCCTCTCCGACAATTCTGGAATCAAGTATTAGCTCGACTACAATTACAATTGAGTCGTCCTACTTTTGAAACCTGGATTCAAAACACTACCGCAGAAGACTTTAGCGATAAATGTTTGATTATTCGCGCTCCTAATCGTTTTGTATTTAATCATTTACAAAAACACTACTTAAAAACGATTGCTGATGTCGTTCAAGAAGTTTTAGGTCAAGCGGTAGAAATTCAACTAATTGCCGATCCAGAGGATAACATCGCGATTGTTGATGAGCAAGAGAGATTTTTGTCAATTCCCAACGTCAGTTATCACCTAGAAAGCGAAAGACATCATGCTAAACCAAATAAATTAAATCCTAAATATACATTTTATCGTTTTGTCGTTGGACCAACTAATCGCATGGCTCATGCTGCTTCTTTAGCTGTTGCTGAATCCCCAGGACGAGACTTTAACCCTTTGTTTATATATGGAGGGGTTGGTTTGGGAAAAACCCATTTAATGCAGGCGATCGGACATTACCATTTAGAAATTTTTGCCAATGCCAATGTTTTTTACGTCTCTACCGAACAGTTTACTAACGATTTAATTGGGGCAATTCGCAACGATAATATGCAAAGCTTTAGAGAGCATTATCGTACTGCTGACATTCTCTTAGTTGATGATATTCAATTTATTGAAAAAGGTGAGTTTACTCAAGAAGAGTTTTTCCATACCTTCAATACTCTCTATGAAGCAGGTAAACAAGTCGTTTTAGCTAGCGATCGCCCTCCTAATCAGATTCCACGCCTACAAGATCGTCTTTGTTCCCGTTTTTCGATGGGATTGATTGCTGATATCCAAGTACCCGATTTAGAAACGCGCATGGCAATTTTGCAAAAGAAAGCAGAATATGAAAATATGCGCTTGCCTAGAGACATTATTGAATATATTGCCAGTAATTACACCTCTAATATTCGGGAACTAGAAGGCGGTTTAATTCGGGCGATCGCCTATATTTCTATTTCTGGATTGCCGATGACAGTGGAAAATATTGCCCCAGTTTTGAATCCTCCTGTTGAAAAAGAGATCGCCTCTCCAGAAACGATTATGGAAATTATCTCTGCAACCTTTGCTGTGTCAATTGAAGATCTTAAAGGCAATTCGCGCCGACGCGAAATTAGTTGGGCGAGACAAATAGGTATGTACCTGATGCGCCAGCATACAGAACTCAGTTTACCTAGAATTGGGGAAGAATTCGGCGGCAAAGATCACACTACTGTTATGTATAGCTGTGAAAAAATCGATCAACTTAAAAGAAAAGATGCCGATCTCAGTCAAACCTTATCCCAACTAAGCGCCCGAATTAATGTAGCTACCAAAAATCAAAAATAAAATTTAAATTTGTACCTATTTTCTAGAAATAAGAGTCAATTCGTGTTAGATCTGGCTAAAGAATAGCTTTTTAAAACACTCCAAAATTGAGAATTTTAAAACTATGAGTTTATTTAATCAAATACTTGGTGCAATTAACGACCCAGGACAAGAAGGAAGTCCCAATCAACTCGCAGGTATTCTAGACACTGTTCAGCAATTAAGTGGCGCTCATCAAGCCGATTCAGGTGCATTACAATCGGTAATGTCGGTTGTTGGTAATTACACTAAATCTGCTTTGTCAGAACAACGTGATGCTGGTGGAGAAGGACAAGTACAGCAACTTATCAATCAATTTGCAGGCAATCAAGCAAATGATATGGCAGTTAATGCTTTGTTTAGTGCGCCTCAATTACAAGGTTTGCTGCAAGAGGTAGAGAATCGTACGGGAATTAGTCAAGATACTGTGCAGCAGATGCTACCTACCTTAGTTCCTTTGGCGCTCAACTTTCTTAAAACTGGCAATAATGAACAGGGTTCTAATTCCGTTCTCAGCAGTTTCCTTGATGCTGATGGTGATGGTAGTTTCGATATGGGTGATGCCATGCAGATGGCTTCTGGTTTTTTGAATCGATAAAGGTAGCAAGGCTGAGGAGCTGAGAGGCAGAGAAGCTGAGGGGCTAAATTTTCATTGAATCAATCTGCTCTCGCTCTTCACTTTTTTGACAGCTAATTAAAAAAATCGAACAAAAAATTTTTTGAGGCTACTTTTATGGTATTCTTTAAAAAAGAATTTTTCATAATGGAAATATAATCTCATATTTTAAAAACGAAAATATCCCCATTATAAAATAAATTTTTTCAAATTTTTTTGATTTTGTCAATTCCTATTTTATTTTTTATATAGCGATCCTAAATAAATTTCACAATTCAGTTCTAGAGCTATCAGCTATCAGCTAAAAGAATACTATTCCCTATTCCCTATTCCCTTTTTTGCATGAACCATGAAATAACCATTATCAATGCTCGACTAATCGATCGCACGGGACTATATCAAATCCACATTAACGATCGCGGTTTAATAGAGTCGATTCAAGCACAAAATAATACACAACAATTAGAACCAGATCGATCGATAATTGACGTTAATGGCGATTGGATTTCTCTTGGTGGAGTAGACTTACAAATTAATGGTGGTTTAGGTTTAGCTTTTCCCGATTTAGAAATTAAAGATCTGCCATTATTAACTAAAATCTGTGAATTCTTATGGCAACAGGGAGTAGACGGATTTTTACCCACCCTTGTCACTACATCTGTGGAGAAAATTCAGCGATCGCTAGCTGTAATTGCTGAATTTATAGAAAAAAACTCTTACCTCGATCGCCACAAACAAGCACAAATTTTAGGTGTCCATTTAGAAGGTCCATTTCTCAACGAAAAAAAACGCGGCGCTCATCCAGTAGAATATTTATTACCCTTAACTATTGAAAATATTAAACAAGCCTTGGGTGATTATAGTTCGATCGTCAAAATAATCACTTTAGCGCCAGAATTAGACCCCACAGAACAAGCAATTACTTATTTAAAATCTTTAGGTATTGTAATTAGCTTAGGACATTCTCTAGCAACTGCCGAGCAAGCAAAAAAAGCATTCCAATTAGGTGCTTCAATGGTGACTCATGCTTTTAATGCCATGCCATCATTGCACCATCGCGAACCAGGATTATTAGGAGAAGCAATAGTTAATAACAATGTCTATTGTGGTTTAATTGCAGATGGTGAACATATTTGTCCAACCATGCTAAAAATATTAGTGAGTGCTAGCAACTACGAGCAGGGAATTTTTCTAGTCAGCGATGCCTTAGCACCGATCGGATTAGCAGATGGAATTTATCCTTGGGACAGTCGCCAAATCGAAGTAAAAAATGGAACTGCCAGGTTATCAGATGGAACTCTAGCAGGGACAACTTTACCTCTATTAGTAGGAGTAAAAAATTTAGTTGACTGGGATATTTGTAACATAGAAAAAGCGATCGCTATGGCAACAGAATCACCGAGAAGAGCGATCGCTTTACCTGGATTAGTTGAAGGACAAATTGCGAATTTACTTCGCTGGCATTGGCATCAACAAACATCTCAGTTAACTTGGTCAAGAATAGGGAACAGGGAGCAGGGAGCAGGGAGCAGGGGGAGCGGAGGAAGCGGAGGAAGAGGGGGAGAAAAGGGGACAAGGGGAAAAACCTAGAGCCTATAAACCTTCTGCCTTCTGCCTTCGTTAATTAGTAAAACTTTTAATCAGATCGAGATAACTTTTAACTTGTTTAACTCTTTGTTTTGTGTCTGGATAAAGGGTATTCAATTCATCAACCAAAGTCTTTTTCTCGCCGAGAGATAATTTTTGGTCTTGCTGTGCTTGCATTAAACTATGGCGATAGTTACCTAAATAGTTATCTAAGGCTGCAAAATAATTGTCGATACGCTGTTTAAAATCTTCATCTAAATAGCGATCGAGTTCTTGGTTAATACACTCTACATTTTTTTCAATTGACTCATTAATTTGATTGACCAAATCTTGTAGAGATATACTGTAAAAAGTTTCTGTACGAGTAATTTCTACTTTTTTCCTTTTTTCAACTAATCCTAAATAATACCAGGGTCTTTCTTTAACTATTTTAGAGTTAATTAATTGTCTGGCTTGCCTACTAATTTGTGGCTTGAGATAATCAGAATTTTCGATTGTATCTAAATCAATTGGAGGTGGTGATAGTTTGACATCAAAAGCTTGATTTAAGCGTTGTAATGCTTGTTCGATAATTGGTTTAGTTTCTCGATCTAAAAATTCAATTAAATTGGTTTGAGCTTTAAAAATTTCTTTCTCCGTTTTCTGACGAAATGCTATTAGTAAACTGTCTGCTCTTTGTTTTGCCCAAGCAATTGCTTGATTGGAAAATTCTTCTGCTTCCTTTTCATTTTTAAACTCTGCTATCCCCGACATTTTATATTTCAATTTAGATTTGATTGAACTAGAAATAGAGTCAGAAATACGAGACATCCATTTAGGAAAAAGTTCGACATTAGAAAAAGTGATATCAGTTAAGAAGATTTCTCTAGCTTTGATATCCATTTTTTTGAGTAAGTCGCCTTGTTGATAATCTTCCTCCAAAAAATAATCTTCCATGCTAACTTGAGCTTCTTTTTGGAGTAGTTCGACAATGACTTTAAGATTAAGTTGTAGAGACGATCTAATTTGCTCTACTTCCTTAAACTTTTTGCGACAAAAATCTAGGCGATCAAGATCTGCTTCTAAAGCTTTAATTTCATCTCTAAGTTTTTCTTCATCTTGAGCGATCGCGCTACCTCTTAATTTAATATCATCTCGTAATTCTAATAAACGATGACCAGCTAATTTCAAGGCAGACTTAAGACAACGAGGTGCTGCACTTTCCATCAGTGCGCCGATCGCCTTTTTTAAAAATGGTGCAAATCCAGAATCTTGCCAAAGATACTCTGCTTCTTCTTGTAACTCTGTCAAACTAGCTTTTTGCAATTTAGCTTCCCATCTTGCACCAAGAGCTTCCTGTGCTATTGCTATAGCTGTTTGCATCTCGTTAAGATTAGACTGGGGATTGTGCTGTAATTCCAACAGGAATTTAGTCGCACAAAATGCTCTTCTCGCAGCAATTTCAAACACCTTATTGGTGTCGCTAGAGTCGCTTAAATTTAAGTCAGCAAAGACAAATTCTTTTACTTGATCGGGAGTCATATCTCCCGTTCTTCTTTGATCGATTTTGTTAACAAGAACGTAGAGATTTTCTTTTCCCAATAAATTGATAATTGGTTGAACTTGCTTTTTAACCTCTTCTGCTGCTTTACTACTTAATTGAGTAAAATCAAGCACGATTAAAACGATCGAACTTCTGCGAAGCTGATCTTCTACTACTGCGGTTAGTTTCAGATTTTCCCCTGCTTCATTAGGGCCAGGTGTATCGATAATAACTAGATTGCCAATGCGATCGGAGCGATCGTTTTCTTGAGAACGCCAAAAAGGAGTTTCTAGACGAGGAACTTCAGTAAATTTAGCTAGTATATCGAAAGTAGGGTCTAAAACACTACCTAGACGCACAAGATCGTTAATACTTTTTAAAACTTGAGTAATTTCTTCTCGTCCCATTGTTTTAGAACGACTAATAAATCCTACTTTGTGCTTAATTTCTTCAACTAATTCAACTAAGTGAGGATATGGGGAGATAGTTGATTGTAATTGCTGCTTTTGATCTAGTAAAATGATTTTTTGCTTGAGGAGATCATAAGCATCTCTAACAATCGACAAGGTACGATCGCTGATAGTTAAAATCGGTTCTTTAATATTGCCATTAAAAATAATTTCTGTAGGAATAGTTGTCATTGCCGCATTGCGACTGGGGAGCAAATCTTGACCGACAATAGCATTAATAATTGTCGATTTTCCTGCTTTCATCGGTGCAACAACTGCCATTCTTAGTTCTAAATCTTGAACATTATGAATGGCATTTTCAATCTCTTGTTTGAATTCTGAATACTTAGCACTGGATTGATCGCTAATGAGAGCATTTCTGGCTCTACCCATTAAGCTACTAACTGTTTCTAGTAACTCAATTACATCTAACTGTAAATCTTTTATCTTGGGTTTAGTTACTTCAATCGTCATCGCTCGAAATTTAGATTTGTTGAAAAAGATTTCTATAGATTTAGAATTCCCATTTTTATCTAATTTCTAACATTCAACGAAGGCTGAAGGCTGACTGCTCACTGCTGATGTAGTCTATTCAACTGAAATTAGCTGTAAATGTGGAACAGCTTATCTATTTTCGATCGAAATATTTAATCAATCTCAAACATAAAGGATATTATTCCTCGCTTACCAAAGGCGATCGGTAGCCCAGGTTTCAATTTGTACCAAACTCCAGGCAGCATTGGATATTTATAAATATAAGTTCCATTAGAACTACCTAAATCTTGAATATAATAGTTTTGTCCATCAAAACGAATTTCAGCATGATTGCGGGAAATATATTTGGAATTAGGTAGCGCAGAAAAATCGATCCCAGGAGTACCACTATTACCGAATTTGCCCAGTCTAATTATCGAGAAATCTTCTGGTAGTTCAAAAACTTCATTGGTTTGCACGTTAACTAATCTAGCAACAGGTTTTTGTACGGCAGTTTCAGGGAGATTCCCGATCGCCGCAGGTGCTGGACGATTGCTCACTGGAGGACTGTAGAGGATAGTATCAGCCGTAAACTTAATAATTTTAGCAGTTTGTAGATAATTGAAGATAGCAAAAGAAATCAAAGCAAACACAGCGCTGGCATAAAATACTGATTGCAACCCCCAAAATCTAACCGCAAGACTACCTAAAAGGGGACCAAGTGTCTGTCCCCAAGATTGTAGAGTAGAATTAATTGCCATAAATCCTGCCCTTGATTCCTGTGCGGAAAGCCCTGCTAACAAAGCCTGAGTACAAGGAAAAGCAAGACCTTGAGCCACACCCATCAAAAAAATAGGAATAAATAATAACCAAATATTAGGAATAATAGGAACAATTAGTAAAGCAAGGGCAAAAAGCAAGAAAGCCAGTTTAATTAACTTTATTTCCGAAAGTTTTTGTGTCAAACGTCCCAATTGAGAAGCAGCGATCGCCAGAGATATGGACATAGAAGTCAGCAAGATGCCAGTAATTGCTTCAGAAGCACCCAGATTATTAGCGGCGACGAAGGGAACATAAGTTAAACAAGTTCCCGTTTGCAAGGCAAATAAAGACATCATCGCAAAAAATAAACCCAATACCCGACGGTTGTTAATACTTTGCCAGGTACTTTGCAGATAGGTTTTAAGTTCAAATTTTTCAGGTTGACCTTGTTGTTGTGGTAGTCTAAGTTGAACTAGAACGAGAAAAGCTACAGGAAATGCTAATAAAGCCACGATAAAAGGATAGCGCCAGCTAAACAAAGCTAAGATTCCACCTAGCAACGGAAAAATAGCGGAACTCATGCCAATTAAACTGGCATTAAACGCCATCACTTGTCCCATTTGTCTACCTCGGTAAAGATCGCCAATAATGGTCATTTGTAAAGACTCTAAACTGGCAGTACCAATACCTTGAAATAATCGCCACTGGAGGAGACTCTGAAAAGTAGGTGCAAAGCTACTAAATGCCCCACCAATACCAAACGCTAGTAAAGAGGGAATTAAAATCTGTTTTCTGCCAAAAGTGTCAGCTAAGATGCCAAAAATGGGTGTAATAATTGCCCCAGGTAATTGAAACAACGTTGATACCCACGATGCTTGTTCTTCCGTAACTTGGAAGAATTTTTCAATAGTTGGTAACGAGGGATTATGAATAGTTCCACCCAAAATAGCAACTACTGTAAGCAAGTTAATTACGTAAAAGTTTTTATCTTGAAAAATATTGGGTTCGTTTTTAGGTTTAGATTTTGTGTTCATAGTTAATTGTTCGTGGTTCATTGTTCGTGGTTCATTATTGAGGCGGGAAAATCGGAGGTTTCCTCCGATTTGTTTACCCGCCGTCATGGTTCATTGTTTATTGAGGCTGAAACCGATGGTAAGCACGAATAGAGACGAACTAGGGAAGATAAGTAGTTGCACAAAATTAAATACACAGGTGAGAGGATGTCTGAAAAGTCACAGATTGCTCATCGCTTTGCATCGCACAACCCGATCCATTGAAGAACCGTTTCTCTCAAGAACACTTTTGATATTTTCCATCGTCTGCTTTGTTTGAGCCTTGATTCCACCAGAAACGAGTTTTTTCTGTCCAGGGATATTGCCGATCGCGCCTGATAGATAAAGCATATTACCAACCCGCACTGCTTCAGAAAAAGGAAGATTGAGAGAGGTGGTATCAGCAGAAGTTAGATATTCAACAGAATCTGACCTAATTTGCTGTTGAGGTTTCATTTGTTGCGCTTCAATTTGGGCATCTATAGCAATACCCAAAGCGATCGCCGTAATTAATAAATAGATAAATTTCATTTCAGCTTCTCCTTTTTGCACCTCTGCACCTCTGCACCTCTGCATCTCTGCATCTCTGCTCCTCTACTCCTCTACTCCTCTACATCTCTACTCCTCTGCCTTTTCACCTTCCCTCAAACCAAACAGAACGATCGCACAAGCAGCAATAAGCAGAACACTAATTCCTTTAGTAGCAATTTCTACACTAGTTTCCATCCAGACATTCCCTTCAGCCATTCCCGCACCAGTAATAACTAAAATTCTCTTTAAACCGAATGCTGCGCTCAAAAACTGACCGAGTAAACCAACATAAGCACTAATAATTAGCATCCAAAAATTAGATTGAGCGAGAAAGAAAGATAGTTTAAGCTGCGGATAAACAAAACCAATAATCGCTAAAAACATTCCCTCAGTAATTCCGAGAACATGAGCTGCCAATCCTGCACGGGGATTAGCATACAAAGGAATAAATAAACCGATGATAAATGCTAAGGTACAGATAAAAATCCCATGCCATAGAAGTTGGCGTTTAATTTGTTCATAGTTCATAGTTCATAGTTCATAGTTCATACCACTTAGCTGTCAGCCCTCAGCCCTCAGCCCAAAACTGAAAGCTGAAATGCTGAAAGCTGAATGCAGACTAGACCTCACGATCGCCTATTGAGGACGACCGCCTAATTTTTGCCCAGTTTGAGCGCCAACTACACCATCTATGGTTAAGTTATTATCCTTTTGAAAAGCTTTGACTGCATTTTCGGTAGACTCATCAAATGAACCGTTAACTGTAAGCTGATATCCACGTGCAGATAAATCTTTTTGTAGACGTTCTACACCAGCACCAGTAGCACCACGGCTTAAAACAGGCATATTCATTGTTTTTTCTCCTTTAGTTTCAGATAGTATGTGATGTAAATCCTGAAGCCTCGCAATTGCGATCGAATGGCTTCATTTCAATGACTAGTGCATTTAGCAATAGCCAAAGCTTGTAGTTAGAGACTAGGGTGTAGGGTATGGGGTGTGGGGAAAAGTCAAAAGTCAGAAGTCAGAAGTCAGAAGTCAGAAGTTTTAAGACTTAAGTCTTAAGTTTTTTTACTCATTACTTCCCCCGCTTCCTCCGCCTCCCCCGCTTCCCCTGCTCCCTAATCCCTAATCCCTATTCTCTAAACATCCCATTCCAGTTCGAGTCTTTTGAAACCACGACTCATGAGTGCTGGAATATTTTCTAGTTTTTGGTTAGGGGAAAGTCGTAAATTTGGCAATCTTTCAGACAATACTTCAAAGGCAATTCGACCTTCTCGTCTGCCTAAGTTTGAACCGATACAGTGATGAGCGCCGTGTCCAAATGCTAGATGTTTAGGGATTGGCTGTTTAAAACGTTCTAGTTCAAAGCGATCGGCATCTTTAAATTGCGTTTCATCGTGATTAGCCGAACCATACATTAAAAAGATGCGACTATTTGGAGATAGTTTGACTCCTGCTAATTCAACCTCTTGAGTAGTAGTACGAATCATTGCGGGAACGGGGGCTTCATATCTTAGCACCTCTTCAATAGCATGAGGAATCAGCGATCGATCTTGGCAAATAGCTTGCCATAATTTTGGATTTTCTAGTAGAACTTGTAAGCCATTCCCAATTAGATGACTAGTAGTCTTATGTCCCGCAACTACCAACCCGCATAAAACAACAACCATTTCGTTGAGACTGAGATCGGAATCTTGGATGGCACTGACCAAATCCTGTTGGGGATTTTTCCGTCTTTCCTCAATTAAACCTGCGATCGCGTGCTGCATTTCGACAAAGCCACGAACGCACTCTAGCTGTTGTTCTGGGGTTAAATGAGATGAGAATAAAGCTGTTGTCTGATGTCCCCAATTCTTGATATCTTCCATCATCTCTAGAGGCACACCATACATAGTCAGAATGACTTCAAGAGGTAGTGGATAGGCAAATTCTTCGATGATGTCAACTTGTCCATCTTTGACAAACTTGTCCACCAATCTATTAGCAATAGAACGAATCGAATCTTCCATCGCTTCCAGCTTTTCTGGAACAAATATTTTGATAAAAGGTGCGCGTAGACGTTTGTGGTGTTCGCCATCGCTATTAAGCAAGTCAGGAACCATCGGAAAACCTTTCCTGAACTCTTGAATTACTTCTGGTGTATATTCTCCGATCGGTTGGAGATTATCTTTAGAAGAAAATTTATTTGGATCTTTAAGGACAGTGATGATGTCATCGTAACGAGTAAGAACGTAAGCATTCAACAAGGGGCTGAAAAATAGAGGTTCTTCCTCTCTAGCACGCTTAAAGAATGGATAGGGATTTTCTAATTGTGGACTAACAAAAGGTTGAAACTCCTTGCCCATATGGGGACAAGTTTTTTTCTCAGGCGTTGTTGAATGTTGTTCGAGCATTGTCTGAATTCTCCTAAGTTAATGTTGTGTCGATATCTAGTGCAAGAAGGCAGAAGGTTTTTAATTGCGAATTGCGTAGACGTAGTCGTGCCGTAGGCTATTGCGAATTGCGAATTGAGTAGGGCAGAAGGCTCCCAGGCAGAAGGAAAAATCAAGGATGAAGTAGATTAAGGTACTACAACTAATTAAACGAACTTGATTTTATTGATAAATAGAGAAAGGATAGCCTTCTGGATCGAAGCCGTCAGCAACTCTAGCATTGCCTTGGCGAGAATTAATTGGGCTTAGTTTTACACCGCGATCGCTCAATATTTGATGAGCAGTTTCAATATCTTTAACCCTAAATACTAGTTTGGGTCGATCTTTACCGAGTTCTTTGCTGCGATCGAAATGCAATGCTAAAGTACACTCACCCGTCGCCAACTCTACCCAGATTTGATCTTGGTAACTATCCAAACCTACTGGATATTTAACTTGTAATCCCAACATGTCGCGGTAAAAGCTAACCTGTGCATCCATGTCTTTTACATAGAGAATGGTTTTGGCTAAACCTTCAGTAATGTTCATAGTTCGTTCATAGCTCATAGTTCATGGTTCATGGTTCATAGTTCATGGTTCATTGAATAATTGCCTCTGAGCCTCTGAGCCTCTCAGCTTCTCAGCCTCTCAGCCTCTCTCAAAAACTAGAAACCGACACGTAGATGCTTGGGACCGTGAAAGACAATGTTGTTTTGCCACTCTACTGTTTCGTCTAACAAATGCATCTTTGGTAAGCGATTGAGTAGAACGTTAAAAGCAATTTGGGCTTCTGCGCGAGCAAGAATAGAACCAAGGCAAAAGTGAATCCCACTACCAAAACCAGCATGTTTGTAGTCTGGGCGTTGAAAATTTAAACTATCTGGATCTGTAAATCTTTCTGGATCGCGGTTGGCTGCACCAAGAATTAAACCAACGCTATCACCGCGTTTGATGGTTTTACCACCAATTTCTATGTCTGCATAAGCCCATCGCGTTACCATTTGTACGGGACTGTCATAACGAATTAACTCTTCGATCGCATTGGGAATCAATTCAGGATGAGAACGCAATTTCTCGATCGCCTCTGGATGTTTGAGTAGGGCTAAAACTCCTTTACTAATTAAATTAATCGTTGTTTCATGTCCTGCTGTGAGAAGATGTATGCAGGTTGCAAGTATCTCGTCATCGGTGAGTTTGTCGCCTTCATCTCTTGCTTTGATTAAGGCTGTAATTAAATCCTGACGCGGTTCTTGATGTCTTTGGGCGATCGCACTATTAAAGTATTGAATCAAAGCTTGAGTAGCTGCTTCTGCCTTTTCATAGGCATCGGGAGCAGGAGTGAGACGAGAAGCGCTGGCGTGCTGCAATGCTAATGCCCATTCTCGAAACAAGGGACGATCTTCTGGATCGACACCTAAGATCGCAGCGATAACCATTACTGGAAGAGGAAAGGCAAATTCTTCTACTAAATCCATTTCTGCCCTCTCTTCAAGGCGATCGAGCAAACCATCAGCAATCTTAAGGATTTCTGGGCGAATATTTTCCACCATTTTGAGAGAAAATACTTTATTAACGAGCGATCGCAAGCGAGTATGATCGGGTGGATCTCTAAATACCATCCATTTACTCACCATCGATTGAAATCCTTTGTAAGCTTTTGGTACTGGCGAACCTTCTCCATCATCTCTAACTCGCCAAGCTTCGCGACCGAATTTAGGACTTTCTAATACTTGCATTACATCTTGATAACGAAACAGATACCAAGTACCAGGTAATTTAGAATGTGCAGAAATACCCCAATGAACGGGATCTTCTTCTCGATAGCGACGATAGATAGGATAGGGATCGGCGATTACTTCGGGTAGAAATGGGTTTAATCTTTCAAGTTTAGAAGTTATAGATATAGACATATTTATTGCTAATTGCTAATGGCTAATTGCTAATTGCTAATACTTTCTCGTCAGTGTCAAATGCCTTCCTGAGCCTAGAGCCTATAACATTGAGGAAAAAAGTTGGTAGTAACCCCTAAAGGGATTACTACGAACTAAGCACAACAACCTTGACAGAGTAAAAAGCACTCAACTCACTCAATCGCCTTATAGGTTATTTGAAGAAGATGCTGCCGTGGGAGGAAGTCATCTTGCTTCCATGTCTAAAATCTATTTTTTAATCGGGAATAAATAGGGAAGAATTTAATTTAAGTGGTTGTTAAAATTAAATGCCTTGGTAACGTCAACTGAAAGGGAGAACTGCTAGCAGATTGCAATGTATTTGTCAACAATAAGTAGATATACTTAAGTAAAATTAAGTGCAGCAATTGCCCATCAAAGAATTTTTGTAGCTAGGAATCGATGCAAGTATTAACCTAAAACTAAGCTTTTTGACATTTGTGTTGTGCTTATCGTCAAAAAGTTTTTATAAAAAACCTATTGTAACACTGTATCTAGATGATACCAAATTGCTGAAATAACGCAACTACGTAAACAAAATTTTTTTGTTCCGAGCATGTTTTCTCTATATTCTTAAGTTTTTATATTTGATTTTTAAAACCAGTTCGCCTAACTAAAAAGTACAGGTTATCAATGATGCGGATTTAGTATTAATATCAATTCGCTCTTAAGCAATTCGCAATTACAAAAACTTGTATTTCCAAAGTCTTTTGTTCCCTACCATTGCAGATTTTGAGCAATCAATGACTCAGCCGACTGGTAATCTATCGGTTTGGAGAAAAAATAGCCTTGAGCAAATTCACAGCCAAGGTTTTTCAGGCGATCGAATTGAGCGAAGGTTTCGACTCCTTCAGCAATTACATCAATTTGCAAAGCATGGGCAAGAGTAATAATTGTCTGGACAATTTCCAAGTTTTCTCGATCGCTATTCATCTTACTGACAAAGGAGCGATCGATTTTTAAAGTATCAATGGGAAAGCGATGTAAATAACTTAAGGATGAATAGCCTGTACCAAAATCATCAATACTCAATTGAATCCTTCTCTCTTTTATTTTTGAGAGGTTATTAATAGTTGTCTCTCCCCAATCCAATAGCATACTTTCAGTGATTTCTAGTCTTAAAAAGTTGCAACTATGCCAATGCTTGCTCCAGTAAAAACTGTATGACTACCGCAGTCGATCGGAAAGAGCAGTTTACTCAAAAGACGCTCGGCAATTTTAGTGGCATCGGTGACATGTTTAATATCATCTAAAAGTATGGTAAATTCGTCTCCACCAAGACGAGCGACGCTATCATTTGTACGTATACATTCTTCTAATAAACGGGCGATCGCGATCAATAATCGATCGCCAACCGCATGTCCCAAACTATCATTGACAATCTTGAAGCGATCGAGATCGATGAATAAAACTGCAAATACATAATCCTGGTTGCGTTTGCTGTGTTTGAGCGCTCGATTGACACGCTCCATAAATAGGGTACGATTTGCCAATCCTGTTAAGGCATCGTGGAGAGCATCGTGGACTAACTGCTCCTGAGCTTGTTTTCGCTCGGTAATGTCATAAATGATGCCATCAATACGGACTGCCTCTCCGTCAGTATCGTAAACTAAATGAGAGCGATCGCTCAACCAACGTATTTTTCCATCAGGTCGCCAAATTCTATATTCCAGATGGAAACTACCTGACTCTAAGAGCATTTGCTGACAATGTTCAAACTTGGGACGGTCTTGAGCGTGAACTACTTCTGTGCGGAGATTGGGGTTTTGAAAAAACTCTGAAACCGCGCGACCGTAAATTTTTTCAGCAACAGGATTGAGATAGAACAATTCGCCTGTTTGCACATTAGCAGACCAAACTACATCTTCTAAAGAATTAAGAATACTCTCAAGCCTTTGTTCGCTCTCCTGTAGCTTCTGTTGAATATATTTACGCTGGACAATTTCCCGTCTTAGCTGTTGCACAACTTCTTGTAACTGGTTAGTTCGCTGTTGTACTCTTTGTTCTAGTTCTGTATTCAAAGCGCGAATTTCTCCTTTAGCAACTTGCAGCGCTATTTGATGTTGGACACGAGCGATCACTTCTGGAACCTGAAAGGGTTTGGTGATGTAATCTACACCGCCAACTGCAAAAGCTTTAACTTTGTCAAAAACGTCATCCATCGCACTCAGAAAAATGACTGGAATGTCACAGGTTTTGGGATCGGCTTTTAATCTTTGACAAACTTCATAGCCATCGACATCTGGCATTTTGATATCGAGCAAGATTAGATCTGGTGAAGCGTTTCGCGCTCCCATCAAAGCCATGGCAGCATTTTTGGCACAGCGAACCTGATAACCATTCTCAGTCAGCGCTGTGGACAGGATACGCAGATTGTCTGGTATGTCATCGACGATTAAAATAGTTCCACAAGATAAATTGAACTGATGGCTATTCATAGAATTCCTCGCGATTGAAACCCAGTGAAACACGCCGTGGAAGGAAAAACGACCGCAGTTGCGGGGCGTGTCGGTTTTTCTTCAACAATATATCCAAACAGCTTGTAGCTGAAGCAAAACAGCTTAATGCAGCGTTGGCTTTTGAGGATTTGACCAACATTAGGCAATCCCTCAACAAAAAACCTAGAAGCAAAACCGAAAGACGCAAGACAAACAATTGGTCGTTCTATCAACTCAGAATGCAGGTTTTGTATAAAGCTTTGATTGCTGGAGTTGAGGTGGTTTTTGTTCCACCAGCTTACACTTCCCAGACTTGTGCGAGATGTCACCACATCCATCCCGAACCCAAAAAATCCTATCGGAATGGGAAGAGATTCAAATGTGGTAACTGCGGTTGGGAACATGATGCTGATATCAACGCTGGTTTAGTAATTTCTCAGCTTGGGGGTGTATTTGTAAGCCATCCCGAAAGCTCGGCACTAGTTTGTCAAATGGAGGGACAATTGTCTCTTCTACCGATGAACTGGAGTTAGGGCTGAAGCCCACGTGGAGATCCCGTGGGTTGCTTACGAATGGATAGTTTGTTGGACTAGATTCGCGATTCGATCGAAATCAAAGTTATCTACCTTTTGCTGAATTGCTTGAGCTAAGTGACTTTTTTCTTCAGGAATTTGCTCTATTAGTTGAGAAATTAACATACGATCGAGTTGAGTGGCAGCTTGAAGTAATTCCATCAACCATTGGTTGGGCATGACAGCTAAAGCTGACTCTGTTAATTCTGACATTTTGGACGATCGCTATTAAGTGTGGTTCCCAATTTGACCAAATTTCTATTGCTTCTTGCCCGTTTTCAGCTTCCTTGACTTGCAATCCGATCGGTTCTAATAGTTTAACTAGTAGTTGGCGATTTTCAAGGCGATCGTCCACGATTAAGACTTTATAGCTTGGCTGATTAGCTTCTAATCCAATTACTTTTCTAGTTGGTTGTGGCGATCGAATGGGAGTTGCTTGACTCAACTCAACTTGAACCTCGAATTTAAAAGTTGTTCCTCGATTCAACTGGGAACTGACAGTAATATCTCCACCCATTATTTGTACGAATTTTCTGCTGATAGTTAATCCCAAACCCGTACCTTGTTGAGAGTTTCGTCCTATTTCTGTTTGTACAAAAGGCTCAAACAAGCTTTCCATCTCTTCAGGAGCAATACCAACACCAGTGTCTTCAACTTCAAAGTGAAGCAAGCACTCAGCATTCAGCTTACAGTTTTCAGCTTTTTCTTCTTGCTGATGGCTGATGGCTGATGGCTTCTAACTCGAAGCGTCACCCTACCTCGATCGGTAAACTTAATCGCATTACCTAATAAATTGAGCAATACCTGACGCAGTTTCTTCTCATCGGTTTTAATATATTGAGGCAAATCTGATGCTAGCTCGAAAATGAGCTGTAAATTTTTAGATTCTGCTCTTATCTGTAACATCTCTTTGATTGCATCCAGGAGACGATAGAGATCGAAATCGTTTTGGTGGAGGGTGAATCTACCCGCCTCAATTTTGGAAAGATCGAGAATTTCGTTAATTAATCCCAGTAAATGCTCTCCACTACGACTAATAATACCTAAATTTTCTTGTAGCTCATGACTCAGGTAAGGATCGCGATTAATTACTTGAGTAAAGCCAAGAATCGCATTGAGAGGAGTACGCAATTCGTGACTCATATTTGCCAGAAATTCACTTTTGGCTCGGTTAGCAGCGTCAGCAGTTTCTTTGGCTTGCTGAAGAGCTACTGCACGTTCTTCTTGCTCTTTGAGAAGGATTTTAACCTTTTGCATCATTTGATTGAGTGAGGTCGTCAGAACGCCAATTTCGTCCGATGTAGTAACGGGTATTTGCAGGTCAAAATTAGATTCTTTGGTGACTTGTTGAGCAATATTAGTTGCTCTCTTCAGAGGACGAGCGATCGCTTGACTGGTGTAGAGTGCTAGTAGAGTCGCGATCGCGATCGATAGCAAACTAGTAACAATGATAATCTTGAAGTAAATTACTTCGGTTTCTTCTACAGTAAAGTCGGTTTTTAAATATTCTTGATAGGATAACTTAAATAGCTCGGATAGCTCATCTGATATATGGTCAAACTCAAGAGCGACTAAACTATCGGTAAAATCTAAAAACTGATATTCTACTCTTTTAATCTCTTGGGGTGACAAATGAGCTGGCTTAATTTGAACGATTAGTCGATCCACTCTTCGCAGGTAAGCTTCGATTGAGCTACCATGGATTTGCACGAAATGAGCATGAGTTCCGCTCACAACTTCTCTGTGTGTCTTACCTTCAGGATTTAAAATCAAACCTTTAGATGCTTTGAATTGCAACCATAATTTTTTGACTTCAGCCGCATGTTCGAGATAGCGATTATATTCTTGTTGCAAATAATGAGGTCGATCGACATAGGTAGAAAATAGGTGTTGATGCTTTCGCGCTTGAAGCATATTCGTTTCCAATCGACCCAGAAGACTAACTTCTTGCTGAGCAATCTCTTCTTGCTCTCTAGCTTCTTCTCTGTAGTGTTCGCCGATGGCGTAGCCGCTCGTTGTTCCTAACACTGCAACACCAATGGCAATGGTATATCCCAAGCTGATTTTTTGACCAACTTTAAGACCATGAAGCCAATTTCTCAGCTTAGCTAAAGGCAAATTGAAAATTTTGCTCATCCTTATTGTTGCTGGTATTTTTAAGATTTAAAAATAAATTTAGCTGGAAAAGTCGATTATTTAAATAGATTTAAGAAATGACAATCCACGGATACACGCAGATAAACACAGATAAATACAGGTAAACCAAAATACAATTGATTTACTCATTTGTGTTTAAATCTCACAATTAAGTAATTGTTTGGCTAATTGTTCAGTTTTATTAGCTCTTAATCTCTAGAATACGGTAATCCTTGATCAAGCAACAGTTTCATAGTTGCCTGGTAAATCAATGATGCGATCTTCTAAACAGGCAGAGGCATAGATCAATGCTTGATGAATATCTTCTTCTTCGAGTTGAGGAAATTCATGGAACAATTCTTGGCGATCGGGATAGGTTGCTAGCAGTTCAATGACTCGACGAACAGTTAAACGCATGTTGCGGATGCAGGGTTGTCCATTCATCTGCTTGGGATTAATCGTGATTCGATCGAGTTTCATATCAGCATAGTTTATCCAGCTTTTTACCCAATATTCTAACTTGATTTAGTAAGATTTCTTCTGCCGATCGTAATGAGCTATCCTAGGTGGAAAGATAGACTTTCTCAAGAGCAAAGGTATGGTAAGGCTACAACCATCCTCCCAGTCAGAGGTAATTTACCCCGATCGCGATGGCAAACCAATGGCAGATAATACCAAGCAGTTTCGCTGGATTGTTACCATTAAGGAAAATTTAGAGTGGTTATTTGCAAATGTCCCAGATGTCTTTATCGCTGGAGATTTACTGTGGTATCCCATTGAAGGGGATAACAAAACTCGTGTTGCACCAGATACAATGGTAGTCTTTGGCAGAGCTAAGGGAGATAGAGGTTCATATAAACAATGGGAAGAAAATAATATCGCACCACAAGTAGTCTTTGAAATTATTTCGCCTGGAAATACACCTGCGGAAATGAATCGAAAGCTTTTGTTTTACGATCGTTTCGGTGTAGAAGAATACTATCTCTACGATCCCGATCGCCATAATTTTAGTGCTTGGTTGCGGACTGAAGGCTTTCTCGATTTGATT
This sequence comes from uncultured bacterium, assembly GCA_964548905.1. Lineage (GTDB taxonomy): Bacteria > Cyanobacteriota > Cyanobacteriia > Cyanobacteriales > Xenococcaceae > CAZJTL01. The sequence goes on along the minus strand of CAZJTL010000064.1, from coordinate 3,119 downwards.
GACCTAATCGACGAGTGGATTAGTCCTAAACTGAAGATTAGATTTGAGTTTTCCGAAAAAGAACTACAGATTTATCATCCAGATGGAAAACCCTTTTTGACCTACACGGAAATTGCCCAAAAAGCTGAACAAGCTGAAGCGAAAGCAGCAAGGCTAGCAGAACAATTGCGGGCGATGGGGATAGATCCAGACCAAGTATGAGGTTTCCTCCAAATCATTTGAGTGAGCGATCGCGTAGATGTTTAATGCGATCGCATCTTAAAATATGATTAATCGCTTGATCGCAATTATTTATGACCGATACTCAAACCATTGCTCTCAAACTCCCCCAAGAATTACTCCAACAAGCCCAAGAAATTGCTGGTGAAAATCTTCATGACTTTCTAATTGGTGCGATCGCTCAGGAAATCAAACGCCATAAATCTCCAACTAAAAAAAATAAATTTTGGGAGGATGTTGAAAAATTACGAACAAAAATGCAACAAGAAGGGATTGAAATAAATACCGAAGAAATTTGGTTTGTCGTATAACTCCAACACTCTTGTTTTTTTAGCTAGCAAGAAATTGAAAAGAGACTTTGGAAGTCAAAGGTTGTGGTAAAGGTTGACTTCTAGCTTGATAATCTTCTATTAATAAATCTAAAACTTCCCGACCATTTTTTAAAGCTTCTTCATAGGTATCCCCATGAGTATGAGCATAGGGACCAAATTCAGGTAAGCTGACAAGATATTTTTCGTCTTCTTCTGACCATTGAATAAGAATACTGTATTGATATTTCATCGATCTTCTTCACCTTTTAATTTCTTCAAATCTCTAAGAGCATTTCTTACATCTTTTTCTTGATAGCGATCTGCATCTGCACCATCTTTACCAGACATGGTTAAGCTATATTTTAATAATGGATGACTCCAAACTGTATGACTTCCTTTGGACGAACGATAAGTAAATCCTGCTTTGAGAAGCATAGCTTTAAGTTCTCTGATTTTTTTTGGCACTTGTTAACATTCTTTATTCTTCGTTTTTTACCTTCCAATCGAGAGATCGCGCAAATGCTTAATGCGATCGCCTTATTTAACTACCAAATCTTATTTAAATCCAAAATAAACTCTGGTAAAATCTCTTCTCCAGATAATGTTGCGGGTGAAACTAATGTTTCTACACTTTTTCCTGGACGATAAATTTCTACTTGTTGGTTTGTTGTATCGATTAACCAACCTAAACGTACTCCATTATCTATATATTCCTGCATCTTGGCTTGCAGTTTGTTAAGAGAATCGCTACTCGATCGCAATTCAATGACAAAATCTGGTGCAAGGGGTGAAAATTCTTCTTTTTGTTGAGTTTTGCTCAAAGCTTGCCAACGTTGATTACTAATCCAAGAAACATCAGGCGATCGCACTGCACCATTTGCTAAGGTAAAACCACTAGATGAATCGAAAACAATGCCTAATCCCGTGCGATCGTTCCAAATCCATAATTGTGCATTTAAACTAGAATTCTGTTTACCAGTCCAAGGAAAGGTTGGTGGCATAATTATTATTTCCCCAGTTGCCTCTCTTTCTAGTTGAAAATTTTGATTGGCTTTACAAATTTCTTTAAATCCCTCTATACTCAAGTGAGGAATAGTAAAAGTAATATTTTCTGTTCTCTGCATCATAAAAATCTCAGAAAATATGAATATAAAAAGTTTTTAATCTTATTTTAGTTTAAACTAGAAAAATTTTTTTTATTTTCCCTTTTCCTATCTTCTCTTTCTTAACGACCAATTAAGCGATCGCGCAAATGCTTAAATTCGATCGCGATTTCTAATCGAAAAAGATTTTACTGTGTAAGCGTCTTTGTATTTCAGATAGATCTGCGGTTTCAAAAAATAACTCTATAGCTTCCATCAAATTTTTCTTTGATTCTTCAACCGTTTTCCCTTGACTAGCAATATCTAGTTCTGGACATAAGGCTACATATTCATCCTCTTCTCGTTCGATAATTGCTGTAAATTGTTCTCGTCTTTTCAAGATAAATATCTTCCCCACACCCTACACCCTACACCCTATTTCCTAACGACCAATCAATCGATCGCGCAAATGTTTAATGCGATCGCATTTTATATTTTGCTGAAAAATAGCTCAATATTTTTTTAAACCTCTAATTCAGGTACATTCTTTGATTCATAACTTTCAATTAATAAACCAATAATTTCCATCAAAGAAGCTAAAGGATGTAATTCATCTTCTCCTACTTCATCAATCAAATCATCAAGTAAATTAACTAGCTTTTGATATTCTGTTTCTGTGTGAGGAACAAAAAGAGTATCATTCAAATTTGACCAAGCTTGAATAGTTTTATCGATATTTATAGTCGCCATTTTTTATTCTTTCCATTTACCTAAATCGTACTCACTATGGGTTAAAACAGCACGAATATAAACTTTCTTACGGTTATAGTGTATCGCTGTAATTAGGCGCACTTTATTGCCACCAATGTTAAAAACAGTAAGTTTACCAACCTTATCCGCAGAAGAAAAAATTTCTCTCAACTCAGTAATAGAATTAAAATCATACTGCTTCATCAAGCTATACCATTGAGCTAAAGCTGTTTTGGTTTCTGGATATTTAGCCGCAAATTCATTAAGGCGCTTGCGGGTAATAACGTGCATTTTAAGGCTTTTTTTATTTTTCTAATATAGATTGAGTTTAATCTAAAATCCAATTTCTAAATTTATTCATATCAGGATCGTTTACTAAAGATTTTAAAGCAATATTTGCATCTTTAACGATCTTGTTAAAGTAAATATCTAATGGTTCAATTTTAGAGTCATCAGTAGTTTTCAACAGTTCTTCTCGAATAGTTAAGAGCAAAGCAAAACTATACTCTCTACTTCTTTTTGCATAGTATTCTAATAATTTACTTTTAGTACTGCTTGAATGAAAAAACATATTTCTGAGGCGATATATGTTATAGATATCATCCTTTAATCTCCAAATCTCATTATCTGTTTGGCTCTCCCGTACTCATGGTGATAAGCAAAGATTATCAAATTAAGGGCATATGCCATACGCGAGGGGCTGTCTCTGGAGGTTGCCTCCAGAGTTTATAAGCCCCGTCCCTACAGTAGGTCACTG
>CAZJTL010000063.1:0-23354 GCA_964548905.1 uncultured bacterium | reverse complement strand
AATGAAGGCGTTACTGCCCAAATTCTACAAACTGAGGGTTCGATCGGCTACATTGAATATGGCTATGCGACTCAACAAAATATCCCTACTGCTAGTCTAGAAAATAAAGCAGGTCAATTTGTAGCTCCTTCTAGCCAAACAGCAGCTAAAACCCTCGCTTCGGTGCAACTACCTGAAAATTTACGTGCCTTTATCACCGATCCAGAAGGTGCAGACTCCTATCCGATCATCACCTATACTTGGATACTCGCTTACAAAAAATACGACGATCCAAACAAACTCAAAGCCTTTAAAGATGTAGTTAATTGGTCGCTCAAAGACGGACAAAAAATGGCAGAAGAACTAGGTTATGTTCCCCTACCAGCAAACGTTGTTGAGAAAGTAGAAGCGGCAGTAAATACGATTCAATAGAAATAAGGGAGCAGGGAGCAGGGAGCAGGGAGTAGAATATAGTCTAGGCTCTAGGTTTCCCCTTTGTCTTCCTTGTCTTCCAGTTCCCTATCCCCTAACCCCTAACTCCTATCCCCTATTTTCAGATTGAACTGTATTTCTTCTCTCCAATTGGCTAGATAAGAGAGTAAGCCATAAATAAAAATAACTATGCCGATCATTTCCATTACTTCTTCTAGGGTTGCCAACAAAGCATAAATTAAATTTTGCTGACCGTAGATTTTGGAGTAGGCGCTTCCTAACATTTCCATGCCTAAAGCACCACCTATATAGGTAGAAGCTGCCATCACGAAATGAAAACGCGATCGCGCTGGTAGACGATGAATAAATCCCCAGTAGGATTTGGCGAACCAAGCGACTAAAATAGCACCAGGGATGACCCAAATCTGGGCTAGAAAGTTAGGCAGATTTAGGGTTTTTGCCAATTTGGGGATAATCAGAATTTCGTGAATGCTAAACAGTTCGTCGATCGCCAAAAACACAAAAATATTAGCAAGAATTCGCCACAAACGGCGATCGCTTTGAGCTTTGATTTCTTTCCCTGCTGCGATAATTCTCAACAGCCAAGCACAGAAGGCAAGCATGAAAGTTGAAAACCAACTGGGAAAGTTCATTTCTCGATCCAAATTGAAGGTATTCATCCAATCGGATCGATAATTGAATACATATTTACTAATTTGGATGGCTATGCTGAACAACGAAAGCAAGATAACGATCGAGACTAGGCGTTTAGCCACAGTTCCAGGAGAGATATGCCAATTAAATTGCATTGACCTTTAGTAACCTATAGTTTGCGTGATCGTCAAATCGACAATAGGCTGATCGGTTAAACAATACCAATGACAGGTAAATAAATCGGGGTCTTGAGATCTAAGGCTTGCCAATGCTGGTGCGGCAGGGAACGGCCAAAGGCGATCGAAAATAATTTCCTGTCCTCGCAGACTGAACTGTAATAAGTATACTGCTGGTAGCGCTGAGATAGCTTCTAGTAAATTAAACGCCAAAGAATACAAGGATTGACGTACTCGGTTGGGTAAGTCTATAGGTTGTTCGTAAGAATTAGGAATCGCACCTTCACCGATTACTTCTGCATACAAAGGTCCTTTTTTCGTCAGGACTATTGGCAACCAAAGATGTCCCAGTGCAAAATCACCAACGCAGGTTTTGTAACCTAAAGTATGTTCTACCAATTGACGAGTTTTGCCAATATTTCTACAAGCTGAGAAAATACTTTTGGCAGGAAAATCGAAAGAATCTGGCAATTCAATGGTAAGCGGACAATAAACGATCTCGCGATCTTGATGGCGATCGTGAAAATTTGGTGATTTTGCCGACTTCGACCACAAAGCTGCCGCCGCGATTATTTCCATCTTAGGAGTTTCAGAGGCATAATTGGCAATTCCATATCTGATAGCAGAAACCATTTTTTCTGTAGCTGGTGATGCTGCAATAATTTTTCCCGCTTCATTAACCTCGGCGTTGACAACAATTAGTACTTTAGACATTCCCATCCGCTTAATACTGAAATGGTTGTAATAGTTAACTAGTGAACGATCTGGTCTGGTGTTAGCAATCCCACGCCATTTGCTTTAAAGAGATTGCCAGATATTTCTGTAAGAAGGTTTTTATTGAACCTACTTCATGCCAATTGATTTCGAGAATTTTCCCAAGCTGATTAAGTAAAATGCTAAAAGCCAAAATCTCAGCAAATCTGTCGATGATAATTGAGTAATAGCCTACATTAATTCTTGTTTCAACTCCAACAATAATGTGCAAAAAACGGGTAAAACTCTCTAAAAATTAGCATCGAATCGCTATTTTTAGATTTTAATACTTTAGCGATCGCTTTAGATGCTTACAAATGTTTACTTGTGTCTGTTGCCATTGTTACAAACTCATCTCTCAAATCTCTCTCTGCACATAATAGCGAGAAAATGCACCCATTTAACCTCAACTAATAATACTTAAAGTTTATTTTTACTCTTATCCAAGCTGAGCAAAGATTTAGAAAACTTTCGGAAATTTGCTTAAATCAGCTTTCCCTGACATTGCCTTAATCGTTATTGAAGCTACTACCAGCTAAGATTTCTACACAAAATTTTTAGAATTGGGCTAACTCTTGCAAACATGCTTACAATTAATTGAGATCGTTGATTTGTAGCTAAAGATGAAAATTATCATTAATTTGCTAATTTCCTTAGTAATTGCCATTTGGATCGGCGCGATCGCTGTCTTTTCAATTCAAAACATCCAGGGAGTATCTATCAAGTTTATTACTTTTGAATCGATTAGTTTGCCAATAGGAGTAATGTTAGCTTTAAGCGCGAGCTTTGGCATGTTAATCGGTGCTATATTACCTCTTTTTTGGCAAAAGTCAACTAAATCCTAGCCAAGAAGAGTTTAAGATTTTAAGGATTTTTGACTAACTTGAACAGAGGTAGAGTGCCTTGTGCAAGACTTTCTAAACTCGATTGGTTTGCTTGAGCAATTTTATCGAGAAATGGTTCAATTTTATTTAAGACAAAGATGTCACTAAAACCTTCAGGGATTGGGGGGAAAACTTCAGGTATTTGTGGAAAAGGATTTCCTTCAACCATTACATCCATTAACATCAATTTAACATTTGGCTGCAACTGGTGGCAAAGAGAAATAATATTGCCCATATTTGTCTCAAAGTTATTGCTAATCAGCAACGGACGTTCAGATTGATTAATAATTCTAGCGTTCTGGGCATTTTCGTAGCTAATTCCTTTATTCCACCAAGTATCCGCACTGGCAATATTGGCACAAGAAAACAATCCTAAAGTAACTATTAAGATAGTGACTACTGACCATAATTTGTGCTGAGAGAATTTGGGTTTGGCTAATAAATAGGCTACAGCTATTTCTATTCCGAGAATACTAGGGAGAAAATATCTAGTCATGCTCGATCGCTGTCCGCCGAAAATTAGATCGGGAAGAATTAAACCAGCAATATTTACGCTAATTAAAAGAGAAATAAATAATCCAGTTTTATTTCCTTCTTGACGATAAACATAATTAATTGCCCATCCAATTAAAATTATCAAAATAACAGAAATACCAGGTGCTATGCGGCTATTAGCCATAGGATGCCAATCAATAAAAATGTTACTGAGATGTAGTTGCCACATTAGTAACAAATCTGAAAAATTACGCTTAATATTTGTCCAACTAGTTTTATCTTGCAGGTAGCCAAGATAATAAATAATCGTTATTATCCATGGGCTAAACAAGATTACAGCACCAATAGATGCAGAAACAAAATGAAAGATATTTTTAGAGTTTTCTGTGGATGTTAACTGAGGCGATTTGATTGATTTAAGCCAAGGTAATCCTTCTGTAATAGCTACATAAATAGCATGGATAGCTACCACAAATACAGATAAGATAGATATGTAAAAATTCAGAGCTAAGGTTATAGCATAAACTATCCACATAGGTTTAGACTTGAGCCTAATTGCGCGCAATAATGCTGCACTAGCGAGGAGAATAGTTACCGTCCACAAACTATATTCTCTGGCTTCTTGTGCATAAAGAAGATGAAAAGGAGAAACAGCAACAATAGCCATTGCCATCCACCCCACTTTAGCAGACTGAAATAATTCCCAAACTAACCAATAAATACTAGGAAAAACCAATAAGCTGAAAACAACAGCAAGACTTCTAATTGTAGTAACCGAACTACCAAATAATTCCCACCAAATTCTAGCCAGAAAATAGTACAATGGCGGGTGTTCTGGATGGGTAGCTAAAACTTTAACCACATCAATCAGATTGCTGCCTGGTCTGATTTCCTGAAACTTAAGGATATCTTCGGCGCTAATGATTCTACTGGTAAAAATGCGATCGGAAATCCAATCGCCTTCATAACCAGCAACGCGCACCGATGTATATACTTCATCATGCCAATAAACCTTGCGATCGAGGTTAACGCAGCGAACCAAAATACCGATTGTCAAAATAATGGCTAAAAGAACATAGAAATAGTTCTGGACTATTTTAGATTTAGACAGAAGCATAGAGAAAGGTGGGAGTTAGTGCCGATCCAAAGTTATTGGAATAGGAAAATTATAAGACCGAAAAAACAACAAATTGGATAAGAGGCATTAAAAAATGCTCATCAGGTTCTAAGACTTCAAATCTCTAATTGTTCTGTTCTAGAGAGGGAAGCGCTACAAAAATTAATTGGTATTGATGTATACTTTTTGTTTTATTTCCTCGCGATCGTTTAATTATTAGTCTACTGTCCGATCTAAATAAAAAGTATAGTAAAAAAAATCTAGCGACATATATAGGCTTGAAACAGATAAACCTCAGATCGAAAACAATCTTTTTTTGCGATCGCAATCGACCTTGAATTGAGTTACGCCACTTAAGTGAATCTACGACCAAAATCAGGCGTTAGAGCTAATAATATAGTTAAATTCTCTTATTTACGCTGGATTAATTAGGTAGTTATTTTGGAGATATCGATCGCAATTTAAGTGCGATCGCGATCGCCTTAAATCTCTACAGCTTTAAAAGCTACCAAAATTATTCAAGTAAATAATATGAATTACGAAATCAATGAAATTAACCAGTTCAGCCCAGAGTTTGCTAATTTTGGCTTAGATCCTCAAGATACCATGCACGGTATTACAGAAAAGGATCGTGCAGCAATCGGAAATTCTCCAGAATATTTAGATTTGAGTGGATGGGAAGGTAAGTTAGGCGATAGAAAAGCAACTCCAACATCGTCTTTAGTTAATGAAATTAAACAGGAATGGAGTAAACAATTTGGTTCTTATGATGACGATGCCTCTAAAGGAATAGCAATAGATAAGAATGGAAATATCTACTTAACTGGAGAAACCTATGGAGATTTAGCAGGGAAAAATGCTGGATACAATACAGATATCTGGATAGCTAAATATGACAGTACAGGTAAACAACTTTGGACTAAACAATTTGGTTCTTCTGATTATGACTACTTGAATGGAATAGCAATAGATAAAGATGGAAATGTCTATTTAACTGGAGAAACCTATGGAGATTTAGCAGGAAAAATTTCTGGTGGATACGGTTATGATGCCTGGGTAGCTAAATATGATAGTACAGGCAAACAAGTTTGGGCTAAACAATTTGGTACTTCTGCTTGGGACGAATCTAATGGAATAGCAACAGATATTAGTGGCAATGTTTACTTGACTGGATCTACTAGTGGTGATTTAGCAGGAACTAATGCTGGAGGTCAGGATCCCTGGTTAGCTAAATATGACAGTACAGGTAAACAACTTTGGACTAAACAATTCGGTTCTTCCAGTTATGACTACTCTAATGGAATAGCAACAGATAGCAGTGGCAATGTTTATTTGACTGGAAGTTTTGGAACCACCAAGTATGACAGCAGTGGCGAGCAACTTTGGAACAAACAATCTTATGATTATGATTCTAAGATAACTACAGATAACAGTGGCAATTTGTATAAGGCTAAAGCTAGCTGGGGCAATTATGGCTATGACGAGAAAAATATTGAGATAACTAAGTACGATAGTGATGGTAATAAACTTTGGAGTAAAATATTTGGTAGTTATTCGGCAGACTACCCCAATGGAATAGCAACAGATAGCGCTGGTAATGTCTATTTAACTGGAAGAACCGATGGCAATATAGAGAGTACTAATGCAGGTAGTTGGGATGCCTGGGTAGCGAAATTTGACAGTAGTGGTAATCAACTTTGGACAAAACAGTTTGGTACTTCTTATTACGAATCCTCTGAAGGAATAGCAATAGATAGCAGTGGAAATATTTATTTCACAGGGAAAACTTATGGCACTCCCGAAAATAGTGACTTTAGTAGTTGGAATGCCTGGGTAACTAAACTTAGTTCGTCTCTACCTACAATAGCCCTTACTGCAACTGATGCTAAAGCGGCTGAAACTATTTCAGGACAAACATCTAACCCAGGTAAATTAACCGTTACTCGTACTGGAGATCTAACTAATTCTCTAACAGTTGGCTATAAAGTTAGTGGTAGTGCGACTAAAGGCACAGACTACAAATTGCCAAGTACAATTACCTTTGCTGCTGGTGTAAGTAGTGTCAAATTACCAGTGTCTATCCTTGATGATGTACTAGTTGAAGGAACAGAAACAGCGACGGTTAATTTAACTGCTGGTGTTGGTTATCAACTCGCTCAAGCTAAATCGGGTACAGTATCGATCGCTGATAACGATTAATAATGATTAATTGCTAATTGCTTAGCATTACCAAACTTTCTCGCTACCATAAATAAGGAACAAGTGGGGCGATCGAGAAATGTCTGCTCTGCTTATTCCTAATTAATACTCTAGATTCGTAAACATAATCAAGATTTCCAATCCAAGGAGATTGCTATAAGTGGCAGCAGGAGATTCGATCGCGCAAGACCGCGACTATACTTTAATCATTGATAAAAGTGGCAGTATGTCTACTGCCGACCAACAAAGCGGTAAAACTCGTTGGGATGTAGCTCAAGAGTCTACCATGGCTTTGGCAAGAAAATGCGAACAATTCGATCCAGATGGAATTACAGTTTACTTGTTTTCTGGAAAATATAGAAGATACGACAACGTTACTTCCGATAAGGTAACTCAAATCTACCAAGAAAATGAGCCGATGGGAAGAACCGATCTAGCTAGCGTTCTACAAGATGCTGTAGATAATTATTTTCAGCGTAAAGCAAGCAATCAGGCTAAATCTGGTGGTGAAACAATTCTAGTAGTGACTGACGGCGAACCAGACGATCGCAAAGCGGTGATGCGAACAATTATTGACGCTTCTCGCAAACTCGATCGCGATGAAGAACTGGCAATTTCTTTGATTCAAGTAGGCAAAGATAAAACAGCTACTCAGTTTCTTAAAGCATTAGACGATCAACTTGAAACTGCTGGCGCTAAGTTTGATATCGTCGATACCATCACTATTGAAGATATGGAAGATATGACATTGGCTGAGGTACTACTAAACGCGATTCAAGACTAAAGAAAGGGTGTGGGGTGTGGGGTTTAGGGTGTGGGGAAAAACTTTTTCAATTCAGAAGGAATGATTAAGAGGATTGGTAAATAATCAATCCTTTTTTTATTTGAATTATTATTGTAGTATATGTAATATATAAATAGCCAAAAACCCCCATTCTCTAACCCCTAACCCCTAACCCCTAGTATTTGATTTGATTTGATTTTATGATGAAACAATAAATTGACTACAATTTAAGAGTGAGCAATCTCTACTCTCCTTTACAATCTTTGCAGGAAGGTAACTGGTTCAAGCTCATTTGCGGAGCTAGTTTTCAAGCGCTTCCTGATATTCGCAGTCTAGTTTTGGCATATACCCTTGCTGGCGCTGACTGCATCGATGTAGCTGCCGATCCAGCAGTGATAGCGGCGGCAAAAGAGGCGATCGAAGTAAGTAAAATCTTAAGCGATCGCGCGATCGCCAAAGGATTTGGATATCGCGGCATACCTTGGTTGATGGTGAGTTTAAATGATGGTGAAGACCCTCATTTTCGCAAAGCTCAATTTGACTCTACTCTCTGTCCAGTTGATTGCTCTCGTCCTTGTTTGACAGTTTGTCCAGCAGGAGCAATTTATTTTGAAGAAAAAAGAGTTGAATCTACTTTTTCTGGAGTAATCGACCAGCGTTGTTATGGTTGCGGTCGTTGTTTACCTGTTTGTCCATCCCAGTTAATTGACACTCGTTCTTACGTGTCAACACCAACAGCGATCGCGCCTTTAATTCGCTCGATGGATATAGATGCGATCGAAATTCATACTTCCGTGGGACGTGAGGCAGATTTTCAACGATTGTGGCAGGCGATCGCACCTGAATCAGATCGGCTCAAACTATTGGCAATCAGTTGTCCTGATGCTCCTGACTATGTAGATTACCTCGATTGTCTCTACCAAATAATCAGTCCTTTGCCTTGTGCTTTGATTTGGCAAACCGACGGTAGACCAATGAGTGGAGATATCGGTGCGGGAACTACTCACGCCGCTATTAAACTAGCACAAAAAGCTTTAGCAGCTAATTTACCTGGCTATGTCCAACTAGCTGGCGGTACTAATGACTATACCGTACATAAGTTACAAGCTTTTGGTTTGCTCAAGAGAGTAGACTTACAAATAAGAAAAAACCAACAACAAACAACTAATATCGCTGGTATTGCTTATGGAAGTTATGCTCGCTCTTTGTTATTACCAATTTTAGAAAAATTAGAAACAAGTACTCAGAAAAAATTGCATGAAAAATTACTCAATCGATCTGGTAATGAACCAATTAACGAAGGTTTAGAAAATGATGCAGATTTATTATGGGAAGCTGTAGCGATCGCCAATAGTCTTGTCAAACAAATTAAATTGTCAACGAGTTCGATTTCCCATATCAATAAGCCAATCAAACTTAATTAATATTGGCAAAAAAACATTGACTCAAGCTTTTATTCGTGGTAGAAAGACCACAAATAAAAGACTTCCAAAACCAATTTAATAAACAAAAACATCTTCTTTAATGACAGAAAAAATAAACTCCCACGGGATGCAAATTACTGATAATCTCGATCGGTTACTAGAAATTTTACCCGAAGCAATTCGCTCTCATATAGATCGGCATCCAAAGCGAGATAATTTAATTGAAGTAGTAATGGATTTGGGAAGGCTTCCAGAAGCTCGCTTTCAAGATGAGGTTGCCTATTTAGGAGAGGAACCAATAAACAAAGAAGACCTAAAATATTCAATCGACAGGGTTGGTAATTTTAGCGGCGATAATCGAGCGGGAATCGAGAGGACATTGCATCGCATTAGTGCTATTCGCAATCGTCAAGGGGAAATTATTGGTTTAACTTGTCGGATTGGTCGAGCTGTGTTTGGCACGATCGCTACCATTCGCGATCTAGTAGAAACTGGAAAATCCATTTTACTATTAGGTCGTCCAGGGGTAGGTAAAACCACAGCACTAAGAGAAATTGCTAGAGTTTTAGCAGACGAACTGCAAAAACGAGTTGTAATCATCGATACCTCTAACGAAATTGCTGGAGATGGAGATATTCCCCATCCCGCGATCGGTCGTGCTAGAAGAATGCAAGTTGCTCGTCCAGAATTGCAGCATCAGGTGATGATCGAAGCAGTGGAAAACCACATGCCAGAGGTAATCGTCATCGATGAAATTGGGACAGAATTGGAAGCGTTAGCTGCCAGAACGATCGCCGAACGAGGCGTTCAATTAGTAGGAACTGCTCATGGCAATAGTCTGGAAAATTTAATTAAAAACCCAACCCTGTCAGATTTAGTCGGTGGCATTCAAGCAGTAACTTTGGGAGACGACGAAGCAAGAAGAAGAGGTTCACAAAAAACAGTCCTAGAACGCAAAGCACCACCTACTTTTGCCATTGCTGTAGAAATGCAGGCAAGACAGAGTTGGACAGTTCATCAGGATGTAGCTGAAACAATAGATAATCTACTCAGAGGCAGAGAACCAGCACCGCAAATCCGAGAAATTGATGACAATGGTGAAGTTAGCATTACCCAAGTAGCTCCTCATCGCGCTTTAATCAATTCTATGGTTAAAACCACACCCACAGAATTGCCATCCCGTCCTTTTGGTTGGCGTGCTTCGGGGAAAATGAGTCCTGTTACTCCCTTGCCTCTAAAAAGTAATCTAGTTGATAGCACTTTACATCCTGTCACCAGCAATCGCGAATTCGAGCAAATGCTGGAACAATCTTGGTATGCTCAAGAACCAGCAACAGAGAAAATCAGGGTTCCCGGCCCTAATGGAGAAGATTGGCCAGTCTACGTCTATCCTTATGGTATTGGTCGTTCTCAAATCGAGCAAATTGTTGAAGTGATGAATATGCCGATTATTCTCACCAAAGACATCAATAGCGCGGATGTGGTCGTCGCTTTGCGATCGCAGCTCAAAAATCAGTCAAAACTTCGACAGATTGCCAAAAACCATCAAGTACCAGTTCATGCTGTCAAATCTAATACCACGGCACAAATTACTCGCACCTTGCAGAGAATTATTGGCATGGACGATCCAAGCATTCCTGAATCAGCAGATGTGCGCTTGTTTACCAGAGGTGGCGACGAAGATGAAATCGAAGCACTAGAAGAAGCGCGTCTGGCAGTAGAGCAAATCGTTATTCCTAAAGGACAACCAGTAGAACTACTACCGCGATCGGCAAAGGTAAGAAAAATGCAACACGAACTAGTAGAACACTATCGACTTCAATCTGATAGTCTTGGAGAAGAACCCAATCGTCGTTTGCGAATTTATCCAGCTTAGAGAGAGCAGGGGGTAGGGGCTAGGGAACGTCCTTCGGGGGACAAGGGGACAAGGAGACTGGCATGAATGTTAAGCAAGATTTTCTTTCACCAGATCGAGTATATGACGTGCTGATTGTTGGTGCCGGTCCAGTAGGATTAGCAACAGCGATCGCCCTATATCAACGTGGGATAGATAATATATTAGTTATCGATCGAACGAGTGATTTTCGCCGAGTTGGACAAATAGTCGATCTTTTGCCTAATGGCTTAAAAGCACTCAAATGTGTAGACGATCTTGCTTATTCCCAGGTAAAGAAAGCGGGATTAGAATTTCTTAAACCACCCAGTCACGATCGCGCCGAGGGAAATAATAGTCAACTTCAAGAGAAAAAATTTCAAGAGAAAAAAACATGGCACTACAAAAACTTACAAGGAAAAAGTATTCGCTCGATTCCTTTAGATTTTGCAACTTGGTTCGACCGTTATGGTGAAGGACGAGTTTCAATGCCTTGGTACGATCTGCAAACTATTCTCAGAAATTTACTGCCAAAAGAAATTGTCCAAGCCAATCATCGTTGCATTAATGTTACGCAAGACACTTCATGGGTGCAAATAGATTGTATTTCCGATCGCGAACGCGACAATAATCCTTTTGCTCATTGGGAAATGCAAAAATCTGAGCAAGTCAAAATTAATTCTACAGATGAATTTACAGATATACTTCGAGCGGAACCAAATTCAGATCGGCAGAGATTTCGAGCTAAGTTAGTGGTAGCAGCAGATGGCATTAATTCGACGATTCGGCAGGTGCTTTATGGAAATTCGGATTTGAGTCAATGGGCAAAACCTCAATATTCTGATTTTTCTGCTATTGGTTGTTTGCAAATTGACAATGTACCTGACCAGATTGTCCAAGAATTAGAGAGTAAGTATTTTCAAGGCGATCGCATCATCACGTTGCAACACGAGCCTGTTAAGTCCGATAATTGGACTTTAAAGCAGTCTCGGATGATGCTAATTCGCAAACAGGAGAATACATTTGGTTATTTTCTTCATGCTCCTATCAGCTTAGATTTATTACAAAATAAGTCGCCAGAAGAGATAATTCAATTGGCGGTTGATATTTTAGAAAAAGCTGATTTTCCTTCGATTTTGGCTCGTTTAGTCAGTTTATCAAATCCTAACAGTTTAATTTATCGCCCTTATTATATTCATCCTGCCAATATTCCCATTAATTCTCAACCTGTTTGGAGTAGTGGGCGAGTAGTTTTGATAGGAGATGCAGCTCATGGTATGCCTCCTTTTGCCGCACAAGGAGCTAATCAAGGTTTTGAGGATGCGGCTTTGATTGGCACTCTGATTACTAAGATTATTCATAATAACGCTCTAGATGATGAAAAGGCGATCGCTAATGAGTTTAGTAAATACGAGCAAATTCGCCGTCCTTTTATGATGAAAATTCAAGAAGCTACCATGAAGCATCATACTTGGTTACACTCAGAATGGGAAAGCTATAGCGATATGGTTTATAGTCGGGATTTACAGGAATTGATAAGTAATTCGATCTAAGCTCGTTTCAACATGGAATCTAGAAGCCTGGAGTCTATATTGAAGTGGTTATGACTTTAATATAAAACGGTTGCGTCAACGCAATAGTTTGTTATCAGTGCTGCGATCGCAAAGAGCTTATCAACTCAATCAAAAATAAAAGAGAAGAAAACTAGATCGCCTTCTTCTCCCATTAGTGTAATTTTTTGAATATCGATCGCCAGAATTTATTCTTCTGAATCAGCATCTTCTTCCACTTCAGCAGCAGGAGGTACTAAAGCTACAGCCGCGATCGCATCGTCACCATCTAGCTTTTGTACTCTTACTCCTGTAGCGCTACGAGATTGAGGAGAAATAGCATCAACAGTCTGACGAATAATAATTCCTCTGCTGGTGACAATCATAAACTGATCGCCTGGATTGACCACATGAATCGCCGTTAAGCAATCATTTTTAATGCGGAATTTAATCGCTCTCACTCCTATACCAGCACGATTTTGCAAGCGGAATTTAGTCACGGGGACTCGTTTACCATATCCTCCTCTAGTAATTGCTAGCACCCATGGGCCTTGATTGGCTTCTTCTGAGGCTAATTCTTGAACTTCTAGACTTTCATCCTCTTCATCTTCCCCATTCGCCTCGATGTTAGCTACTATTTGAGAGGGCAACATGTCCATGCTAATCAGTTCGTCACCTTTGCGTAACTTCATCGATTTAACCCCTCTAGTGGATCTACCCAGAGGACGCAATTGTTGGGAGTCCGCTTTGAAGTGAATTGTCATTCCCTGGCGCGAACCGATGATAATGCTATCTTCTTCACGGGCGAGTCTTACCCAACGCAATTGATCGCCTTCTTCAAGAGAAATCGCGATTAAACCGTTGGCGCGAATGTTACCAAATGCTGCTAGGGCAGTTTTTTTGATATAACCCTGACGAGTCAGCATGACTAGATATTCGTCTTCAGTAAATTCGGTGACTGGGACGATCGAAGTAATTTTTGCCTCTTTAGAGATTGGCAACATTTGTACGATCGGCACACCTCTAGCAGTACGGGAAGCGGCGGGAATTTGGTAAGCGCTGAGAATATAAACTATACCGCGATCGCTAAAGAATAAGACTTTATCGTGATCGCAACAAGTCATAAAATGTTCGACCACATCATCTTCTTTGATCTTAGCGGCTGCTTTTCCTCTAGTAGCACGGCTTTGAGTACTAAACTCACTAACAGGCATCCGTTTGATATAACCTTGTTCTGTGAGTAGAATTACTGCTTGTTCGTTAGCAATTAGATCGATATCTTGCAGTTCTCCCTCTGCTTGAATAATTTCGGTGCGTCTGGGAGTAGCATGGATCGATTTAATCTCGGCAACTTCTTCACGAATAATTGCTTCAATTCTCTCTTTTTTAGCAAGAATATCGCGTAAGTCTGCTATTTTTGCCATTAATTCTTCATGCTCTGCCTGAATCTTTTCTGATTCTAGTGCAGTTAACCGACGTAACTGCATTTGCAGAATGGCATCTGCTTGTACTTCCGATAAGCCAAATCTTTCTACTAATTGGATTCTAGCACTACCAGAATCGGCTGCTTGACGAATTAGTTGAATAATTGCATCTATACCTTCTAAAGCAATCAATAGACCTTGCAGGACATGATCTCTTTCTTCTGCTTTTCTCAGTTCGTACTGAGTGCGTCTAGTAATTGCTTCGATGCGGAAGTCGATGAAAACGTGCAAAAACTCTTTGAGGGTGAGTATATGCGGTTCTCCACCAACCAGCGCGAGCATATTTGCGCCAAAGTTGGCTTGTATGGGGGTTTGTTTGTAGAGGTTGTTAAGAACGACGCGGGGATAGGCATCTCGTTTGAGTTCGATGACGATTCGCATTCCATCGCGATCGCTTTCATCCCTAATATCGGCAATGCCTTCAATTCTTTTATCGTTAACTAATTCAGCAATTTTTTCGATCAAAGCTGCTTTGTTAGTTTGATAGGGGAGTTCGGTGACGATAATTGCTTCTCTGTCTGGTCTACCTCGATGTTCGATCGTCTCAATATTCGCCACGCCACGCATGGTAATCGAACCGCGTCCCGTGGTGTAGGCATCTTTGATTCCAGAACGACCTAGAATTTGCCCTCCTGTTGGAAAATCGGGTCCCGGAATATATTTCATCAACTCCAGATCGGTAAGTTCTGGATTTTCAATTAAAGCGACCACACCGTCAATTATCTCTCCCAAATTATGGGGCGGGATATTAGTCGCCATCCCTACTGCAATTCCCGACGAACCATTGATTAGCAGTTGAGGAACTCTAGCTGGTAAAACTAGGGGTTCCTGTTGAGAACCATCGAAGTTATCGGCAAAATCTACGGTTTCTGCTTCAATATCTCGCAGTAGCGAGTTGGTAGAGAGGGGTTTTAAGCGACATTCCGTATAACGCATTGCCGCTGGTGGATCGTCATCGATCGACCCAAAGTTACCATGTCCATCGATGAGAGGATCGCGCATGGAAAAGTCCTGCGCCATTCTCACTAAGGCATCGTAAACGGCGGTATCTCCATGGGGATGATATTTACCTAATACCTCCCCAACGACACGGGCGCATTTACGAAAAGGACGTTCTGGTGTTAGTCCTAATTCATACATCGCATAGAGGATGCGTCGATGCACTGGTTTAAGACCATCCCTTGCATCTGGTAACGCCCTACCTACAATTACGCTCATTGCGTACTCTAGGTAAGACCTAGACATTTCATTACTCAGATCCGTGGGGATAATTCGCTCCTGCGGCGAGGTCATACCTTCAAAAACTCCATTAAAATGAAAATAATTAGTTTAAAAGTGAAAAATTGGCAATAAATAGCCTTTTTTAAACCATAAATTTCCATATATTGTCAGTTTACTTTAAAATTTTAGCACAAATTGGGGGTTATTGGGCTGGTTGTAGAGGATGTTTTAAGGTGTTACAGCACTAAGCATTCAGCGTTCAGCGTTCAGCAGATAACTGATAACTGATAGCTGATAGCTGATGGCTATAGTACTCAATTTTTACAATTTATCGAAAATTACTATAGTAATTAAGTAAAACTGCTCCAGCTTCATCTAAACTGCTACCAAAGCTAATAATTCCTTCTTCATGTCCGCTCATGACTAGGATTTTACAGTCCATTAGTCTTGCTTCTCGACACAAGCGAATAATTTCTCTTGCCATTTCTGGTGTACCGTAAGCACAATTTCTGTTAGTAGTAGGTACTCGATCCATTAATTTTTGCCACAAGTTAAAGTTGTGGACATGAATGACTGCATTAATTTGGGGATTAGATTGATAAATTGCTGCGTGAGTTAAAGATTCAGACGATGCTTTGATTGGTCCGACACAAGTGACGAAATTTTTGTCCCAATCATAATCGATGACTGTAGTGTAATGTTGTTCGTTTAAACAAGCAATATTGCCTGTACTTGTCCCAGAGATAATAAAATGGTTGGCTCGATCGCGATCGCGAATGCTAATGTTGCCAAAACCGATGCCATTTTCGTACTGTCCGATTAATTTTAGCTCGTATAATCGATTGCGCCATTGATTGATTTCGGCTAATCGTTCTTTAGCGATCACTGGTGCTTCAATCCAGTTGCATTGATATTTGATATAACCTTCGTCAATCATAGTTCATGGTTCATAGTTCATGGTTCATAGCTCATGGTTCATAGTTCATGGTTCATAGCTCATGGCGTGGGATCGTGTTAAGTAATTGCTTCTACTATGGCTAATTTTGTCGAAATTCTCAAGCTGCAACTTGAATTCCTCTTGCCTATTGCCTATTGCCTATCCTCACCAATGAATTGACTTTATTTAACTACTTATGTTGCTCTACACTAGAAAAATCGAGAAATATTAAATCAATGAGTCAGGTAAAACAAGTTGTTGGTCATGGAATTCCCGTCTTGGGTGCTGATATCGATACCGATCGCATTATTCCCGCTCGTTTTTTGCGTTGTGTTACTTTTGAAGGATTGGGAGAACATGCTTTTGCAGACGATCGCACTCAAGAGAAAGGACAACATCCTTTCGATTTACCTCAATATCAAGGCGCTAATATCCTAGTTGTCAATGCTAACTTTGGCTGTGGATCTTCACGGGAACATGCACCACAAGCGCTTTCTAAATGGGGAATTCAAAGTATTATTGGCGAGAGTTTTGCAGAAATCTTTTTCGGTAATTGCGTGGCGATCGGTGTTCCTTGTGTCACAGCAGATCCCGAAATCGTCAAACAGTTACAAGGAATATTAACGAGAAATCCCCAAGCAGCAATGAGTCTAGATTTAGAATCAATGCAAGTTCACTGCGACGATTTTAGCGCTGCTGTTGCTATTAATGAAGGTGCTAGACAAAAGTTTATTACTGGTACTTGGGATGACTGCGGACAATTAGCCAGTCAAGTCGATCGCATCCAAGCAACTGCATCTAAATTACCTTATTTGAATTGGTAATATTTTAACAGGGAGCAGGGATTAGGGTGTAGGGTGTAGGGGAAAATCTCTTTCAAGTCAGAAGGTAAGAGGAAATAAACTTAAACAAAGAATTCTAAGCCATCCCAAGGTTTTTCTTTAATTGTTTTTAGCCTTGTTGGCAGATTTGAGGCGTGAATTTCTAATTTGTGATGATTGGGATCTTTAAAGTAAAGAGAAGCACCTTCACTCCGATTTTCGTGCCAAATTTGCGCTTGTGAATTTTTGATGCGATCGCTAAGTGCGTCGAAATCTGACTCACTGACACTAAAAGCAAGATGGCTATAGTCATCACGAGGGGAGTTATTTACTTTTTCGTCCTCAATCAGACAAAACCAAAGATCCCCTGCTAAAAAATAAGCTCCTTGCTTCCATTTAGCTAATGGTTGAAAACCCAAAATATCTCGATAAAAGCAGAAAGACTCTTCTAAATCTCGAACAGCCAGAGTGACGTGATTAATTCCAGAGATGGTAATTTCACTTCTCATTATTAAATTTGGGGAATTAGTCGAACTTTCAGGCTGAACTTGGGCTTGAATGGGCAAATAGGTGAAAGACAAAGCTCTTGTCCTAGTTACTTGTTGTTGCTAGCTAATCTTTGCATAGCTTAAAACAAACAACAAATAACTAACAAGCTAGATCTTTTGCACTATTTTAAGTTAACCATCCTTTGAGACGACGAGCGACTTGTGGACGACGTAATTTACGCATTGCCTTGCTTTGAATTTGGCGTACTCTCTCGCGAGAAAGATTAAACATACCGCCTACTTCTTCTAAAGTGTAAGGTTGACTGGTAGCCAAACCATAGCGCAAGCTAATTACATCTTTTTCTCTTTCTGTAAGTACATCGCTAAGAACATTATAGATTTCCTGACGCATCATTGCTTCGTTCATCTGTTCTTCTGGCAATTGCAGTTCGTTATCTTCGAGTAGATCGACTAACTCGGTATCTTCTGCTTTACCAACGCGATGATTGAGAGATAAAGACTGTCGGCGCAACTCTAGCAACTGTCGCAATTGACTTACCGACATCTCCAACTCTTTGGCTAGCTCTTTTTCGTTAGGGTTACGTTGCAAGTCTTGTTTGAGAGTACGTTGAGCTTTTTTGAGCTTGTTGAGCTTTTCAACGATATGAATTGGTAGGCGAATTGTTCTGGCATCGTTGGCGATCGTTCTGGTAATCGCTTGACGAATCCACCAATAGGCATAGGTAGAAAACTTGTAGCCTTTATTGGGATCGAATTTTTCCGTAGCTCGATTCAAACCGATCGCACCTTCTTGAATCAAATCCAGAAAAGGTACTCCTCGATTCAGATAACGCTTGGCGATCGAGACAACTAGACGGAGGTTGGAGCGAATCATCTTTCTTTTCGCTACCCTTCCCAAATAAAGACGATGCTCCATCTGACGCTCGTTTTCTAAGCCTAACCCCAAAGCCAATTCTAATTTATTTGGCTTTCTTTGCAGTTGTTGCTGTAGATTTTGTCTAATCTCCTCAGCTTGTACTAAATATTTAACCCGATGAGCTAATTCGACTTCTTCTTCTGCCTTAAGCAGGGGATAACGAGCCATTTCTTGGAAAAAGGCACCGACATTATCATCTGAATGAGTCTTTCTATATCCAGAAGTTCGTTCTCCTTCAATGTCTTCACCTTCTGAGGAAAATTCTACTTCTACTAAGTTAAACTCTTCTTCTAAGTTGTTAAATTTTTCTTCTAAATTCTCGCCTTCTAACAATACACTAGTATTAACTTGGTCTGTGAGGTTGTCGTTTTCCGCCAATTTAGATATGTTCATAGGTTTATATCTGAATTTTTGTTTGCAAGGCTTAAAAGTTGTTTTATAGTAGTTCAACTATTAATGTTTAATGTTTTTTTGTTTTCGATCGTTTCAATCAATTATTTTTTAATCGATCTATTCAGTGTTTATTGTTATAGATAAGGTCTATCTCCATTCAAAAGCAAACATATTCTTAACAATTCACGGTTAAAACTATGATTAAAGTTTAAGAGCCTAAAGTTTTAGCCAATCTGAGATAAAATCACTTTTGTTAAGCTATTTACTAAGTTACATGAGTATAAACTTCCTGGCTATAAACAAGATTACATAACCATAATTAAACTCAATTGTTTGGAAAATTTTGTTGGTTTTATGACTTATTTGTATTTTTATTCCCCTCCTATTTATCACTTAGGTGGTTAGTGGCTGATTTATGCAAGTAAGGGTATTTTGTAATTTTTCTTAATAAATATCGGAGAGTAGGGGTCAAAGTAAGTCATAAGTCGTAAGTCATAAGTCGTAAGTCGTAAGTCATAAGTCGTAAGTCATAATTATTTGGTTAGGAGGTAGGGATTAAGAAAGTATTAAGTAACAATTAGCAATTAGCAATTAGCCACTCTTCCACGCTTCAATAAACCATGAACAAATAACAAATAACAAATAGCAAACAACCAACAACAAAACCTATGTCTGAACAATATCTCGGTCTAGTTGTAGCTGAACCTAAATCGACCTATCAATTTGAGATAACTAGAGAGAAATGGCTAGAAGTGCTAGTGGATTGTCCTGGGGTACAAGGACTATATACCTACAGACTTACTTCAGATTTATCCGTACAACCAGGAGATATTGTCAGCGTACCCTTTGGGGCGCAGATTTTAGGTGGGATAGCAATTCGTCAACTAGAAACACCTCCTCAAGATTTAGCGATCGATCGCATCAAAGATATTGAAGAAGTAATTTCTACTGGATTTTTTTCTAGTAGTTATTGGCAGTTACTTGAGAGAGTAGCAAACTATTACTGTACGGAATTAATCACCGTTATTAAAGTGGCATTACCGCCAGGAATTTTAGGGCGATCGCAGCGTCGTATTCGTCTCAAATTAGATGAGATTCCCCACGGTGCAGAAACATTTTGTTCTCCGATTGCCAGACAAATTCTCCAGCTATTAAAAACACAAAAAGACGGAGATTACAGCACTCAATATCTACAACGTCAAATTAGAGGTGCGAATCGAGGGATCGGAGAATTATTAAAAAGAAATTGGGTAGAAAGTTATCTCGAACCACCCAGAAGCGCATCACCAAAACTGCAAAAAGCTGTTACTTTAATTGTTGACAATCTGCCGATCGATTTAACCCAAAAACAAAAAGAAGCACTAGAAATATTGCGCCAACACGGAGGCGAATTATGGTTGAGTCAATTGTTACAAATTGCTCAAGTCAGTTCTTCTGTGGTTAATAGCTTGCAAACTAAAGGTTGTGTAGTTATCGAATCAAGAGAAAGACTGCGCTTACTAGCAGAAAGACAACCGATCGCAGACAACCCCAAACAACTAAATCCATCTCAAACTGAAGCATTAGAAATAATTACTAGTTTAAAAACATACGCTCAAGTATTACTGCACGGTGTCACTGGTTCGGGCAAAACTGAAGTTTACTTACAAGCGATCGCGCCCATTCTAGAACAAGGAAAATCTGCATTAGTACTCGTTCCCGAAATTGGTTTAACACCCCAACTCACCGATCGCTTTCGCACCCGTTTTGGTGATAAAATTTGTGTATATCATAGCGCCCTCTCCGACGGCGAACGCTACGACACCTGGAGACAAATGCTTACAGGTGAACCTCAAATAGTAATTGGTACGCGATCGGCAATCTTTGCACCACTTCCCAAACTAGGTTTAATCGTCCTCGACGAAGAACACGATTCTAGCTTCAAACAAACTCAACCAGTACCTACCTATCACGCCCGTACTGTCGCTCAATGGCGTGCTGAATTAGAAAATTGTCCCTTGGTTTTGGGTTCGGCGACTCCTGCCTTGGAGTCGTGGGTGCGTTATAAAGAGCAGAGAAGTGGAGAAGCAGAGAGGCGGAGAAGCGGAGGAGCGGAGGAGCAGAGGAGCGGAAATCAAGTAACAATAAGTAATTATTACTTATCTTTACCAGAAAGAATTCAATCTCGCCCCTTTCCTGCGGTAGAAATAGTCGATATGCGACAGGAGTTACAGCAGGGAAATCGATCGATCTTCAGTCAGTCTTTGCAAGGCGCGATCGCCGAGATGAAAAATCGAGGACAGCAGGGGATTCTCTTTGTTTCGAGAAGGGGACACAGTACTTTTGTTTCTTGTCGCAGTTGCGGTTATGTGTTGGAATGCCCTCACTGTGATGTTTCTCTTTCCTATCACTATGCTCATGAAGGTGCAACGGAATTATTGCGCTGTCATTACTGTAACTATAGCGAGTTGCAACCCCCTCAATGTCCTCAATGCAATTCTCCCTATCTAAAGTTTTTTGGTAGCGGTACTCAGAGAGTTACTTTAGAACTGAGCAAATTATTTCCGCAGTTGCGCTGCATTCGCTACGATAGCGATACTACTAGTACAAAAGGTTCTCATCGTGCTTTACTAGAGCGTTTTGCTAGGGGAGAAGCGGATCTGTTAGTCGGTACTCAAATGCTGACTAAAGGAATCGATCTCGCTCAAGTAACTTTAGTAGGGGCAATAGCTGCGGATAGTTTATTACATTTATCCGATTATCGTGCCGCAGAAAGGGCTTTTCAAACTCTAACACAAGTAGCTGGTAGGGCTGGACGTGGTGACGAACCAGGACGAGTAATTATTCAAACCTACTCCACCGAACATCCAGTTATTCAAGCAGTACAAAATCACGATTATGTTAGTTTTAGTGAAACTGAATTACAACAAAGAGAAGAATTAAATTATCCTCCCTACGGACGTTTGATTTTAATTAAATTGAGTGGATTGGAGGAAGCAGAAGTTCAACAAACAGCAGAGTTAATAGCAGATGAATGTTCGCGTATTTTAGGTTCTGGATGCGAAATTTTAGGCCCCGCTCCTGCTAATATTATGCGGGTTAAAAATCGCTATCGTTGGCAAATTTTATTAAAGTTTGCTTCAGCAGCAAGAGAAAATGTAACTAGTCTACAGACGCTTAAAGAATTCTGTCCGCGATCGGTAAGTATGGCGATCGATGTCGATCCGATCGATATGAGTTGAAAATTTGTTTGATGATATACCAATGCAACAAATCGAAAAACTATTACAAACCCTGATCGCACAACCAGGTTGGGAAGATTATCGGCGCTTTTGTATTGTAATTGACTGCTGGCAAAAAACAGCAGATGAGAAAGTATTAAGTAATACTCGTTTGCTTTATATAGCTAGAGATGTTCTCTGGATCGCTACATCAAACTCTGTTTGGGCGCAAACTTTGTTTATGCAGCGATATACATTATTAAAAAAACTCAATTCTCAACTTGGCGATCGCTTGAGCGATCTCCGTTTTTCACCAGCTCAATGGTATCAAAATAATAAATTTAATAAAAACACTCAATCACCAATCCAAACTACAGATCGAGAACAAGATCCCAACTCAATTGAAGTAGATCGAGAAACAATTAATTTTAAAAAAACTAACTTAGAAAACAATCTTAATACTGCCTTTAAACAATGGGCTGAAATAAATAAAGTGCGATCGCAAAATTTACCCTTATGTCCCCGATGTAGTTGTCATACTCCTTCGGGAGAACTCGATCGCTGGGGTCTATGCTACTTGTGCGCTGCTCAAAATTGGTCGCACAAATCTAACTCTGATTATAAAGAAAATATTTAAAACTAAAGAAAAAATGTAGCTTCAATATACGTTTCTCTTTTGTTAACTCAATTGTTTTTCCGCGATCCCCACCTTTTTATCCTGAAAAAGCTTTGCTTACTCAAAACTACTAGGAGTAAGAAAAACTCCGTATTTTGTACTATCTGTATCCATTTATTAATCAATAATAAAAAAAACATAAAAATAAATACCTGTCTGGGGATCACTAAAAGCCACACAGGATGGAAGGTTCAGACCTAAAAATATCATTACAGCAACAAGACAAAATATTAAAGAGAGCATAATTAAACCGAGACTGTCCTTAAGTAATAGGAGTCCAATGAACAACAATCAATGTTTGACTTCTGCTTGTCGTTACTGCCGTTATTACCAGCCTGAAGGTAGAAGGGGTGGTGCTTGCCAGCAGTTAGGAGTATCAGTTGAAGGTCAATGGAAAGCTTGCGCCTTAGCGTTACCACCATTTAGTCACGCTTGGGAAAACCTTGAAGAAATCGTACTTTTAGAAAATTCACTTGCTTTAAATATTTCCTCTGTTAAAAACTTAGAATCTAAAACCTTAGAATCAAGTCAAGTTTTCCAGTCTAAAAAAAGCTAATACTTCCCATAAGGATTACCTCAAACTTTTTAGGTAACTCTACTTATCTGAATCCATTTAAATCAAATTATTTTCTTTCCAACAATTTAATAATTAAAAAATTCACTTAAAAAAATCGCACCTTCAATTATTATCCAAAGGTACGATTTTTTTTAGTTATCAGGTAAGTGCCAACACAAAATTATTTACACATACCGATTGTCCATACACCATATTTTTCAACGATTCCACGTCAGAGTGGTGTGTAATTAATTGTGTTTACCTACTTATCCCTCTTCTGTCACTTTCCGTAAATTGAATTAGAATAAGAAAAATTCTTAT
>CAZJTL010000062.1:0-23671 GCA_964548905.1 uncultured bacterium | reverse complement strand
GCCGTAGTGATGTTTTGACTTTGATCGAGCAATTGAGTGTGAGTAAAAATTAAAAGGCAGAAGGCAGAAGGCAGAGAGGCAGAGGGGCAGAGGGGCAGGAGGTAAGTAGGAAGTAAAAAACTTTAGACTTTACCCTAATCCCTAATCCCTAATCCCTGCTCCCTAATCCCTGCTCCCTGCGATCAAATGTTAAGTTAATTGAAGTAGAGCGGGAAATTTCCATCGTGTCAGTTGCAAAAGAAAAGTCAAAATCAATTAATTTCAGCGCTATTGTTTTAATTTTGTTTGTTTTGGTGGCAGTTATTTGGATTGGTGCCAGAATTGCTTTTCCGAACAGTCCGACAATTTTTGCAGGAACTCAACCAGATAATTTAGGCATAACTTCAGGACAACTAGCAGCTTGCCCTAATACTCCTAACTGTATCAGTTCTCAAAGCAAAGATCCTGACCATTACATCGAGCCGATCGCCTATCAAGGAAGCGCAACAGACGCGATCGATCGCCTGAAGAGTGCGATCGCAACTCAAGAAAGAAGCAAAATTATTCAAGAGAACAATAACTATCTCAGAGCAGAATTTACTAGTCGTTGGATGGGTTTTGTGGATGATCTGGAATTGTTTGTAGATGAAAATGCTAAATTAATTCATCTCCGTTCGGCTTCTCGATTAGGAGAATCGGATTTAGGCGTAAACCGCCAACGCTTAGAAACCATTAAAAATCTTTTTGGCAAAAATGCCCTATGATGCGCTTCGTTAATTTAGGACGAGGATGTCTGAAAAGTCAAAAATAACCCAATCGCGAGCCAAAACCAATGCAATTTAAGCCTAGTAGCGTATTTTTTTACAAAATTGTAGCGATCGCAATAAGCGTTTTTGCAAAGCTTACTGTCGATAGAAACACATATCGAAATCGTTTCTTGTCAAGTAATTTTTACAAGCGTTTACAATTTAATGCTTCTGCTTAGTTTGCTATGTGAACGAAAAATAAGGCTTGTAGAGACTTTTCCTGAAAATGGACACAAGAGTCCTGCAAACTTCTGAAAGTATTCTAATCAAACCCTTATGTTTTCGTCAAGAAGAGAGAAATTTTGGCAACGATTTTTGGTCGTCCTAGGTTTGTAAATTTTTGTTGAGAAAATTTTTTAATTTAAATATTAAAACTCAATCTCAAAAAGTTAAAAGTTTAAATTATATACACTTAATTCATGAAGTAATTTAGTGGAGAAAAGTGTCAATTCTCAAACAGAGACAAGATAATTTCTGGAAACCGCTTCAGTTGTTGCCAAATCTCTTCACTATGAATACCAAAAGCAAATTGTAAACTCAAAACAACGATCACTATAATTAAAGCTGTTTTGATACTTGCCTTAACTACTTTAATCAACCAGGTAAACACTAGCCAAGCTACAACTATTGCCGCGATAAGAGTAATTAATTCTGCTGGCATAAGGGATTAGGGGTTAGGGATTAGGGTGTAGGGAAAGTAGCAAGTAGCAAAAAAACTTCTGCCTTCTGACTTCTGCTGATAGCTGATAGCTGATAGCTGATAGCTGATAGCTGATAGCTAAATGCTAATCTAAAGACAAATACAGTTATAGCTTTTTTTGAGAGCAATTTTGGCAAAACAGCGACTCGATCTTTTATTAGTAGAACGCAATTTTTGTTCTTCTCGCCAACAGGCGCAGCGACTAATTAGAGCGGGAGAAATCAAGGTCGATCGACAAGTTATTGATAAACCTGGTACTGAAGTAAATCTTGACTCCCAGATTGAAATCAAACAAAAACCAGCCTATGTTTCTCGTGGTGGAGAAAAATTGGCTAAAGCATTGCAAGTTTTTTCCATTTCTGTGGAAGGACGTATTTGCCTCGATGGTGGTATTTCCACAGGGGGTTTTACTGATTGCTTGCTGCAAGCAGGGGCAAAAAAAGTTTATGGGATTGATGTTGGTTACGGTCAAGTTGCTTGGAGTTTGCGTCAAGACGATCGCGTCATTCTCAAAGAAAGGACTAATTTTCGTTATTTAAATTATGCCGATTTGTACGGGGAAGAACCAGCCGCCGATTTGGGAGTGATGGATTTATCTTTTATCTCTTTAAACAAGGTTTTAGAACCTTTGTGGAATCTTCTCGCAGCACCAAAAGAGGTTATTTTACTAGTTAAACCACAATTTGAAGTTGGTAGAGAGAAAGTAGGTAAAAAAGGTGTGATTCGCAATTCGGGCGATCGAGCGCAAGCAATTCTTCGAGTACTGGAAACTTCACGAAAATTAGGCTGGCAATACCAAGGTCTAACTTTTTCTCCCGTTCGAGGTCCGGCTGGTAATATTGAGTATCTTTTGTGGTTGAGTGTGAATGAGGAGAAGCGATCGTTCTCTCCCGATGTAATTGAACAGATAGTAGGAGAATCCGATCGCTTTTTTAGTGGGACGGTTATTGAAAATATTGAAGAGCATCAACCATGATTTGGAAGTAGCAAAGATGCGATCGCTCAAACTACTCTCCACTAATTAAAGTTCTCTTCGTATCTTTAATCCGATTCATTCTTTTAGCAGATGCCAAATTTTGTTCTATTTCTGTTTCATCTGGCATTCTAGATGTCTCTGAGTTGAGATTAATCAGAATTTTTGGACCAGAACTAGCTAGGCGTATAATCATTCCATCTACAGCTAAGGCTTTGTTAACGCGCTCTCCATTGATATATGTTCCATTTGCACCTAAGTTGATTACTTGCCATTGAGACTCTTCTCGTCGAATCTCTACATGATGGCGAGAAACAACAGCGCTATATAAAACAACTTCGTTGTTGTTAGATCTTCCAATCCTGATTGCTGGCTCACTTTTAAACGACCAGCTCTGTACTGGAATTGATTGAATGGGGTGTAATAAAGTCAAAGTTATCACTGAATTTTCATCTTTCAAAGATTCTGCCTCTTTAGCTATCACCGATCGGCTCTTCCCAAAAAAATAATCAAGTAATTCTTTTAGCTAGTATAATTCCAACAGTTGAGAATCTACAAAGAAAAAAGTTTCTTTAGTTAACTATTAACGTTCTTTAAGAAAGGTTGAGCAGAGTTTTCTGCAATAGTTACTTTAGCTTTTAACTCAAAACTTTAACGCCAAAGTTTATTTTCTAAATCTCTGACTTGACGCTCTAATCGATCGATCCGACCTCTTAATTCATCAACTTCTGACTGTCGAGGTACACCCAAGTCTTGCATAATATTACGTATTTGTTTTTCTAATTGACTTTGAAAATTTCCTTGTTCGGTATTGATTTTCGTCATTAGTTCTTCAACTAATCCCTTAGCCTGATCGGGATTAATTTTGCCATCTTTAACTAATTCATCGCTCACTTCCTTGAGTTTCTCAGCTACTAAAGAAGTTGTTCCTACACCCACCATCAGTAACTGCCTAATCCAATCATTATTGTCCATTTTATTTTCCTTAATAATGAGCGATCGACAAAACAGTTGCGATCGTATCACATGATCTTTATCAAATAGATACCTTTATTTTATACTCTGATTGCTGGGTATATTGATACCCAAGCATAGGGAATTCCAAGTTAGATTAAGATCGGGTAACTAAGATGGCGATCGAATGGCTAAAATTTATCGTTTCTCCTGAGTTGAGAGAGAAGTTTATCGAAAAAGATGCCCAAATCTGGACAACTAAACTAGCTAGCTATCCTGGCTTTCTTGGTAAAGAAGTTTGGCTCAATCCCACTCAACCAAACGAATTGATTATGGTGGTTCGTTGGCAGAGTCGCGAACAATGGAAAGCGATTCCTCAAGCAGACTTGGATGCAACCGAACAAGAGTTCTCTAGGCAGATGGGTAAAGATACTTATAAGATGACAGAAAGCTTAGAATATCAAATAAGGAAGTTTCCTAATTCTTACAAGTAATCGGCTCAGAATTGGCTAATGACTAGTTGTCCTCGTTGTCATCAACCTATCGATACTCAGGCTCTCCAATGTCCTTACTGTCGTACACCGTTGAAAGCTTACGGTCATCCTGGTATTCCCTTATATCAGTCGATCGGTCAAGATTTTCTTTGCGATCGCTGTATCTACCATGAGGATGATTCTTGTAATTATCCCCAACGTCCTTACGCCAAGACTTGTACTCTTTTCCACGATAAATCTAAACCCCTTGTAGAAGAAACTAAATCGTTCCGCGATCGACCTGGGTTGAGCATTAGTTCTTTAACTACTTGGTGCAGGAGAAACCAAGGACTATTGTTGTTAATAGTTCTAATTATTATTAGTGTGGCGATCGCTTTTTAGGTAACATGAGCAATGGTTAACTCAACATCCTATTTATTGAAAAATTCACTAAATGAGTAAGTCAATTGGACAGACACGCTGGGCGATCGCAGAAGGGTACATTCCCGCTTATAGCAACGGTCCCGAACCTCAGTTTACCAGTCATGAAACTGTCTGTATCCTCAATACGGGAAACGAAGACGCGCAGGTTGAAATAACTATTTTTTATAGCGATCCCGAACCTGTTGGGTCATATAATATTACCGTTCCCGCACGACGCACCAGGCATATACGTTTTAACAACCTCAAAGATCCCGAACCAATTCCCCACGATACAGACTTTGCTAGCATAATTGAATCGAACGTGCCGATTGTAGTACAGCATACTCGTTTAGATTCACGCCAAGCTGAGAATGCTTTGCTCAGTACGATTGCTTATGCGAGTAACTAGCACAAGTCTTCAAGACAAATCTTAAATCCATTTTTAAATCTTTACGTTTCGCTCAAAAGCGTACTATATTGATCTCGTTAAAAAGACCATAGTAAGCCAATCAGCAAAAATTAAGCTTAATTACTTAAAACAGGGGAAATTATGAGCATTTTTTTTGAAATTTTAAGCGCAATTAATAATCCAGAGCAAAAAGCTAGTATTGACCAACTCAGTCAGGCTACTAATACAATTCAACAATTGGCAAAAAGTAATGGTATCGATCCCGCCATGACTCAATCGCTCTTGTCAACAGCAGGAGGCTATCTCCAGTCTGCATTGCAACAACAGGGTGGTACAGGAGGCGCTCAGCAAATTTCTGGTTTACTTGGAAGTTTAACTGGTGGTGCTGGTGGAGGAAATCCAATAGCAGGTGCGATCGGACAGTTAACTGGCAATAATCCAAGTTTGTCAGCTATTCAAGCTTTAATTCCTTCTCAAATTCAGGAACAAATGATTCAAGGATTAGTGCAAAAAACTGGTTTAAATGCTGATGTAGTTCAAGGTATGTTGCCTACTCTGCTACCAACTGTGTTGAATCTACTGCAAATGGGAGCTGGTAAAGCTGATACTCCAGAAGCAAAAAATCCAGTACTGGAGGCTTTTCTAGATAATAGTGGCGGTAACAGTGCCGATTTGGGTGAGGTATTTAAATTCGCCGATCGCTTCTTAAATCCAGCTAAATAGGAGAGCAGGGAGCAGGGAGCAGAGGGGCAGGGGAGCAGAGGAGCAGGGGGGCAGGGGAGACATTTGCTATTAGCAATGCCCTAGCCCCTAATCCCTAATCCCTAATCCCTAATTAAGATGAAATCCTGACAATGCTAGATTTTGCCAAGCTCAACCAACGTTGGTATTGAGTCAAGTAGCCAATCGCTACTTGATAATCGCGATCGCTGACGGAAATGTTTAAGTGTTGGTCTTGTGAAGTTTCATCACATTGATATTGTTCGACAATTAAGGCATCTTGTGAGTCTGAATTGATATTGGTAACATCGTACAATCTCAGTGCCAATGTTTGCCCGCCTTGACGTTTTAATTCTTCTTGCTCTTTCTCATTGATTTCCCAGAAAGCATAAGCGTTTTGAGAACTGCCAGGTACAAGAATAATACGGCTATGCCAATTAGTTGGATCGTCTTGTAGCTTAGTATTTGAGGTTTGCAAGTTGGTAGGACTACTGGAAACAAAAGACGAGGAGGATTCTGCCGTCGCTTCTACTTGATTCGAGCCAGCAGCAGGAACGTGAACGTGAGTCGATCTGGCTATTCTCAACCAATCTCCAGTTTCTGTAGTGTATCCCAGATCGACCAAATAATCGCGATCGCTTTGAGGTACACTCAAATGTAAATCTTGGCTCAGCTCGGAGCAAGTATATTCCTGCATACTGTGGGCTGGTTGTACGTTCAAATCGATATTAGTGACATCGTATAGCCTGATGGTTAATTGTTTGCCACCTTGATTTTTGGCTGCATCTTTCTGCTCTTGACTAACCTCCCAATAAGCATAAACATGCTGAGAATCGAGAGGTGCCAGAACAACACGACCTTCTAATTGTGGATTGGTATCGCTACTTTGTAGCTGAGTAGGAGTTTCAGAAACAAAGGGTTGAGCGGCGGCGGCTGCACCTGCTATACCTGCCATTCCAGCTATGGCAGCACCACCGATTTTGTCTGCCGATCCTGTTTCACTAGATGCAGTTGGGTTAGCTTCGTTAGGAGTTGCTGTGGATATTTGAGCTTGTCGATCGCTAGTTTCTATGGCTGCATTACCATTAGCAGTATCCTGAGCAGGAACATGCACATGAGTCGATCGCGCTAAGCTTAACCAATCTCGATCGACAGTAATATATCCCAATTCCACTAAATAATCGCGATCGCTCTGAGGAACACTGAGATGGACATCCTGTGTCGATTCGTCACAGGGATACTCTTCCATACTATGTGCTGATTGTTGGTCTAAATCGATACCTGTAACATCATACAGTCTCAAAGCTAACTGCTCTCCGCCTTCAAGCTTAGAAGAGTGTTTTAGTTGTTCGGGCAGTTCCCAATAAGCATAGACATGTTGAGAATCACGAGGTGTAATCACAACACGAGCTTCTGGTTGCAGGTTAGTATCACTATTTTGCAGCTTGGTAGGAACTTCAGAGGTAAATGCCTCTGTTTGCAGTTGAGTATTACTATCTTCTTGCAGTTTAGTAGGAGTTTCCGAAACAAAAGATTGAGCGGCGGCGGCTGCTCCTGCAATTCCTGCTGCTCCTGCTACCGCAGCTCCCCCAATTTTGCCAGCTTGTTCTGTCCCATTCTCTCTCATCGAGCCATCATCGGGAACGGAAGATGGCATTACTCTAATAGGCGCAGATTTAGATAAACTGAGCCAACGATCGTCCTCGGTTACATATCCTAGTTCAATCTCATAATCGCGATCGCTAGCAGGAATTAAGATTTCCCGATCTTGAGCTGATTCTTCGCAGTCGTACTGTTGCAATAGCTCAGGCTGCTGACTCTCTGAATCGTCAACATTGGTAGCATCGTATAAGCGCAATGCCAACTTTTGCCCACCTTGACGCTTTAATTCTTCTCGCTCTTGAGGATCTATTTCCCAGTAAGCATAAGAACTCTTATCATTACGAGGAACTAAAATTGTCCGACTCTTATTCTTGGAGCTTGCTGCCATTCTAGCTAATCCAGCGACTCCAGCAGCCCCTAAACCCGATCCTGCTGCTGCTGTTTCTGTAGCTGGACTAGTAACATCTACATCTGCTCCTGTATCCGATGGTGCAGATGGCATTGCTATATCGGATGTATCAACATTAGTTCTAGTAGCCGTATCAGTGTCAAAACTAGTAGGAGCAACTGAAGTTGTTGGTGGTGTTGACGTAGCAGTGGATTCGGGAATTACTCCACCTCTAGGTTCGCTATCAACATCTACTGCTGTTGACGATCGCGAATTAGAACGACTCTTTAGTAACCATGCCCCCATACCACCGATCGCAGCCAAAGGTAAGAGCCACCATAACCATGGCGGCATTCCGCCTGCGGGAGATGTTTCTTTTGTACCTGCGTCGGGTAAAAATGCCGTCTCTTGAGAATTATCTTTGGTTTTTGCATCTCTATCTCCAGATGCATTTGTGTCTGCGCCTGGCGTTTGAGCTGTGGTCGCTTTTCCTTCTGGAGTGGTGGTGCTGCTACCAGGTGTAGTTGTTCCTGCACCTGGCGTTTGAGCTGTTCCTTCTGGAGTGGTGGTGCTGCTACCTGGCGCTTGAGCTGTGGTCGCTTTTCCTTCTGGAGTGGTGCTACTGCTACCTGGCGTTTGAGCTGTGGTTGCTTTTCCTTCTGGAGTGGTGGTGCTGCTACCTGATGTAGTTGTGCCTGCACCTGGCGTTTGAGCTGTGGTCGCTTTTCCTTCTGGAGTAGTTGTACTAGTGTTACCAAGAACATTGCCAACTACGCCAGCTATGCCAGTGATACCAGCCATTAATTTATCGTTGAGCGTTTGCTGATTATCTGGAGCCGTTGCGAAACCTAAAAAGGCTTGGGCAGAAGGACTAAGCTTGTTACTGTTATAGACGTAATAGAGAGGCTGAGAAAATGGATATCTCGGATCGTCTGGGGTGGTTTTATGCATAGCCAAAACCCTAGCCCCTGGAAATTCCGTCAGCCGATTGGCTAGACCGTAAGTAATTCCGTCCTTACCTAATTTGGCGATCGCTTCTTCAACGCTGTCTTCTGAAAGACGAACTGCATTAGCACCAGTTTGAAAGGGTGTTTTTCGGAAAACAGGATAATTTTGAAAAGCTTTACGAGTTTCGGCGCTTTCGGGTTGATCGATTACTTTGATCTGTCCTGGTGCGCCACCTAATTCAGACCAATCAGTGATTTCTCCTCTAATAATTTTGGCAAATTGCGCGATGGTAATGCTACCTTGAAAAGGATTTTCAGCACCAACAAGAATGGCAATTTTATGACGTTTAAGTGGAACTTCTCTTAGTCCTTGCGCTTTTTCCTGTGCGCTGAGAGGACGACCGATCGCTGCTACATCTATTGTCCCTTCTTGAAGAGATTTAAGCGCCGCATCAGTTCCCCTATATTGGACTTTGACTTCTGTATTAGGAAATTGTTTCTCAAAATTTTGCTTGAGAATTGTATCGATCGCTGTCATACTTTGAGAACCATCAATCTGTACTTTTGTCCCCTCGGGAACAGATGTAGGTAACTCAAATTTATTACTAGTTGAAGAAGACTGAGCAATTGCTGGACTCAAAAACATTTTATTAACTAGCGGTTTAGGCGCAACGCCCAAAGCGAGTAGCATTGCCACAACAGTTAATGAAGTATTTTTTGTTGACATCATATTTCGTAAATATCTATTTAGTCAGAATTGATTGAATTTAATTTTGCACAAAACATAGTAACTATATAGTGCAAAATACTTACTTACTAAACCACTATTTTGTTAATTATCTATTAAGATTCTCAAACGATTATAGGAACAGGAATTCTGTGCTGTTCATGAGAATCTTGACAGATTTGCCAAGACATGTATCGCTCTAAACAAATGCATCACCATCCGATTTGGCGTTGAGCATTATTACTTATTGTGAGATATTTATTTTATCAATTCTCTAGACAATTCCTCAAATAACATTTTTGTTGCTTTATAAAACACTCCGATCGTTGCGTCTTGTCCCGCGATCGCTAAAGTAAGTAAGCAATCGTCACACCCGAACCACCTTCATTTTGTGGTGCTAGTTCAAAACGCTCGACTTGAGGATGATTGTTTAAGAATTCGTGAACACCTTCGCGCAATTTTCCCGTTCCCTTGCCATGAATAATCCACAATACTCCTGAAGCAGTTGCTTGGGCGATCGCTCGTTCTAGATCTACTTCTGCATTAGCTACTCTACTTCCGCGCA
The DNA here is from genome assembly GCA_964548905.1 of uncultured bacterium. Lineage (GTDB taxonomy): Bacteria > Cyanobacteriota > Cyanobacteriia > Cyanobacteriales > Xenococcaceae > CAZJTL01. The sequence goes on along the minus strand of CAZJTL010000062.1, from coordinate 14,005 downwards.
AATCGACTGTATTTTGAGAAGTACGCACCAAGACAGGGGATTGAGGTTTCGATGGTTGAGTAGTTGCAGCAGGTGTAGTTTTTTGTTTTACAGGTATTTCCGCTTTTTTGCCATCTAAAGATTCAATTTCTGCCAAAGAGATTTTCATCTTCATCAAACCAAAGCGAACAAATAATTCTCCTTCTGGATCGTCTACATTCAATACTTCTGCTGTTTGTCCGAGACTGGGAATTCTAACTTTTTCGCCTACTTTTGGTTGATAGCCTGGTTTTGGTTGTTTCGGTTTTTCCTGTTGAATTTGGGTTTGCGCGATTCGATTTAGGGCTTCAGTTGCTTTGTGCGCTTTTTGAGCAGTTGTTTCTCCCTGTTGCAATTGACGAATTACTTGAGCTATTTCTGCTTTAGCTTCAAAGATCGCCTGTTGAACTACTCTTTCTTGATAGAGTTTTAAATCTTTTTCTCTTTCTTGCAAAGATGAAGCTTTTTGGGAAACTTCATTATAGAAACGTTCGGTTTGTTCTAGTAATTTTTGCGCTTGGTTAGCTTTTGTTTCTTGTTCTCTTCTTTCTGCTTCCAGTGCTGCAATAACTTGGTTAATATCTTCAGTGTATTCTTCACCGACACGATTTTGAGCATCGTCTACAATTTCTGCTTTTAAACCCAACCTGCGGGCGATCGTCAAAGCATTAGAACGTCCTGGTATACCCCACAATAAACGATAAGTTGGTTTCATCGTACTGTCGTCGAATTCGACAGAAGCATTTTCAAAACGCTCATCTTGATATTTAAGCGCCTTAAGTTCGCCGTAGTGAGTAGTAGCAATCGTTATTTGAGCATTAGCAGCTAAATACTTAAGCAGCGCGATCGCCAAAGCACTTCCCTCAGCAGGATCGGTTCCCGCACCCACTTCATCAAGAAGGACTAAAGACTGAGCTTTACGAGCATCTCCGCTCCTCAGCATCTCTGCTTCACTGCATCTCTGCTCCTCTGCTCCCTGCTCCCTGCTCCCTGCTCCCTGCTCCCTGCTCCCTGCTCCCTGCTCCCTGCCTAAAGCCTCAATAATCCGCCCAATCCGACGAATATGACCTGAAAAAGTGGATAAACTCTGCTCGATAGATTGTTCATCACCAATATCGGCTAAAATTTGCTCGAACCAAGGAATTTCTACTGGTTCTCTAGCAGGAATAAATAACCCTGCTTTTGCCATCAATGCGGCTAAACCGATCGTCTTGAGTGTAACTGTTTTTCCGCCTGTGTTGGGACCAGTAATTGCCACTACTTTAATCGGTTGTTTGAGTTGCACGTCGATAGGTACGACATCAGCACCTTGTTCGTGTTGTTTTTGCCAAACTAACAAAGGATGGCGCAGCCTCCGCAAAGTAACTGTTTCTCCAGCGTCGAAATCGACAAATCTAGGCGGATTAGCTTCTAACCACAAACTATAACGCGCTTTAGCTGTGGCTAAATCCAAAGCTGTGGCAATTTTGGCGGTTAAAGCGTTTAAAATAGCTTCTTCTTCTCTTCTTTCTTGACGAACAGCTTGTCTTAATTGATTGCCTAATTCGACAATAGCTTTGGGTTCGATGTAAAGAGTTGCACCAGTACCAGAAAGATCGTGAACGATACCAGGAATAGAATCTTTCTGTGGTGCTTTGACGGGTAGTACAAAGCGATCGCCCCTTTGGGTAATTACCATCTCTTGCAACGCACCTGAATTTCTTTGCATAATTCCCTGCAAAATTTGATAGATGCGATCGCGCAATTTTTTAATTTGAGCGCGAATTTCTGCAAGTTTAGGAGATGCTCTTTCGGTAATATCGCCGCGATCGTCAATACAGTAATGAATCTCCTGTTCGATTTCTGGATAAGTTCTCAGTTCTTCTACTAATGCTTGGAGAGTAGATAATTCTAATTCTTCTTCCCCTTCAATGACTCGGCGCAAGCGTCGCACACCAGCTAGAGTTGTGGCAATCTCTAACAATTCCTTGGCTTCTAGCATCCCTCCTATGTTGGCGCGATCGAGGTATTCGCCAATATCTCTAATTCCTTCAAACTTCCAGCCAGAATCAAATTTTTGTTCGAGAGCATATATCTCTTTGGTTTGTGCTAGTAATTCCAGGCTCTGAGCTTGAGTTTTAGGCAATTGAAGATGACGAGAGGCGATCGCACCTAATTTTGTGGCAGCAAAGGTAGATAAATGCTGACAAAGACGATGCCATTCTAATAAATCTAGGGTTTCTGATTGAATCAAGGTCGATCGGAAAAAATATAGTAGTTGTTTTTTTTAAGAGTTATTAATTATTCTTACTAATAGATGGAGAATCTGCAAATACTAGCTTCTTATATGTAAGATACCTGTATTTTATTTTTATTACAAGATCGATCAGAAAAATATTTTTAAGAAATGTTGCAATAAAAATTTTTTTTCGTTACATTTGATTACAGATACTTGACTCAATCAATCTACTGCAATTAGTAAAAGGTTTTGGACTCATGGAAAAGCAAGAAGCTAAATTCGGTTTCACCAACTTCGCCGAAAACTGGAACGGTCGTCTAGCAATGCTAGGTTTTGTAATTGCCGTTGCTACCGAACTTTTAACTGGCAAAGGCATTCTCTCTCAATTGGGTCTAATGTAAGCACCCGATCGAGTAATAAATCGTAAAAAAGAGGTCTGAGGGTTATTCCTTCAGACCTTTTTGTATTAGAGAGCAGGGGAGCAGGGGAGCAAGGGAGAGGGGGAGACAAGGAGAAATCTAGAGCCTAGAGCCTAAAAACTTTTGACTTTTGACTTTTGACTTTAAAACCTTCTGCCTTCTGCCTTATTTAGTTTCCGTTTTCAAACAATTACTCATTCTCAAAGTAGCGGCGGCGGCGTAATCGCGACCAGAGGAACGATTAGGATAAAAAGAATTACCAGTTTCATTTAAAGGTGATGCTACTCGACAGTAAGAAGACATCTGACTAATTAAAGGTTCGCCCCAATGTCCATTGGTATCTAAGAAAGTCATGGGTGATTGTGCGGCGGTTAGTTCTGGAGACTGTCCGCGTTGAACCTTAGCAAATTCAGCAGCACGACGAAGAACGGCGATTAATTCGGCTCTGGTTACAGGTTTGTCGGGTTTAAAAGAGCCATCTGGATAACCTTTAACAATTTGGTTTTGTTTTGCCCATTCAATTTTGGCAGCACTCCAACGTGAAACTTGTACGTCGGGATAGGGAGTAGCTGCAATTTGAGAGGGAATAGCCATCTTTTGCTTGAGATCGGGAACAGCATCTAAAGCCCCAATAATCATAGATACTAGTTGTTCTCTAGTCAGAGATTGCTGAGGGCGAAAGGTGTTATCTTCTTTGAATCCAGCAATAAATCCCATGGCTACTGCTTGTTCAATTTCCGATTTGTAAGTATCGGTAGCAATATCCCGAAAACCAGATGATGAATCATCAGTAGAGCTAAGATTAGGATTACGATCGGGAATAGCACCAGGATTAGTTACACCAGTGATACCGCTTGGATTAGGATTGGGATTACTGGGATTGACTGGGTTAACCTGATTAGGAACACTAGAACCAACAGGATTACTCGAATTATCTGGATTAACCTGACCAGGAACACTGGAACCGACGGGAGCGTTGTTAGGTGCATTATTAGAAGCAGCGATCGCGGACGCATTACCGCTAAAGTAAACGTGACCTAACTCTTTACCTTGATAGGTGCGTTTGGTAAACTGCCAACCAGGATTGAGTAAGATCTTCATGAAGCCGCCATTACTTAAACCGAGCGTGCGACCGACAACTACTGGTGGTTGACTGGGGTTAGTGCGATTGGTGCCAATCAACTGTAGCTCACCGTTGCGTTCAGCTAAGCTGAGAAGATAATCCAAACCATGATCTTGACCGTCAACGCGGATGGAATAGCCATTACTATCGGTGCTACGCTTGCAATGTCCTGTAAAGTCAAAAGACAAAAGTAATGGGTCGATGACAACGGGATTTGAACCGCTTTCACTCCAACATTGTTTTTTTCCAGGAACTTGTTCGATGACCAAAATGTTGTATTTATTGTTGCCATAAGGAGCAGCAACAGCAACATATTGATTTTGATCGACTTCCTTTTCTTCGTAAGTGCCTGCTTGAGAAGTACTAGGTGAAATAAGACTGGATAAAACAATAGTAGCTAGGGTAGTTATTGCTAATGGTAATGATAATTTCATAGAATTTATTTTGACTCTGAATGTATCAGAAAGACTGTAGATATATGGGAGCGATCGCTTCAGTTTATAATGCTGAAGATTAGGCTTTATCAGAAGGCTGAGACATATTTATTTTAGGTTTAGTTCCCAAGCTTTAAAAAAATTTTCTCTTAATATTCATCTTTCACAAAAATTAAGCGACTGTAAAGTTCAAAAGCATTATCCCAAAGACTTTCCTGGCGACGCAACAATTTGAATTGTGGCTCAATCTGATTCAGGATTTCTGGAAAATTAATTGCTGATTCTGCAAAGACAGTAAACTCTGACCAGATCTTACACTTAGGCAAATATTGCTCGATCGCTTGCTGAAGATGATGCCAATTTTTGCTAGCAGTTGTTTGTTCTGTAGCTGACATCAATTCTATGCTAGTAGATAAATTAACTCCTCGATTAAATTGATATATTCGATCGCAAAGACGCAAGATCGTTTTTTGTTTTGGTAAGTGTAGATCGAGAATTTTAACATAATCTAAAATTTGAGTTTTGCGATAGGTTTGACCTTTTCGATTCGTATCGACGACCTCTTCAAATAAAGGAATTAAACCTGCTACTTTTTGAGTTACTTCTTGCCAAGTAAAGGTTAACATTTCGGTTGGCTCGCTTCCCTCGCTCTTTAGACTTATTTGTGGTTCGATCGCTTGAAAATAGTCAATTTGTTGGACTGCAATCTGACTCAGTTCTAGTAACGAGGTGCAAAAACAAGATATGTTAGCAGCTCTCAGGGAAGTCACATAAAATTCTAATTCGCCGATCGCTCCACTGCGATACAAGCGCCAAGAACGAGCTGGTAGTTGTAGACGAGCGCTATAAGGGTCTATTTGCATTATTTGAGCGAATGCTTTAGCCGCAGTTGCTCTATTTTCTGGCTCGATCGCTTCTAAGATGAGAATACCGAATTCTTCGCCACCAGATTTGGCTTTGGCATTGGCGATCGCAGTTTGTCTGGTAATTATCTCTAGCTCTTGAAGACGTTGCAATCCCTGACGTGCTTGAGCAATTATTTTGCCATGCTCAGTAGTTTGTAAAATTTTTTTATATAATTGTTCGGCTTCAACCAACGTCCCTTTCAGTTCGTGCAAACGAGCAGAATAAAAATTTAACCAGGGATGATCTGGTTGTTGTTGTTGTAATTGCTCTAGTAATAAACTCGCTCTCGAAAAATCTTGAGACTCGATCGCTTGGTGAATTTGTTCTAGCACGATAACCTAGTCAGTATTGCTTATCCCCCATTGAGTATAAGGATGTTTGACTAGATTGGCATTAAAATATTTGGGATCGGATACTTCGCGATCGATCCAATCTGGTAAGTCAATAATTTGGTCTTCTGCTTGCAGTTCGACTTCGGCGATAACTAGACCTTGATTTTCGCCTAAAAACTCATCTACTTCCCAAATGAGATCTCCCTGTAAAATTTTGTAGCGAATTTTTTCAATCAGAGGGCGATCGCATAAATTATCCAGTATTTCTTGAGCTTCTTCTACAGGAATAGGATATTCATATTCCGATCGCGAATATCCAGTGCTAACACCTTTAATCGTCAAAAACCCGCGATCGCCAACTAACCTAACTCTAACTGTTACTCCAGCCTCAGTTGGCAAATAACCTTGACGATATAAAACTCCCTGTCCGAGATCTTTCCAACTATCTCCCTTAACCAAAAATTTTCGTTCTATTTCAGTTGCCATGTTTAACTAGGGATTAGGGATTAGGGGTTAGAAAGGGTGTAGGGTGTGGGGTGTAGGGTGTAGGGAAGTAATGAGTAATGAGTAATGAGTAATGAGTTTTTTTGCTTCCTACTTACCTCCTGCCTCCTGCCTCCTGCCTCCTGCCTTCTCTCCCTGTTCCCTGTTCCCTGTTCCCTTATCTATCGATCGACTGAACCCATAATGATATCAATACTGCCCAAAATTGCCATAATATCGGCAACTTTTACACCTTTGAGGAGATGGGGCAATACTTGTAAATTATTGAAATCAGCAGCGCGAATTTTCCAGCGCCAGGGGAAGACATTATCGTTACCAATAATAAATATCCCCAATTCACCTTTACCACTTTCTAGACGAACATAATGTTCGCCAGCAGGAATTTTAAACGTGGGTGCTACTTTCTTGGCTATGTATTGATACTCAAAGTCATTCCACTGAGATTTTTTTCCTTCTGCTATGCGCTTGGCTTCTAGATTTTCGTAAGGTCCTCCAGGCAAGCCTTTAATCGCTTGACGGATAATTTTGACCGATTCGCGCATCTCACGAATGCGAACTAGGTAACGAGCATAGCAATCACCAGCAGTTTCCCATTGTACATCCCAGTCGAAATCGTCGTAACATTCGTAATGGTCAACTTTGCGTAAATCCCATTTCACCCCAGAAGCACGTAACATAGGGCCAGAAAGACCCCAGTTAATTGCCTCGTCACGACCGATCGTACCTACTCCTTCGACACGACGGCGGAAGATAGGATTCATGGTAATTAATTTTTCGTATTCGTCTACTTTGGGATCGAAGTAGTTGCAGAAGTCTTCACACTTATCTAGCCAACCATAAGGTAAATCTACTGCTACACCACCGATGCGAAAATAGTTATTGTTGACCAAGCGGTAGCCTGTCGCAGCTTCCCAAAGGTCATAAATCATTTCCCGTTCGCGGAAGATGTAGAAAAAGGGAGTCTGTGCGCCAACATCTGCCATAAACGGTCCCAACCATAGTAAATGGTTAGCAATGCGGTTTAACTCCAGCATGATAACGCGAATATATTGAGCGCGTTTGGGAACCTCAATATTTGCTAATTTTTCTGGTGCGTTGACGGTAATTGCCTCATTAAACATTCCCGCCGCGTAGTCCCAACGGCTTACATAAGGGACGTACATGACATTGGTACGATTCTCAGCAATTTTTTCCATGCCTCGATGAAGATAACCGATAACAGGTTCGCAATCAATGACATCTTCACCATCAAGAGTGACGATCAAGCGGAGAACGCCATGCATTGAGGGATGGTGGGGACCCATGTTGATTACCATGGGTTCTGTTCTGGTTTCAATTCTTGACATAAATAAACAGTTTTTCCCTCATCAAAGAATCAGCAGGTGCTTGTGATTAGTTGTTTGTTTTAGAAGTCCAAGACTTACCCAAAAGCCTGCACCTAGATCGATATAAGTAGATTTTTATTTTGCTTATTCTAGATTATAGAGGTTTAGGATTATCCAAAGAGACTAAATTTCCAATCAATTAGCGATCGCAGCTATTTGTAAAACCAATCAAAGAGTTTTGCAAAAATAATAAGTAGGTGGGGAAAATTAAATTTATTGGTGGAGGTAGGCAAGAGGCAAGAGGCAAGAGGCAATAGAAATATAAAGCGTGTAATTAATTCTGCATAGGTACTTAGTTACTCTTCGAGAAGACTTCACCAACAACTAAGACAGTTTTTACCATGAAATCTTATAATTAAGATTGGCAGCCGAAAGAAGATGAGGGAATTGTATAGATGTTAACAACAGCTATTCAATCAAAATCTCGACTTTTTAGTATTTATCGATCGTCAATCACCAAAATTAACCAATTACGGTACTTAGTTTTGCTCGATCGCGATTTCCTGTAGGGTGCGTATTGCTCAAAAAACGTAGATGACTTTCTTCTAACAACTATCAGCAATGCTACTTTACACTTCATTGGTCAAACATCTGTAAGAAGTATTGACCACAATTTTTAGTGAAGAATTCTAGTATTAATCGATGAACCGCCGTAAATTTTTAACTTGGCTAGGATTGAGCTGGCTGGCTAGCGTTTCTCCCACATTTATTGCTTCTAGTCTTGTTAATGCTCAAAACAACTTAAAATCCAAACAGATTGTTTTTTATGTAGCGCCTAATGGTAATGATTCTTGGACTGGGATAAAACCCACTCGACAAGGGAAAAATGGTCCTTTTGCTACGATCGCCAAAGCGCAACAAGCAATTAGACAATTAAAGCAAAAACAAGGTGGTTCTCTCAAACAACCCGTTGCTGTTTGGATCCGAGGTGGTAGCTATTTTCTCAAACAACCTCTTCAATTTACTCCAGATGATTCTGGTACGAAAGATTTTCCAGTCAGCTATCAAGCTTATCGACAAGAAAAACCAGTTATTAGCGGCGGTAAAATTATTCAAGGTTGGAAAATTGCCAAACTCAAGGGAAAAACTGTGTGGACAACTAATATTCCTGAAGTAAAAACGGGAAAATGGGTTTTTCATCAACTTTGGGTTAATGGCGATCGCCGACAGCGTTGTCGCTATCCCAAACAAGGATATTTAAAAGTAGATCGAACAACAGATTCTCCAGCAGAATGGCGACAAGGACAAAATAGCTTTCACTTTCGCCCTGGCGATCTTAAAGCATGGGACAATACAGATCGAGGTGAAGCGATCGTCTTGACTCGGTGGGTAGAATCTCGTCTACCGATTGAGGCGATCGATGAAAAGATTAACATCATTTCTTTTCGCAATCATAGTACTTATCGTATCGATCCTGGGGATTCTTCATCTTCAGCCGCAGGAGTTTATTATCTAGAAAATGTTTTAGCCTTTCTCACCGATCCAGGCGAATGGTATTTAGACAGTCAATTTGGTCAGCTTTATTATTTACCTCTACCTGGAGAAAAGCGCGATCGCACTCACGTAATTGCCCCTGTACTATCTACCATAGTTGACCTAAAAGGAGATTGGCAGCAAAAAAAGTTTGTCGAAAATCTCTCCTTTGAGAATTTGACCTTTGCTCATACTGAATGGTACTTTGACTCAGACTATCAAGCAACTGAGGGTATTTCCGAAAATTCCCGAGGTTTTGCTCAAGCTGCTTATAAGGTTCCTGGGGCAATTAAAGCGATCGCAACGCATCAATGTATTTGGAAACAATGTACGATCGCTCACATTGGTAACTACGGCATTGACTTCGCCGATACTAGTACCAACAATCAAATTCTACGATGTCATTTGTATGACTTGGGTGCAGGTGGAGTCAAAATCAACAATGATGGCTGGAATAGAATCGATGGTTGTCATATTCACCACGGGGGCAAAATGTTCCCTAGTGCTGTTGCTATTTGGATTGGTGATGCTTACAATAATTTAGTTACTGGCAACCACATTCACGACTTTTATTATACTGCTATCTCTGTTGGTTGGAGTTGGGGCTACAATGACAATGCTGCGGCTGGCAATCTGATCGAATTTAACCATATTCATCATATTGGCAAGCTCTCTAATGGGGATGGCCCTCTACTCAACGACAAAGGAGGAATTTATACTCTAGGAGTTCAACCCCAGACAACGATTCGTTCTAACCTGATTCATGACATTGATGCCTACAATTATGGAGGATGGGGAATTTATCTTGATGAAGGAAGTTCTCAAATAACAGTTGAGAAGAATCTTGTCTACAACACTAGAGATGGAGGGTTCCATCTACACTATGGTCGAAACAACATCATCCGCAATAACATTTTTGCTTTTGGTAGACTAGCTCAAATTCAACGTTCAGGGACGGATGGTCCAGAATTTAGTAGTTTCACTTTAGAAAATAACATTATTTACTGGCGTGAAGGAAAATTACTTGCAGGCAAATGGGAAGATTTTCGCTATATATTCGATCGCAATCTTTATTGGCGCGTTGGTGATGCTCAAATTGATTTCGATCGGCTATCTTGGCAGCAATGGCAACAGCAAGGAATGGATCTCAATTCCCAAATTGCCGATCCTCTGTTCATCGAACCCCAGCGAGGAGATTTTCGACTCAAACCAAATTCTCCTGCTTTAGGGATAGGTTTTCAACCGATTAATAAGCTGGTCAATATGTAATTTGTCGGTGAGGTAAGGCTCCCAGGCAGAAGGCAGAAGGCAGTCCCAATCAAAAAATTTCACCATTACCCGATAAAAGAAGGGTGTGGGGCTACAAAAAAACGTGACAATTATGAGTCGCACTCAGAATTAGCATCTTTCTTCGATGAACGGAAAAACGAAGCGGGCGAAGTTTATTCGCCCGTCTTGTCCTCACGAACAGGCAAAACTCACTTTGTTCCTAACCGACAAACCCAATTTTTCCCTATTCGGGTGTTTCCTGTTAAGAGTTCCCTCGATCGAAGATCGTTAATAAACACCAGGATTATAGCGATCGTCTCCTTCATTAAATACATCAGAAGGAGGAGTGACAGTAAAGCTGTCAAAATTAGCTTGTAGACGATCTCTTTGAGTTTCACTCAAACCAGGAATATCTAGAACATCTTCTACTCTTTCATAGGGAGCATTACGGACAATTTTAGAAGCTAGATCGGGGTAAAAACCTCGATATTTGCGAAAATCGCGTACGTCACTGTTATTAAGATCTACTTTGTCTTTAAATTCGCCTAGCTTGTCGTCAGCAGCATTACGGCGCTCGACAGCCGCTAAAATTGACATGGATGAGACAGAGAAGTGGCTTAAATCGAGGGCTTGTGCTTGAGGAATTCCTGCACCTACCCAAGCACTAAACACTAAAAACAAAGCTGCCACAACACCTACCAGTTTCTTCATTTACTTTTTTCCTCCAAACTAGAGTCAGGTTTTTCAATAATTATCAATTTTTGTTTATATCATCTAATCTTATCTCAGTAGTAGTAACACTTTTCCACAGTCGAGCGGATTAAGATGCAGAAAAAACATTTTGTTAAGCAGAACTAAAATCGAAGCATAAGCAGAGCTTTTTATGTCATGATGAAAAATTGCTCCGTTATGAGTTCAACAGGAAATTTAAATTATGTCTCTTAGATTGGGTGACACCGTACCTGACTTCACTCAGGCTTCTAGTATGGGAGATATTTCTTTTCATCAGTGGGCAGGAGATAGCTGGGTAGTTTTATTCTCCCACCCAGCAGACTATACCCCAGTTTGTACAACTGAATTGGGAACAGTTGCCAAACTAAAGCCAGAATTCGACAAACGTAATGTAAAAGTTATAGCGCTAAGTGTTGATGATGTCGAGTCTCACCAAGGCTGGATCGGAGATATTAACGAAACTCAAAGCACTAGCGTTAACTACCCCATCTTGGCTGATGGCGATCGCAAAGTGTCTGGACTATATGACATGATCCATCCCAATTCTCTGGATAATTTGACTATCCGCACTGTTTTTATTATCGATCCCAATAAAAAGCTAAGATTACAACTGACTTATCCAGCAAGCACTGGCAGAAACTTTGATGAAATTTTGCGAGTAATTGATTCTCTGCAATTAACTGACAATTATCAAGTCGCAACTCCAGCAGACTGGAAAGATGGACAGGATTGTGTCATCGTTCCTTCTCTTAAAGATCCAGAGGTATTAAAAGAGAAATTTCCCAAAGGGTATCAAGAAATCAAACCCTATTTACGTATGACTCCCCAACCTAATAAGTAGGGAGTAGGGGCAATCCCTTGTGGTTGCCCAGTAGGGAGTAGGGAGTAGGAAGTAGGCAGAAGTTTTTAAAGTCTAAAGTCTAAAGTCTAAAGTCTAAAGGTTTTTAATTGCTACTTGCTACTCGCTACTTGCTACTTCCCCTGCTCCCAGTCTCCTTGTCCCCTTGTCTCCCCTACACCCTTACACCCCTAGCCCCTAATCCCTACTTGCTACAGATCCAGTTATTCCTTTTAGAATGAGCAAACAACTTTATGCAATAGCAAATGGACGCAAGCAAATAGCTCTAATTCCTGAAGGTGGACATGCCGATCCTATGATGCTTAATCATAAACTTTATTGGCAATCTATCGATCGCTTTCTCAGCTCGACTCGATCCAATTAAGCAGCACAAACAGCTAGATCTCTCAAGCGCTCAAATAAAGGAAGAGGGACTTTGAAGATGGCTAAGCAGACGACATTAAGGACCAATCTTTGGATTACTGGCGTAACTCTGACTGGAAAAACCAATCGTCTAGTAGAAGAATTTAGGAGTTGGACTGAAACCAAAATTGGTGCTAAGAGAACAGGAAAATCACCCAAAAATAGTGATCGCCAATTAGGTACGGGAGTCTTAATTTTTGCCGCTAACGACGATTCTAAAAGAAACTTAAGCGATCGCCTGTCGGCTGCAATTGATGGCAAATATCCAGTTATTTGCAAGACAACTTTAGGTTTTATTGCCGACGAGGTAATCTTATTTTGGCCCCTATTGTTCGATCGCCTCAATCTTAAAGCACAATTTCCCCTACGTTTGCGTCCAGAAACCGAACAAGAGTTAGCAACTCGTTTGTTTAAACCCTATTTAGAAGAGGAAAATCTACCGCAAGCCGATAGCGAATATCGTCTGATTCGTCGTAGTTTAGACTTATTGCAATTAGCTGGAGCAAGTTGTCTTGAGGCTGAGGATATACCTGCCATTCTCGAACAAGGATTGCCTCCTAACGATTATGAAAGTTCCCAACTGCTCAATTCTTTCTCTAGTAAAGAGGATCTAAAAACCTGGAAGCGAATGGGAGAACTATTGCTAGAGTGGCGCAACTGGTGTTTAGAGAGAGGTTTACTCACCTATGGCTTGATTTACGAACTTTATTGGCGCTATTTACTACCCGATCCCACCTATCAAAAACATTTGCTGCGTCGCACTCAGGCTATTTTTGCTGACGATGTTGATGATTATCCCGCGATCGCCAGAAATTTATTTTCCTTCCTTCTAGATCGCCATGTTTTGGGAGTATTTACCTACAATCCAGATGGTATGGTGAGAGTGGGTTTAAATGCCGACCCCAATTATTTAATCGGTTTAGCCGATCGCTGTCGAGTAGAAAGACTAACTTCTCCCAGAAACACGAGCCTAACCTTAGAATTGTCAGAGATGGTAACTCAGTTGGTTAGCGATCCGATGTTTATGGCAACTTTGCCCAATGCAGTGCAATCAATTCAAACTATCTCTCGTGCAGAAATGTTACGAACGGCAGCAGAAATGGCGATCGATGCGATTAACCGCCAAGAAGTTAAACCAGAAGAAATTGCGATTATTGCCCCAGGTTTAGATGAAATTGCTCGCTACACTTTAATCAATATCCTCTCTAATAATCACATACCTGTTGCGCCACTCAACGAACAACGACCTCTAATTAGTTCTCCTCTAATTCGTGCCTTACTGACGCTATTAGCTTTAATTTATAATGGTTTGGGTCGTTTAGTCGATCGAGATGCTGTAGCAGAAATGTTGGTGGTACTGAGTTGTAAACCCAGGGACAATAAACTGGTACCAGATATCGATCCAGTGCGTGCTGGTTTATTAGCGGATTATTGCTATCAAGTTGATTTAGAAAATCCTCATCTGTTACCAGTCACATCTTTTGCTCGTTGGGATCGTTTGGGATATCGAGCTACCAATGCCTATCAAGAAATAATTGCTTGGCTGGAGAAAGCCAAACATTGGCTCAAAGAAGAAAGATTTCCCAATCCAGTTTTCTTGCTCGATCGCGCCATCAAACAACTAATCGATCGGGGCAATCATCTATCATTCGATCGACTTTCAGCGCTGCGAGAACTAATGGAAACTGCCCAACACTATTGGGAAGTCGATCGCCGCGTGCGATTGTCTGACAAGATTTCTCTCACTCAAACAGAGATCGTCGCTCAATTTATCCAACTTTTGCGTCGCGGAACTATTACAGCTAATCCTCTGCCGATTCGTTCTCTGGCAAATAAACAAGGCACAGTTACACTAGCAAATATTTTTCAATACCGTTCCTTACGCAGTTGTCATCGCTGGCAATTTTGGCTCGATGCTGGTTCGCCTTTAT
>CAZJTL010000061.1:0-23891 GCA_964548905.1 uncultured bacterium | reverse complement strand
ATCTAGTTCGGAGATAATCTGATTCCAAGTGCTTGTCGTTGTTGTCATTGGCTGTTTTCTGCACGGCTTTATTTATAATGTATTTTCGTCGTGCCAAGAATGCAAATAAAATGCGAAGGGTTGACAATGGCATAACATTTCGCGATCGCATCAAAGTTTCTGTTAATTAATATCCTTAAAACGAGCGATGAAAACCTCTGGCGTAATAATTTCAATTTCTCGAAAAGGATTTAAAACTAATAAATCAATATCACCTGTAATAATAAGGTCGGCATTACCATTTACTGCCAACTCTAAAAATTTATCATCTTTTGCATCTCTACAAGCTTTTATCTCTTCTTTAATCTCAACAGATTCCGACTCATTGGCAAACTTGAATAAAAAAATATTTCTCTCTTCTGACGTAAGATATCGATCGAATTTGCGACGAAAAACAACTTGTTTTAATTCATTAAAAGTAGGATTGGAATATAAAATAATTCCTTGCTCAAAGGCAGTGCTGACAACTTGAAAAGGCACAGATTTTTTAATTAGCAAAGCACTAATAAAAACATTAGTATCAATAACTATTCTGCTTTTATTCATCAGCTAGAATATCTGCTAATATTTCTGGTGTTAAACCTCTAGCCTCGGCTCTTGTGCCAATCTCTTCCATAACTCCAACTAAATTTTTACTAGCCAAAGATTGACGGAAAAACATAGAAATTAAAGATTTTATTTCTTGTTTTTCTGCTTCACTTGCTTGTTCAAAAGCTTCTTGTATATCTGAATCAACCTCAATAGTTATTTTATTCATATAGCTTCTACTCTCAAAAGTATCTATTTATCAAAGTTTTAAAATATTGTTTTGATTTTTACTAATGCGATCGCCATTTTCATTTTAGACATTTCTGCCGTAGAGCGTGAAAGCCGAACAATATTTTAATTTTAGTGAAATCAATTAGGTCGATCGCCTCAAAGTTTCTTGAAGACATGCGATCACATCAAAGCCAGTCAGCGATTGAAATCGCTGCCTCATAGCTAAAGTCGTCTCAAGACGACTAGACTGGAATTTTAGTCCATTTTTATGGACTTAATGTATTAGACGGAGAATTAATTCTCCGTCGATTGTTGCAAGAAATGCAAGATCGCAACTCAAACCAAATCTTCTTATTTTCCTAAACCTTGAGAATACAGCAAGTTCATAATATCGTATCCTGTTGAATAGTCATGTTATCGGTAGGGGAAGGCAGAAGGCAGAGGGCAGAAGGCAGAAGGAAAAATAGAAGGGATAAAGAATAGAAGTTTATTACTACTAATTAGACGGATTTGATATAATTTCTTCGATCGCGCGATCGTCAAGAATATCTTCAGATCGATCCAAATTTATATTTAAGGCGTGACACTAGTGTTCAAGCGATCGCACTAATTTATCTACTCTTTCCTTGATTTCATCTCGAACTCGACGAAAAGTATCTAGTGGTTGTCCATCTGGATCGTCTAGTTGCCAATCTTCAAATACTTCTCTTAGTACCCATTTTTCTGGTAAATTAACACCGCAACCACAAAGGGAAATAACAGCATCATAATCTTCTGCTTGAAAATCGCTGAGTGAATTGGAGGTTTGATTAGTGATATCGATGCCAATTTCTGACATAACTTCGAGCGCCGTAGGATGAACTCGACTGGCTTCTAATCCCGAACTGGTAACATTAATTTTACCTGCGCCTAAAGTTCTGGCGAAACCTTCTGCCATTTGCGATCGACAGGAATTTTTCTTACAGACAAACATTACTTTTTTCATGGTTTTAGGTAATTTTATTGATGACTATTCTTATACAGATTGGGAAATTAACAAATACTCAAGATCGTATTCTGATTTATTTACTAGGCAATAAGGAATGGTTGCTGGAATTTCCAAACCTTCATACATTTCAAGAATTTCTTCTTTTCCTGAAATTTCTACGATCGCTTTACCAAATAAAACAAATAAAAATCTCTCTAAATTTGGATCGCCTTGTTCGTTAGTAGACGTTTTGGCAGGAATTCGTTCGTGAACAATACTTAATTTTTCTTTTTGAAATAAATGCCATCCCTCATAATTTTTTCCCCATAAATAATATTGAGCATTTTCTTTGCTAATCATATAAAAACTTAGTTTCTGCTAACTCTCGTAAAAAAGTAGTTTGGGCTTCTCGCAAGTCAACATCAGGATTAGCATTCTGAATCGTCTGCATTGCTTCTCGATAAGAGAAACCGATACTAATTAGATAAGAAGCCAATATTGTCCCCGTTCTCCGTCTTCCACTGGTACAATGAACTGCAACAGCATGACTTAGAAGATTTTGACTCTCAACAAAAGTCTGCAATTGCTGAATCTGTTCTCGGCTTGGTGGAGTACCTCCTTTGACTGGTAGCCAGAGATAGGGAATGTTCGATCGCTGATACAAATCTAAATTAGATGGATCGTCCATTACAGAGACGATCGCGCCAATACCCGCAGCCTGTAACTCGTTCAACTCTTCAGCAGTTGGTTTACGTACACCTGCCAATTTGTTTGGAATTACCCACCATAAGTTCTCTTTGAGTGGTTGTATTTGTTGTTCCATTCGTTTAAATTTTTCCTAATTTGTTATTTAGAGATAACTTTTCGCAAACAAATTGCTGATGCAGGACATAGGCTAGTAAACTGACTGGTATTTTGAATTGCTAGAGGAACTCGATCGCGTAGACGTAGTCGTGTCGTAGACATCGACTCTTTCAAATCCAATTTTGCTAAAAAACTCGGCTGCTGTAGTTGTCAGTAAATAAACTTCTTTGATTCCTTTATCTCTGGCGCGATCGAGTAGTTGACAAGTTAATTCCTTTCCGTATCCCTTTCCTCGAAAGGCATTTCGAACGACTAAAGAACGCAGCAAACAAATATTGTCGTATAGTTCTAATCCACCGATGCCGATATCTTTCGATGCGATCGAAGCGATGAATAAATGAACTGAATTTTCATAAATATCGCGATCGGGAAGTTGATTTTCTTGAAGTAGAGTGGAAACTAAAGCTAAATCTTTCTTAGTTGCCGATCTTAACTGGATATTTTCACTCATATAGCAAAATTTATGGCTTTTAGCTATTTGGCACAACAAGGAGATACTTTTTTGGAAGCAATCGTATTTGTCATCTCTTCTTCTGGTGCGGTATCTGCAACTTTTACCACAAATACTTCCCAACTATTATTATCTGGATCTTTGAGCCAAACTTTATCTTGCAAAGCATAGCAGCAGTTAGTGTTTACTTCTTCAAATACATCTAATCCTGCTTCTCGAAAACGCTCGATCGCAGCTTTTACTTCATCTGTAGTTTCTACTTGTATGCCTAAATGAGATAAAGTTCCACCAGTTGTCAAATTGGGGTTTAATTGCAGAGTTAAATTGAGAGGTGGATTGGCTACATCAAATTTGGCATAATCGCTTTTATATTTGACTGGAGAAATGCCAAACATAGCTTGGTAAAAATCAACAGATTTTTTTATGTCCGTAACGTTAAGAGAGACATGAGTTTTTAAAATAGTCATAATTTTACTCCTTATCTAGTTTCGCTCGAAAATCTATTCCTTATTCCCTATTCCTTATTCCCTGTTCCCTGTTCCCTTTCACTGCATATCTTTAAAACCGTTGGAAAGCGTTCCGTAAATTAATACTGCTAATTGCGCGCCGATAATTGGTGCAATCAAATAAACCCATTGATGTTGCCAAATACCACCAACTAAAGCAGGTGCTAGCGATCGCGCTGGATTCATACTCGCACCTGTAATCGGTCCCATAAAGGCAGCTTCTAAACCTACCGTCAAACCGATCGCGACTCCTGCAAAACCAATATGGGCGCGGCGATCTAGTCCAGAACCAAAAATAACGAACATCAAAATAAAAGTCAGAATTATCTCTAAAATAAAAGACTGCATCCAATTACCATTTAAAGGTTTAGTAGCACCCAGATCTGCTAATCGTCCTAAAGCTATTAATAAAGTAGCTGAAGCAGCGATCGCGCCCGTACATTGAGCGAGAATATAAGGCAAAACTTTATGTTTAGGAAAAAAACCACTCGTCCAAAAAGCTAGTGTAACCGCAGGATTTAAATGTGCTTGGCTGATATGTCCCGTAGCGTAAATTAAAGCCGCCACCACCGCGCCAAAGACAAAACTAATACCCAAATGAGTTATGCTTCCCTGAGAAATTGCGTTTACCATCACTGCACCAGTACCAGCAAACACCAAAATAAATGTACCGACACACTCAGCGATCGATTCTCGCCAGCAACAAGTAAATGATTTCCATAAAGATCTGCTGTGGTTCAATTTGGTCTTCTCTCGATTCGATTGTTTGAGCTTTTTTAAGGTCAGCATTAAACTTTTATTCCAGAATAAAGTTCGATCGAACTTTTTATTAAGGCGATCGATTCTTCGGGCGATTTAGCTTTGCGTTCGCTGTAGCGATCGGTCAAATAATCAGTCTTGTCACGCAACAGTAAAGTAAATTTATACAACTCTTCCATAACATCGACAACGCGATCGCGATAGCTAGATTCTTTCATCGTTCCATCTTCCTTAAACTCTTGATAAGCTTTAGCGACTGAAGACTGATTGGGAATGGTAAACATTCGCATCCAACGTCCTAAAATTCTCAGAGTATTGACCGCATTAAACGACTGAGAACCCCCACTTACCTGCATCACTGCTAGCGTTCTTCCCTGAGTCGGTCTAACTGCACCTACACTCAAAGGAATCCAATCAATTTGATTTTTCATAATCCCGCTAATATTTCCGTGCATTTCTGGAGACGACCAAACTTGTCCTTCCGACCACAAACTAAGTTCGCGTAATTCCTGCACTTTGGGATGGTTATCGGGAACGCTACCGTGAATGGGTAATTCGCGAGGATCGAAAAATCGAACTTCTGCACCAAGTTCTTCGATAATTCTAGCTGCTTCTTCTGCCAAAAGACGGCTGTAAGAACGTTCTCGCAAAGAACCGTATAACAATAAAATTCTCGGTTTGTGGTTAAATTCTCTCATTATTAATTAAATAGTATGAATACAACGAGGATCGCGCAGGGAAGCTTTTTCTGGTTCTCTAGGAAACCAAGAAGCCGTTCTTTTACAGATTTCCACTAACATCAGCATCACTGGTACTTCGATGAGTACGCCTACTACTGTTGCTAATGCTGCACCAGAATTCAAACCAAACAACATTACTGCCGTAGCGATCGCGACTTCAAAATGATTGCTTGCGCCAATTAAAGCAGCAGGTGCAGCATCTTCATAAGTCAGATTCATTTTTAAAGCTGCTACATAGCCAATAGCGAAAATAAAATTAGTTTGCAGAAATAAAGGTACGGCAATGAGCAAGATATGCAAGGGATTTGCGACGATTAATTCGCCCTTAAAGGCAAATAATAAAACTAAAGTAATTAATAAAGCAGTAGTGGCGATCGGACTGAGGTATTTGAGAAACTTTTCCTCAAACCATCTTCTTCCCTTGTGTTTAAAAATCCAGTAACGGGTATACATTCCTGCTGCTAAAGGCAATCCCACATAAATCAACACCGAAAGCACGATCGTTTGCCAAGGTACGATTAAATTATTAGCCGCTAACAACCATCTCCCTAAAGGTGCATATAAAAATAGCATCGTCAGAGAATTGACAGCTACCATGACTAAAGTATGTCCCTGATTGCTGTAAGATAGATAACCCCACATCAATACCATTGCCGTACAGGGTGCAATACCTAGTAAAATTGCTCCTGCAATGTAGGAATTAGCTAGAGTAACTTCACTACCTCGAATTAACTCGGTACTGCTAAGTAGAGGACGGAATAGCCATCCTAAAAAAAACTGAGCAAACGCTACCATCGTGAACGGTTTAATCAGCCAGTTTACTACTAGAGTAAGAATAACTGGTTTGGGAGTTTGCGCCGCTTTAACCGTCTGAGAAAAATCGATCTTGACCATGATGGGATACATAATGAAAAAAAGGCAGATGGCAATGGGAATCGATACTTGATAGATACTCAGGTTATCCAAGGCGACAGCAACGCCTGGAAACACTCTACCCAAGAAAATACCTGCCAAAATACAAAGAAAGACCCAAACAGTCAGATATTTTTCAAAAAAGCTCAGTTTGCTACCAGCTTGTACGGCTTTGCTATCAACTTGAGAAGGATTATTCATCATTAGATTTTGTCTAGAATGTTGCTTGTTTCCTTAACAGTTCGCCAATAGTCAGATTAAACTCAGATTTGCCATCAAAAACCGTCCCAACTTTACCTCGTTGAAAGTGAATTTTGGTAAGGTAATAACCTTCTTCAGGTAAAGGTACGTAACCCACAGAACTAACCGTTTGTGGCGCTTTTTCCAGATAATATTCAACGAATTGTCTTAATTCAGGTTTTTTTTGTGCGGCACTAGAATTGACATAAATAAATAGCGGACGAGAAAGGGGTTGATATTGTCCTGCTTCTACAGTTTGACGGGAAGGCAATACTGCACCTTTACCACTGTCGATCGCTACTGCTTTTAAATCTTTGGCGCGAGATTCGTAATAAGCTAAACCGAAATAACCCAGTGCATTGGGGTTTTGGCTTACTCCTTTTACCAAAACGTTATCATCTTCACTGGCAGTATAGTCAGTGCGGCTGGAGTCTACTTTGCCGACAATGGCTTCAGTAAAATAGTCGAAAGTTCCTGAATCTTTACCTGGTCCGAATAGCGCGATCGCTGAGTTAGGAAAATTTGGATTGATTTGATTCCAACGAGTTATTTTCTTTTCTGCTGCTGGTTCCCAAATCTTTTTTAAATCTGCTGTGGTTAAACTTTTGAGCCAATCATTTTTAGGATTTGTCACCACAGTAAGCGCGTCAAAGGCGATCGGCAGTTCTATGTAAGCTACTCCTGCTTGCTTGCAAGCTTCCATTTCTTTAGTCAGAATTGGACGCGAGGCGTTGCTGATATCCGTTTCTCCAGTACAAAACCTTTTGAAGCCACCGCTAGTTCCAGAGAAGTTGACGCTAAGATCTAGGGTTTCTTTGTTGCTGGTTTTGAACTCTTGGGCTATTGCTTGAGTAATTGGATAGACCGTACTAGAACCATCAATTTTAATTGATGAATTTTGCTGTGAGTCAGCTTCGATCGGTATACTTAGCGTAGCTGTCGCAGCTATACCTAAAATTATGTAAGCTATCTGGTTCTTTAATTTTTGCGCTTTTGTCTTCATAAAGAGCGTCCCTTTGCGGTGCTAGGGTACTCTTTTATTATTTCAAAAAAAATTGATATGTCAAGTAAAAAAATGATTGAACAACAAGGCGATCGCTTTTTAAACTAATCGCAGCAATTAGTACTTGGAGAAATGATAGCGTTACGTCGAAAGTCTGCTAGATACTGTTCTAAAATGGCAAATTGGGAAATATTGAGACTGTAGTAAATCCAGCGTCCTTCTTGGCGAGAGCGAATCAACCCTGCATCTTTGAGGTTTTTGAGGTGAAAGGAAAGTTTTGACTGACTGACGTTCAGGCGATCGCAGAGATCGCAAACACATAATTCTTGAGAAAGTAATAATTCGACGACAGATAGTCGCAAAGGCTCAGACAAGGCATGAAAACCAGCCAAGATATTTATAGCGTCAGCATTGGAAATAACTTGCATCAAGTTTAATTGAAATAATGTTCTTATTTCTAAATTACACTAATCATTCGGATCGAGATTCAAACAGCAGTTGTCATTTAGTTTTATATTTCGATAAAATTGAAATATAGAATTATCTAAGAACAGCTATGGTGACAACAATTGATGTTAATACTTTTGAGCAGGAAGTAATTAAAAGCGATTTACCTGTATTAGTAGACTTTTGGGCAGCTTGGTGTGGCCCTTGCCGTTTAGTTGCGCCGATCGTCGATGAAATTGCCAAAGACTACACAGACAAGTTAAAGGTAGTCAAAGTAAACGTTGACGATCATCCTCATCTTGCCAGTCAGTATGGTATTCGCAGTTTGCCAACGCTAGCAATTTTTAGAGATGGTCAGGCAATCGATCGTGTTGTCGGTGCAGTTCCAAAAACAACATTAGCAAAAACTGTCGAACAATATCTCTAAAGATCGTATCCGTCTACATATTAATTTCCTGTAGGGGCGAATGGCCATTCGCCTCTACCAAATATGGTCATTCACCTCTATCAAATATCGGTTTTGAAGACTATTTAAATTAGTATTAGCAACAATACCCATTTCTTAACGCAATTATTCCCTAGATTTAACCTGACATTTCTACGATCTCCTATCGTATTTAGATTGAAGCATTTGTGACGGTTAATCGGATCTTGGCAGCTTTACCAGAATTGACATATCAGCGTCTAACTTCTCAGTTAGAAGAGGTGAAATTATCTCAGGGAGAAATACTCTATCAAGCAAACGAAGCGATCGAATATGTCTATTTTCCTACTGAGGCTGTCATTTCCTTAGTATCGTTAATGGAGGATGGTTCGAGTACAGAGATTTGTTTGGTAGGCAAAGAAGGAATGTTAGGTTTACCAATTATTCTAGGGGATAATGTCAGTTCACATCTGGCGATCGCTCAAATTTCAGGTAATGCTATCAAGATTCATGCCAACGCGATCGAGCAAGAATTTGCCAGAGGAGAAGAATTGCAAAAATTACTCTTGCTATACACTAAAGCTAGACTGACAGCGATTGGACAATTAGCCGCTTGCAATCGCCAACACGTTATCGAAGCAAGATTATCTCGTTGGTTGCTTTCTGTTAGCGACAGCCTCGATCGCCAGGATTTTATGGTGACTCAAGAATCGATTGCCAATATGCTAGGAGTCAGGCGATCGGGAGTTAATGCTGCTGCGAGTATTCTCCAACAAACAGGACTTGTTCGTTACAGTCGCGGTCAAATTACTATTTTGAATCGTCCAGCATTAGAGAAAACTGCTTGCGAATGCTACCAACTAGTTAAAAACGAATATTCAAGATTGTTTAATTAAAAAAAATTACTTTCTATGTCCGATCGCGGACATACAAGTTCCAAGCAATAAAGTATTTTTAAACACAAGAGTTCAGAATTGATTATCATGGAAAAGGAACGTCAAGATTTAAAATCTCAGCATCCAGCCATGCAGATCGAACTAAATCGGTTCGGTCGTCAAGTCGAATATTTATGCGATCTAGAATCAGATTGTTGTATTTCTGAACAGGATGCATATAAAAGGATTAGAAACTTTTGGTTGCAACTAAGAGAATCTAATCCAGACATAAATAATATTTTGATATCAAGCGAGTAATTTACTCATTAATGATTGAGCCAGAAAAGCCAAAAACTTTTGGAGATTGGGCAATTATAGCGATCGCCAAGCACTATCATAAAATCCTCAAACACGAACCAGAAGTAATTAAGGATAAAGATCCTGAAGAATTGCATCAAATGAGGGTAGGAATGAGACGCTTGCGTAGTGCGATGAGTTCCTTTTCTCTGGCGATCGATCTTCCCGAAGCTGCAACAGAAAAAAAAGTAGGTCAAATTGCTAGAGTTTTAGGCAAATTACGAGATCTAGACGTTCTCAAAGAGACATTAGCAACTCAATATGAACCTTATCTTCCCTCATCTGAAGCAAAAATTCTCGATCGAGCGCTAAAGCAACTGAAAAAAGAGCGCAAGTCAGCATTAAAGAAAGTACGCGGAGTTTTAGAAACAGAAGATTATCAACAATTCAAACAACAATTGGGAGATTGGTTAGAACAACCAATTTATCAAGAACTTGCTCCCATTGCGATCGCCACGATTTTGCCAGATCTATTATTACCTCAAATCGCTCAATTATTACTGCATCCTGGTTGGTTAGTTGGTTCAACATGGGAAGCAGGAGCAATTAAAGCGATCGCCAATCCTTCTCCTGAAACAGTAGAACAATTGCTAGAAGCTGAAGGATTAGTTTTACACGATCTGCGGAAACAAGCAAAACGAGTACGCTACAACATGGCTTTGTTTACTCAGTTTTATGGAGATGATTACGCTTACTATCTCGGACAAGTTAAAGTAATTCAAGAAATCTTAGGACAAATTCAAGATTGCCATGTTTTATCCGAATTTCTTCAACAAACATTAGAAAAAGATCTCGATCGCCAATTACCCACCCTCACCGAATTATTCCAAAAAACTAGATATCAGAAATGGCTAGAGTGGGAAACATTGCAGCAACAATTTGGCAACCCCGAACATCGTCAAGGATTTAGAAATGCGGTGCAGGGATTAGGGGCTAGGGATTAGGGAACAAGGGAGGTTTTGGTATGATTTATTATGCGGAGTGAACTAAGTAATAGGTAATAAGCCTTAACCCGAACTGACGTTAATAAGTGTTACGATCGCCTGTGCTTTCGTCGTTAAACCGAGCGCGCATTTTGAGTGCGATCGAGACAAGATTGTAAGATTTTGGCTAAGTTGCTGACTTGTGGTTGTTCAAAAATGCTCAAGTGATGTCCTGAGATATCGTGAATCTCGATGATCGCGCAGTTGGTGAGCAATTTCTAGTGCCAATTCTCCACCAAAAGAATAGCCCCCCAACAAATAAGGGCCTTCTGGCTGAACGGTTTGGATTTCTCGAACGTAATTAGCTGCCATATCTTCAACTACAGTTAAAGGTTCTTGTCCATCTTCTAATCCATATGGTTGCAGTCCATACACTGGTTGTTCGTCATCTAAATAGTTGGCTAATTCTCGATAGATTAAAACGCTAGCCCCTCTTGCGTGCATTAAAAACAAGGGGGGTTTAGAACCTTGTGGTTTAATTGGTACTAGAGCAGACCAAGATTGAGATGATTTTTCTTGTTGTTGGAGGCTAATTGCTAATTCTTCGATCGTCGGTGCTTGAAAGAGTGTTGCTAAAGGAAGTTGCTTGTTAAATTTTTTCTCAATTTCCGTAAATAATTTGACAGCCAGCAATGAATGACCGCCTAAAGTAAAGAAGTTATCTTCAATTCCAATTGGTTTAACATTTAAAACTTTTTCCCAAATTCTCGCTAATTTCTGTTCTACTTCATTTCTGGGTGCAATATAGGTTGTCTCCAATTCTTCACGGCTGAAATCGACAGCAGGTAAATCCAGACGGTTAATTTTACCGTTAGGTGTGCGCGGTAATTTTTCCAAGATGCTAAAAGCTGAAGGAATCATGTAATCGGGTACTTGTGCTTTTAGTAAACGACGCAGTTCGCTAGGAGTAGGAGATACTTTTTCAGAAACAGGGACGACATAAGCAACTAGACGTTTTTCTCCTAATTCATCTTCGCGAGCCACTACCGCCGTTTCTCGAACGTTGGGATGCTTGGAAATTATGCTTTCAATCTCTCCTAGTTCGATACGGAAGCCGCGAATTTTAACTTGATTATCGAGCCGACCAATAAAATCAATGTTACCGTCGGGAAGATAGCGAGCTAGATCTCCTGTGTTGTAAATCAGGTTAGGGGTGTATGAACGTAAGGGCAATCCCTTGTGGTTGCCCTCGGAGTAAAAAGTTTGTTTGAGGAAAGGGTTGGGAATAAATTTCTCTTTAGTGAGTTCTGGACGATTGAGATAACCTCTGGCTAAGTTGGCACCGCCAATATATAAAGTGCCAGGAATACCGATGGGAACTGGTTGTAAATTTTTATCTAAGATGTAGGTTTGGACGTTAGGAAGTGGTTTGCCGATCGGTACGATTTTGACTCGATCGCTATCATCTTCGGGAATGGGATAAGTTGTGACAATTCCTGTGGTTTCAGTTTGACCGAACATATCGATTAAACGAGCTTTATGTTTGAACTCTTTCGACCAAATGCGGGGTAAGTCGGAGGTTAAAGGCTCGCTGGCGGATACGATTAAGCCAAGCTGGTTGTCTAGAAGTGCGTTTCTAGCTTCGGGTTGTAGTTGTTCTAGGGAATTAATACAGTTGCGCCAGTAAGAGGGAATGATATCGATCGCGCTCGAAAACAATTGTCTCTAGAGCATCGGGATTTTGTTCTACTCTCTCTTCAAACAATTGATGAATGCAGCGATCGGAATTGTAATCTACTTGGTTATCATTCCATTCCACTAGAATTTGATGTCTTTCTGCTTCGGTTAGTAAAGGTAGTTCGGAAAGTTTCTGTTCTGGATGAGTAACAATTCCTTCCAGTAAAACAATCCAATGTACTGCCATCCGCGCGATCGTGTCAGCATTAAACAGATCGCTGTTGTATTCAAACCAACCTTTAATTTCGTCATCAATCTCAGTAACTTCTAATTTCAGATCGAATTTAGATGTACCGTTATAAATTTCCAGTGGTGTTAAACTCAAAACTGACAATGTTAAAGCCGATGTAGGAGTGTTTTGCAGAATGAACATCACCTGGAAAATTGGATGATAGCTTAAATTTCGCTCTGGTTGCAGTTCTTCAACTAGTTTTTCAAAAGGCAAATCTTGATGAGTATAAGCATCTAAAGATGTCTGGCGGACTCGTGCTAAAAAGTCTATAAAAGTTGGATTTCCTGCTAAGTTCCCGTGCAACACTAAAGTATTAACAAAAAAACCGATTAAAGGCTCAATTTCTAAACGATTGCGATTGGCGATCGGCGAACCGATACAAATATCTTCTTGCCCAGAATAGCGATAGAGTAATACTTGAAAAGCTGCTAGTAGAGTCATAAACAAAGTACATTCTTGCTTACTACTCAGTTGTTTTAACTCCGTTAATAACTGTTTCGGTATAGCTACATTTTCTCTTGCTCCTCGATCGCTTTGCTGTATTGCAGGTCGAGGGCGATCGGTTGGCAATTCTAAGACGGGAAGGCTACCTTCTAACTGTCGATTCCAGTAATCTAGCTGTTCTTCTAGCACCTCTCCTTGTAATTGCTGTCTTTGCCAATCGGCAAAATCAACGTATTGAATAGATAGTGCTGGTAAAGGTGAAGGTCGCTCGTCTAGAAAAGCTTGATAAAGGACGGTCAGTTCTCGAACTATAATGTCCATCGACCAACCGTCAGCCGCAATGTGATGTATGCATAGTATTAGTATGTGTTCTCGATCGGAGATTTTTAACAAGTTAATTCGCAGAATCGATTCATTACTCAAGTCAAAAGGTTTTTGAATTTCTGCATCGATCGCATTTTGAAGTTTTGCTGATTGCAGTTGAGACGTAATTGCCGATAAGTCTGTGACAACAAAAGGTAAATTAATTTCTGTGGATATAATTTGGATCGGTTCACCATCGATCTCTTTAAAATTAGTACGCAAAGTTTCGTGGCGTTTGACAATCTCTCTGAGACTTTGCTCTAGAATCTCGATCTTCAGAAAACCTTCAAGACGAACTGCCTTACTTATATTGTACCAGGGGCTATCTGGTTCTAGTCGATCGAGCAACCACATCCGTTGTTGAGCGAAGGACAGAGGTAAATTGCCGTCTCTGATAATAGGCTTAATCGTATCTTTAGTAGCGGCGCGATCGATCTGATTGTGTTCTAACTTTTGAGCTAGTTCGGCTATAGTAGAAAATTCAAAAATAACTTGCAAAGGTAATTCGATCGCAAAATCTTTCTCTAAGCGCGAAATCACCTGAGTTGCAATTAAAGAATTTCCTCCCAAAGCAAAGAAATTGTTCTCAATGCCAATGAGACGAACTGATAGAACTTCTTCAATATTTTCCAGTCCGCGATCGCCAGCTATTTCTGCTAACTGAGAGAGCATTTTGTGTTCGACACCTCTACCCAATACTCGACAACTCAGTAAGAAAGTATCTACATCAAGAGATTGTTCTCTTTGCTGATAAAAAATTGCTCCAACCAAACCATAATCGCCGAAGCGATCTTTAACTCGGACGATAAGTATTTCTATTTCTCCAGTGGTAATCAGTCTGCTAATTTCACTTTCAGAACGTCTAATTGTAGTCAGGTTAAATTGATTGGTTCGTTGCGTTAATTGCGAGACTCGACTTATTTGGTCTGTTTCGATCGGTTCGATTTCGATTTTTAAATCCAATCCTGCTAAAAAATCTTGAAAGGTTAAAGCTTGCTGAAGCGAGCGATCGCGCCGAACATTTTGTTGATATAGTTTTGTCCGATTTTTGTCTTCTTGGGTAATTTTTAAGCGATCGAAAACCCAGGTGTGAGCGATAAACTGCTCGATTTCCTTCTCTTGTTGAGGAAGTTCTAAAGTTAATACTTCTGGACAGTTAACTTCAACTTCCATACATTCAACTGGATTGTCATCGATAAAAATAAAGCTATCGAGTCCTAATTGTAATTCTGAGGCTAGAGATTGAATATTTTCTGACTTTGCTTGCCAATTAATCCGCCAAGATACAAGATGGTCTAGTTTTAGCGGCATATCTTGTCTTTTTTCAAAGACTGCGATCGCATCTCGTTCGTTGTTTTTACTGCACAAACAGAGCAACATCCCTGCTTGCTGTTGTGCGATTAAAAATTCTTGTAGTTGGCGACGAGGCGGATCGATTTCAATTCCCGCAGCACCCACTTCACCACAAATCCCTTTCCAAAGAGTGTTATCGCAATCGAGAACGATGACTTTATAGGGCGCTCTTTTAATAGCGGCAATTTTACGAGCGATCGACGTAGCTAGGGCAGTAAAATAATCAGCAGTAAAGGGAATATGCCCTCTTTTGTCTCCTTGCTCGTCGTAATAATTGTTAACTGGGTAAATAGCTGCTAATTCTTGAGCTGTAGTTAAATATATACCTTCAATTCCAGCAAACTCCACTTTCAAATAAGCTGACATTTCCTCAAAAAAGCTAGCCCACTTAGAGTCAGTATCAGTGATAGGAGAATTAGAGCATAAATAAACTAAAAGAGGTGTTTTTGACTTGATTGCTGCTGACTTTAAAGCTGTGACTAAATCATTAACATTGCGTCTAATTTTGTTTTGTAAATTATCCAGGTTGGTATCTGTTTCTTCACGTTTCCAATCTTCAAGGCGAATCAAGACAATGTTCGTCCCATCTTGATTAAGAGATAGCAAACTAGAAGGATCGAGAAGTTCTTGAAATACTTGATTGTAGGGAGCAAAATCTATTTGAAAAGGAAGTTGTAATTCTTGAATCCAAAAATTGAGAGATCTTTCTAAAGGTTCCGCTGTAAAGGTAGCAGTTACGACAATTTTAGCTTTGGAAGTATCTGTAATAGGTGATGCTATTAATTCTTCCGATCCAGGTTTAGTAACTTCATCTACATCATTACGATTTACTATTAGCATTTTTTGTAAGTCGATCGGCTTATTCATGATTTTTAATAGCTATATTTCAATATCATTAACAACAAGTTTTAATTTGATTAATAGAGAAGATGAAGAATATCTACAAAAATTGAAAGTCAATCTAAAACCAAGATCTAAAGCTTGATTTAACTGCTCTAATTCAAAGGCTAGCCAGATTTTCATCTGTTTTATAAAATTAGTTCGATCGATATCTTCGATCGAGTCGAATGAAGTCGGATAAAGACAAATTAAATGATAAGTTGCTTTTGTCTTTGCTCTAGAACGTAAAGCTATGGCTAGATTGTAGATATTTCGTTGAATATTGAGTGAGTATTTTTGCCAATCCTCAAAGTTGACCAAAATGACATCAATTCCCGCTCGATCGACATAAATATCGCTGTCGGAGTCTAGTAATTCTTGAAAGACTCGATTGTAAGGAAAGAGTTCGATCGCAGAGGCTATGCCTAGTTCTTGCATCCAAAGTTCTAGAGGATATTCGAGCGGTTTGGCAGCAAAAATTACAGCGTTGCTAATTTTGGGGTTGATGCTTTTTAGGTGCATTTGTACTTGAAGATAATAAAATAGGCTGTTTTGGCGATTCCTTTGACTGATTCATCGTATTTTTGGCTGAGGTTACAAATCCCATATAAAAAAAATAAACAATACTCTCCGTTTTGTTTGTGCGAAAATGTGATATTTAATTGTGTGAAGAAGTGATATAGATAAGGAATTTCTTAGCTAAGATTTGGTTAGCTTGATTTATCAACAAAGCAAAGCATTTTATCACTGAAATGAACCGTGTAAACCTATAAATAACCCTAGAGCGATGACATGTGAAGAAGCTTTGACCATCTTACATGCAGTTCTTCAGTCAGATTGTCTCAATGACATTCAAGAACTAGTATTTCGCTGTGCTTGGGAGGGGCAAACCTACGAAGAGATTGCTTCAGCTTCTAGCTATGATGATGATTACATCAGGCATGTTGGTTTTCAGTTGTGGCGATCGCTCTCGGAAGCATTAGGACAGAAAGTCACTAAAAAGAATTTTCGCTCTGTGTTGATATCGCACGGGTAGTTATCAAGAAGGATACGAAGGATATGGGCAACTCCTTAGATGTGTGGCAGAAATGCGTCATCAAAGTTGCTTGTTATTGACGAGTAGAGAATTGCCTAAAGGCATAGCAGCCAAAGAAGGGAAAAACCTACCAGTGCGGGTACTGAAATTAACTGGTTTGCCAGAAACAGAGGCAAAACAAATTTTTCAAGCCAAGGGTGACTTTGTTGGTTTAGAGGAAGAATGGCAGACACTCATTAATCATTATGGCGGCAATCCCCTCGCACTAAAAATGGTTGCTGCTGGCATTCAATATTTCCTAAATGGCTCTATTGCTCCAGTTATCGAACTTCTCAAGCAAGGTTCGTTTATTTTTGGAGATATTCGCGATCTCTTAGAAAGACAGTTTCAGCGTCTTTCAAATCTAGAACAAGCAATTATGTACTGGCTGGCAATTAATCGAGAATTAGTTTCTCTACAAGAATTACAAGCGGTTTTTGTGCCAAAAATTTCTCTCAACCAATTATTAGAGAGTTTGTTTTCTTTGCAGTTGCGATCGCTGATTGAAAAAAGCTCGACAAGTTTTACGCAACAACCCGTAGTTATGGAATACCTGACGGAACGTTTAATCGATCGGGTATTTCAAGAAATTACAGATTCAGAAGTCAATTTATTAATGAGTCATGCCTTGATTCAAGCACAGGCAAAAGATTATATCAGAGTCAGCCAAATTCGTCTCATCTTAGAACCTCTTGCCGAAAGATTACTTTCGACTTTTAAATCCTCTAAAAATATCCAATCTCAGCTCGATCGAATTCTCTTAAAATTGCGAGCTGAATTTTCTTCTGTTGAAGGTTATGGTGCTGGCAACATTATTAACCTGTCGCGTCAACTAAAAATCGATCTAACTGGCTATGACTTCTCTCATCTTGCCGTTTGGCAAGCTCATTTAGAAAATTTAGATCTGCATCGAGTTAATTTTGTGAGAGCAGATCTGAGTAGCTCTACTTTTACCGAAAAGATCGGCAGTATTTTTTCAGCAACGTTTAGTCCCGACGGTCAACTGCTGGCATTTGGAGATACCAAAGATAATACCGTTCGTTTGTATCGAGTAGAAGACGGCAAGCAAATTTTAACTTTTTGGGGACATACTTTCTGGATTTGGTCGGTAGCCTTCAGTTCCGATGGTCAAACTCTTGCCAGTTACAGTGTAGGTACAACTATAAAGTTTTGGGATGTTAGGTCGGGAGAATGTTACAGAACCTTACAAATTGGGGATTCTCGAACGCAACGGGGTGCTTTTAGCCCAGATGGTCAAATTTGGGCGATCGGAGCTGAAAAAGATGGTATAAAGCTATGGGAAGTAAATAGTGGCAAATGTCTGCGATCGCTCCAAGGACACACTAGTTACGTATTGTCTTTTGCTTTCAGTCCTAACGGTCAACTGCTAGCTAGTGGCGATTTCGAGTCAACTATTAAGTTATGGGAGGTTAAGACCGGTCAGTGTCAGCAAACTCTACAAGCAGAAGCTGGTGTGTGCTGGGGTCTGGCGTTTCATCCTCAAGGTTATTGGCTGGCTAGTTCTCATGCTGACTCGAAGATTAGACTTTGGGATATTAACGCGGGTGAATGTCTGCAAGTCTTTGCAAGTGACAGCGAGAATTCTCAACCTCAACCAATGTGCTTTAGTCCTTGTGGTCGTTTCTTAGTTGCTTCTAGTTCTGTCGAACCGATCGCTCGTGTATGGGATGTTAATACAGGGCAATGCTTGAAAAACCTCCAAGGACATAGCGATCTTGTCTATGCCTTGGCTTACAATCCTAAAGGTGATACGATCGCCAGTGGTAGCAAAGACGAAACGATTAAATTGTGGAATCCACAAACAGGTGAGTGTATTAAAACTTTAAGAGCGCCAAGACCTTATGAAGGCATGAATATTGCTGCTGCTAAAGGTTTGACAGAAGCACAAAAAGCAACTCTGACGACTTTGGGAGCGGTAGAAGTGATGCATAGGTAACAACGGCGTTAATAATCTGAGGAAACCTCAATAGTGCGGAAGTAAATTCCGCACACGGGACTTCTCAATACGGCGACGCAGGTGCTTCTTTCAGAAGAACTTCGTTTACGCCGTCTGTGCCTCCCCTACATCCTTTCTAATCCCTAATCCCTAATCCCTAATCCCTAATCCCTAATCCCTATCCCCTAACAGAAGCCCCAACTTGAGAGTCTTGCCAGATTTTTTCCAAGCAAGATTCAGCGCGATCGCTCATGGTGCAGATGAAGATTCCTTCGTCGTTTTCTTGTCCAGAAGTTACCCAAGTACCTTCTAAGCAAACTTCTGCATGTTCGGCATCGCAAGGAGTTACAGAAATCATTTCTCCATATTCTTTTTGCAAGGTTTTTAATTCGCTAAGAACGGGTAAATCGATTGGCAGTAAAAAAGAAGCTGTACTTGGTTCTACAGTAAGACTCGTACCTACTCGCAAAGACAAAAGTACTCGTGTAGTTACCCATTCTTCTAAAGATTGAGTCAACCGTTCTAAAAAGAACCCGTTTTCAGTGTAAGTAAGTTTTAACATTATTTATCTCTACTTCATCTATTAAACACGGACTTGAACTTCTGCTGCTTGCCAAAAAGCTTCTGCAAATGCGAGGGAAGGGTGTGCGGGTGCTTTGGGTTTGGTTTTCAATAACATTCCTACTTGTTCTGGAGTTCGATCGCCTTTGCAAGAATTACATCTACTACAAGCGATAACTACGTTGTCCCAACTATGCTTTCCACCTTTTGAGCGTGGAATAACATGGTCTATAGTCAATTGTTTTTTACTTCCGCAATATTGGCATTGATGGCGATCGCGTTTAAGAATTTCTCTACGACTAACAGGAGGAACTTTCCAAACTCTTTCCGTACTATGATTAAGTCGAATATAAGCTGGTACTTGCAAGACAATACTTGGCGATCTTACTTCCCAAACTACTTCCGAGACAAAATTCATGGTTTCGGCTTTTCCTGTCAACAAGAGTATGACTGCTCTTTTGAGGTTGACTCTACCGAGAGGAAGATAGTTTTTAGAAAAGACAATTACTGAAATTCCAATTGTGTCAGTTACACCTATAGCGACCATAACGTTTCATTTTTGCTGCTAAATCCTTACTGGTAAATCATTTCGATTGTTTCGCTCATTAAAAAACCCCCGCTTCTTTAATTGAGATGCGGGGGTGTAAAATTTTGTAGAGCTGATAGTGGTTAGTTTCCACCTATACTCGTTACAGCTATTTTACTCCTGCACCTCCCGCGATTTATATTTAGTTGTGACTGAATAACTGGCAGACTCGTGCCAAAAAAATTGTTATCTAGATAATTAGGTTTGCTTCCCGAAAAATATGCTTTGTTTCGATCGCTTTCCATAAACGAACACTCCACGCCCA
Source organism: uncultured bacterium (assembly GCA_964548905.1). Lineage (GTDB taxonomy): Bacteria > Cyanobacteriota > Cyanobacteriia > Cyanobacteriales > Xenococcaceae > CAZJTL01. The sequence goes on along the minus strand of CAZJTL010000061.1, from coordinate 4,173 downwards.
TAATGCCTAGACACCAATCATCACAATGACTGGCAGCTATTTTGAGGGTGGAGTTGGTTAAGAGAAGCATCGTAATTGAATTTTTTAATCGTGCTAAAGTGACTTTTTAATACTACACTTGTATTACCAAAATGTCTAGTATTTTGAGGATAAAAAATATGCGCACCCTAACCAAAACTTCTACCACCGAAATGGAAGTAACCAGCATCCGCCTGGAAAAAAGCTTGAAAGATAAGCTAAAAGAGCTATCTGGCAATCAAGGATATCAGGCGTTGATCAGAGATATCCTGTGGAATTACGTGCATCAAAAATCTGGTGATTATCGACCTCAATTTTCTGCTGCTGATATTCGCTCTACATTCGCTGCGATCGCCAGGAAGGATGAAAGTTGTGCCTTGACTGGAAAATTAATTCAAGAAAATGAGCCAATGTTATTAGGGTTGACAACTTACGGTGATTTAGTACCGTTGAGTGTAGATGCGATGGAAGATTAAATTAACGCCATCTCGATGAAACCGAAAGCCGCAGCTACATTTGTAGACGCGGTTTTTGGGCAATGATACAATAGCTTTATGCAATTCGACTGGGATAAAAATAAGGCAACACGCAATCAGTCAAAGCATGGAGTTTCTTTTGAGGAGGCAAAGACTGTTTTTGATGATCCTCTTTATGTTGACTTCTATGATCCAGATCACTCTGAAGACGAAGAGCGGTATCTTATTGTTGGAAAGTCGAATCGAGGCCGACTGCTGATTGTGTCTTATACCGAAAGAGGAGATTCAGTTCGACTCATCAGTGCAAGAGAAGTGACACGAACCGAACGAGAAGCTTATGAAGAGGGATAACTCAGAAATGGAAGATGATCTGCGGACAGAGTATGACTTGAAGAGCCTTCGAGTCAGGAGGTTGGGATCTGGCAGAAAAAGTTTTGGTGGAGTCACTATACGGTTAGAACCTGATGTCGCAGAGATGTTTCCTAGTGCTGATGCAGTTAATGAGGCGCTACGATTCTTGATTAGAGTGATGCGAGATAATCAAGCTCTTGCTCCAACGGCACAGGCTAACAATCCAAATGCAGCGGACAGTTGAGAAGCGCTGGTGTTGAGTTCTAGGTTATCTGCCGACGCTGATTTGGGGCGTTAATCTAATTTTATTAGGCGCGTTGTCCTCTTTTGTTGGGATCGAGAACAAGTTAGAATAATTACTAAAAAAGGAGTTGGCGATCGACATGACACAAGCTACTGAAACTCAATCAAAAGGTATTCAATTAACTGAAACTGCTCTTAAACACGTTCTTATGCTTAGAGAACAACAAGGAAAAGATCTTTGTTTACGTGTGGGTGTACGTCAGGGCGGCTGTTCTGGTATGTCTTATCTGATGGACTTTGAAGATGACAGTAAAATTGGCGAACAGGACGAAGTTTTTGATTACGATGGCTTTAAAATTATTTGCGATCGCAAAAGTATTCTTTATCTCTACGGTTTAGTTCTTGACTACAGCAACGCTATGATTGGTGGCGGCTTTCAATTTACCAATCCCAACGCCGCTCAAACCTGTGGTTGTGGTAAATCTTTTGGTGTTTAATTTTTTAAGAAAAGGGAGCAGAAGGCAGAAGGACGGCGGGTGAACAAATCGGAGGTTTCCTCCGATTTTCCCGCCTTCAGAAGGCAGAAGGTTTTTAAGTCTGAAGTAAGACAGTCTTAAGTCTGAAGTTTTCTTACTTGCTACTTGCTACTTGCTACTTTTCTCCCCCTCTCCCCTGCTCCCCCTCTCCCCTACACCCCTACACCCTACACCCTACACCTTCTCTAACCCCTAACCACTAAAAATTACTTCCAATCTTTATCAGCTTGCGCTAAAACATAGGTAGCAACATCGTCGATTTGCTCGGCAGTTAAACGACCACCAAAAGCTGGCATCGCATTTTTCCCTTTAGTTACCTGGGTGGTAATCGCTTCAATTGATGCCATCCCGTATTTATCCAAATCGCCTTTTTGTAAAGTTTTAGCAGCGTTAACAGCATTCTTACCACCTGCATGACAAGCGGCACAATTAGCGCTAAAAATTGCTGCGCCTTTAGTTGCATCTCCAGCCCAAGCAGGACTAATGGTAGCAGTGCTAGCTACTAGTACTAGCAAAACGATGGCAAATAATTTTCTTAACATGGTTCTCCTCTAAGTTAAATATAACCAAATACCATCGATAGCAAATGCCGATCCTCTCGTCAAAAGACAGCTTGTAAAACTTTGACGCACTGTCAAACTTATGTAGTAAAATCAGACCTAGGGAAAAAAGGCTTCTATGCCTTGCAATGACCTGGAAATGCCGATGTTTATCTGTTAGGTGCGCGATCGCTTGAAAGAAGTAAGACATTAAATGTAAATTTTCTTTTCAAAACTCTAGAGATCGAGTATTTAACCAATAAGTTTCAGTAGAAGGAAATAAAAATGTTCAAAAAATTAGGTTTGATATTATCTACACTTTTAGTGGTTGTGGCTAGCTTTTTCATGTCAGTAGCTCCAGCAGCAGCAGCAACCTACACCGTAAAAATGGGTACTGATGCTGGTTTGCTTCAGTTTGAACCCTCTACCATCAAAATTAAACCTGGCGATACAGTCAAATGGGTTAACAACAAGCTTGCTCCCCACAATGCCGTATTTGATGGAAAAGTAGGTGATATCGCTACCAAACTATCTCACAAAAACTTGGTCTTTTCTCCTGGTGAATCCTACGAAACAACTTTCCCCGCCGATGCTACGCCTGGTGAGTATCCTTTCTTCTGCGAACCCCATCGCGGTGCGGGAATGGCTGGTAAAGTAATCGTTGAATAAAGATAGTTCATGGTTCATTGTTCATGGTTCATTGTTGATAGTTTCTGAGCTATCAGCAGTCAGCAATTCAGCAGTCAGCAGTCAGCAAAAACTGATAGCTGATAGCTGATAACTGATATCTGATATCTGATATCTGAAAGCTGAAAACTAATAACTAACAGTGATAATAAGTAATTAAATTCAGGGAATGCTATAGATGTAATCCCTGAATTTTTTTTGAGCTGGTATGTATTCTGCCACCAATTTCACTAGCGATCGTACTGCAATTAAAACTCTTCCAGTGCTAGAAACTTGGAATTTACGCAAAGTCTACCGTACTGGTTTTTGGATGAATCAAAAGATTGAATCTCTTAAAGACTGTACTTTATTGGTAAATCAAGGTGAAACTTTTGGTTTATTAGGCCCTAATGGTGCGGGTAAAACCACTTTACTCAAGATTCTCTTAGGCGTTACCCGCGCAACATCAGGAAAAGCATCATTATTAGGACATCCCATTGGCGATCGCTCGGTGAAACAGAAAATCGGATATTTACCTGAAAATGCCTACTATTACGATTATCTAACCGCTTGGGAATTTCTGGAATTAGCTGGAGGATTGTTTCAAATTCCTCATTCCGTTCTCAAACATAGAATCCCTCAATTATTAGATTTAGTTGGTTTAGCTCAATCTACCGCTCGCAAAAAGAAACTGAGACAGTATTCTAAAGGAATGCTACAAAGAACAGGTTTAGCACAGGCTTTAATTAACGATCCTGAGTTAGTATTTTTAGACGAGCCGATGTCTGGTTTAGATCCTTTGGGACGCCATCGGATGCGAGAAATTATTGTCTCTTTGAAACAGCAAGGAAAGACAATTTTCTTTAATTCTCATATCCTTTCTGATGTCGAACAAATTTGCGATCGCATTGCCATCTTAGCTTTAGGAGAATTACTCTGTCTTGGTTCTTTGGAAGAAATCCTAGGCAGTAGCGATTCCTATCAAGCTTATCAGGTAGTAGTTAAAGGCGGCGATCCTCAGATTTTAAAAACTTGGATTCCCGATCTAACCTTAAAAGATAATTACTGGAGTGGTCAACTTAGAGGTAATTTAGAGGAATTTATTGCTAGTTTGGAGCAAATAGACGCTCGTTTGATTAGTGCTAATCTTGCTCATCAGTCGTTGGAAGACTTTTTTATTAAACAGCTTAAGGCAAGAGGAATCGAACACAGTCGCTAATCGTTTATAAAATAAAGCTATAAAGGATAAGCTGTTACGCTTTTTGACGCTCTCCGCCCTAAAAGTGCGGAGATTCTTGGATCGTCCAGTCCACTTACCACAAAGTAGTTTCCTGCCTTGTGCCA
>CAZJTL010000060.1:0-24050 GCA_964548905.1 uncultured bacterium | reverse complement strand
TATTGTCCCAATCGCCGCTCAGTCGTTTGGACTTTGAGCAACCCAGCATTCAAGCTGCTGTTCGAGATGTTGAATTATGAACGGTTGGCTGCTAGACACAAACATCATCTCCGAACTTCGCAAACCGAACTGCCATCCTGCTGTAAAACAATGGGCAGATAGCCAGCCGCCGCAGTCTTTTTATCTAAGCACTGTCACATTGGCAGAAATTCGCTTTGGGATTGAACAGACCAACGATATCATTTTTCGCCAGGAACTCACGCAGTGGATCGATACGACGTTACGTTCTTGGTTTAGCGATCGCATTTTAGCAGTGGATGAAGATGTGATTCTGATTTGGCGACAAATGGTCGAAAAGAGACGAAAACAGGGGTACACCTATAGCCAACCCGATCTATTTATCGCTGCGACAGCCAAGTTCCACGACCTTTGCGTTGTTACCCGCAACACGATCGATTTTCAAAAATCAGGCGTTGCTGTTTTCAATCCATTTACTGACTTTTAACCCTAATTTTGACCGTATCACTTAATCATGACTTGTGCAGCGTGATGCTGCGATCGACGCGATCGATTACACCTTCCTGTTGAAGCTGCCTCAGAGTGCGAGATAACACCTCCGGGCTGAGTCCCAAATCCCCAGCAATGGACTTGAAAGGGCGATCGAGATCTAGCCGAGACTGCTGCGGGTCGCCCACCAGCGAAATCATGATTTGCAAATAACGGATCGTCCGTTCGCGAGCCGACCGAATACTCCTTAGCTCCAGGAAAATCTTGGTCAAATGCAGCCGTCGAGACATCTGCGCCATCAACACCGTCGCCAACTCTGGATTTTGGCGCAATTCGGTCAAAAAATGGACTTTAGGAATAGCTGCAATGCGAGACGGCTGAGACGCGATCGCGCTACAAGCATAATCACCCAAAAACAAGACGATTTCCGCAAAAAACTCCCCAGCTTCCACCCCATAATGCTCGATAGTCTTGCCCACCTCGGTATATTGCAACAGCCTCACTTGACCGCTTTCCAAGAAAAACAACAGCTCTGCCGCATCCCCTTCTCGAAAAATAATTTGCCCTTCCGTCACATCTTGCCAAGTGATTAGAGCCTGTAGTTCTACAGGTAGTCGATCGATCGCGAACTCATCCATTGCCTTCTAGATTCCTAAAAAAATTAAGCTTTAATTACCGTGAAGACAGATTCGGTAACACTGGTTAGATCTGGCTTGAGAAAAGCTGCTCGACCCGATGCCAGAGTGCCATTGGCCATAATTAATAGCATTGGTCGCAACTGTTGCGCCGATAGATCTTGCCGAAAGACTCCTGCTTGCTGACCTTGGGCGATCGCTTGTTCCAGCAATTGCCCAATGCAGGTGAATTGATACTCCAGCATCTTGGCAACCTCTGAATCGTGGGGAGCCATTTCAATCAGACTGTTGATAGCAAAACAGCCTTTGTTGACCTCTGGTTGAGCTACGGTATCTGATAAAAGTTGAAACCAGGAGGCGATCGCTCGTTCGGGGTCGGGATTGCTCAATGCTGCACGGGTGAGACTGTACAGGCGATCGAGGTAGGACTGGAGCGCTTTGAGGAACAGTGATCGCTTATCCCCAAAAGCCTTGTAGATACTGCCCTTTTGCAGATGAGTCACCGCCATTAAGTCTGCTAGGGACGTTGCTTCGTAGCCCCGTTCCCAGAAGGCGTTGATGACGGCTTCCATCACCTCATCAGTATCAAACTCCCGTAAACGAGCCATTGATTAAACCTCTTTTGCCCTACAAGAATAACTATAACTCATTAGAAACCAATTGGTAAACAATTTTTTGTAGGTAGTTTAGCAATGCCTTTGTACATGAATTCTACACGAAGATGGTCTTCGTTTAGTTCTTGCGCTATAGGTCTTGTAGCGTAAACTAGCAGCACTAACCTGGAAGGATATTCAAAACTATGCGGATGCGAAAACAGAAGTAATCCAGGAGATCCTAGCTCGCGCACAAGCTTCAAGACGATCCTAATATGGATATAGACAACTAGAGGAGTTACAAAATGCCAAGTCAGAATATAGATTTAATCAAAATCATCTTCCAAAGCCGCCTAACGACTCTTGAACACCTCTTAAAGTCAGCTCAGACGCATTTCAGTGAGAGTGAGTCTTTCCTACAGGAGCGTATTGCCCCTGATATGTTTCCCTTTGGTACACAGATTGCTTTCACCTGCAATCAACCACGCAACTTTGCTTTGTGGTGTGACGGCAAACCGATGGATAATTTAGATCCAGAAGTCCCATCCCTGGCGCAGGCATATGAACATATAGCGAATACCAAGGGACTGCTTTCAGATATTAATGCCGAAGATGAAAAGCTAAGTGAGGTTACGCACATCAACCTTGGTCAAGGGCTATACATCGAGATGCCTGGTAGCGCTTATGTGAATGACTTTTTAATGCCAAACTTCTACTTCCATATGGTTACGGCTTATGACATTCTTCGCATGGCTGGTGTACCCATTGGAAAGCGAGATTATATGATGCATCTGGTTCCATTCCTTAAACAGGTGTGAAGCCTAACTATTCAAATGCAACGGGCGATCGAGAACCACTACTGCAAAGTTCAAAGTCATTAGACTTCCTGCGGAAGTCAGGCAAGAGGCAAGAGGCAAGAGGCAATAGAAATAAGATTTTACGATTAAAGTATTTAAATTGATTCTTTTTTTATTTTTGCAGGAGGTCTATTGTCGCTGCTGAACTCAATCGTTAAATCGACACATCAAATATGTTTCTGAACACCTTTTTCTACAAGTTTTTGAAAAGACTTGAAAAAATAGATAATTGTCCTAAATTTAAGGGCGAGATCCCACTCTCATCATCTTTTCAGGAAAATCTTATCTCAATCAAACCTAGCGATCGAGAAACTCTAAGCTAGTAGTTGCAATTAGATCGTAGTCAAGCTCTAAACCTTACATATTTCAAGGAAATCGATCGTGCAACGCCGGCAAACTTACTATTGGTCTAATCAGCGCGATCGCCCTTGGAAAAGGACTACAAGCGATCGCGTTTTTTTGAACCACATCGCGCTACGTTAACCTACTTTGCTTACAAACCACCGATCGATGTCAGGTTTATTTGTGGAAGAGCGATCGAATGCAGATTAGACAAGCGATAATAGTTATAGGTCAAATTTCCAGTTAATAAGCTCGTACAAGGTATTTATAGGTCAATTGTCTGTATAATCATTCAGATTTGGGATGTTATAGGTCAATATTCTATTTAAATACCCCATATAGGCTAGTTATATGGAAAGCGTCAGTATAAATAGTTGTTATCTTGCTTACACCGCCGATCGCTCTCATGAACTTTAACCTTGCACTCCTCTACGATCGCCCCGACTCACTCTTTTGCCCACAATTTCACCCGAAACGGCGATCGCCCCAACAGATCCTCTTATGGGCAACTGAATACTCGCCGATCGCGCTCATCCCAACGCCTGCAACGCCTCAGTCAACCAGATCAAAGCCTCTGTTTTCGGCGATCCTACTGCTCCCACTCTTGAATTTAGAGAATTTTCTTGCTCACAAAATCCTCACATTTATTTTTTAGGATTGATTTGTTGACTAAAAAAATTAGTCTTTATTGACTATGGATTTTACCAGAAATTATTTTTGCCAGTTAGTTGTCCCAGAAGAAACTATTTACTATTAGTCTCTTCGTTATTCAGCATTCGATCTTATGGCTGTTTGTTATATTCGCCTCCCATCTTTAAGTAAGTCATTGGTTTTGAGCAAAAGTAGGTTAGAAGAGTATCAGTCTTATATAGATCTAGCTGTTGAGATTTTTCAAGCTCAAAACCCACAACTAATTAGTTTTCTTAAAGATTTTCTTACTTGTTTACCTAGTCCTAGCTATGTAGAGCAAGTTTTAATCGTAGCGATCGAGAGATTATCCAAAATCAACCTTGAATCTTGTAATTGGTTAGTGAACAATCATCATCTTTTAATGCCAGAACTAGACTTGATTGAGTTGGCTAAAGCTTGCCAAAAGGCAAGGTTAGAAGAAAACCAATTAATGTTAGGTGAAGACTTTAAATTTATCGGAAAAAATCAACTACATTTAAACCCAAGAGCAAAAGAGGTTTTATTAACTTCTACTAATGAAGTTAACCTGATCACAGTGATATCTCAAGGTAAAAACTTGATCGAAGTAGAGTTGTCAATTGATAATATTTTGGTTGCATTACTGAGAGAAAAAGTTTTATTAATTCAAGATTTATCTGATTGATTCTGATTGATTGTTTAAAATCTAATTCAAGTCTCAAATTAATTGTAATTTATTGATTATTTTAAGTCGATTAAGTCGAGGTAAAAAAAGTGAATAATTGCCCTTGCTGCTCCACACAAATGTTTCGCCAAGCTCGCCATCAAAGAATTTACTGGTTCTGTCCTTCTTGTTATCAAGAAATGCCTAATTTGATGGAAATATTGACTAATCAAAAACGAGAACAAATGAAACTAGTTTCTCCCAAAATCTTATTAGAGGTTACTTCTCGCAGAAGTAGAGTTTAACCTAGCCAATCCACATTTAACATTCACCATTAACCTATCTATATCCTCGCTTTTACTATTGTTACAAGATAAAAAAATGAACTTAACAAGTTTATTACCAATCTTAGTTAGTTCGATTAGAGGGGAAAATCATGAAAAATGGCAATTTATTTAAGCTGTTGCCAATAGTAAATGAAGAAGTAGATAATGTTTTCGAGAATCTCTATGATTCGAGATATTATCAGTATTTGATTGTCTCAAAGCTCCGTTCAAAAATAGTCGATCGCGTCTTGGAAAAACTAGAAAATGTCTATGACAATAAGCCTTCAAAACTAAGTTTTTGTCAGCATAAAATTCCTTATCACTCTCTGGAATTACGTTTGTTGCTAGAAAATTATATCTACCAAGAAATAGACGATCTTTGTCAATCTTCCGATCGTGTAAGTTTAAGCAAAAGCACTGTAATAGCTAATAGCTAAGTTGCTGATGCACTTAAAATTAATAGTTGCAGCACAAACAGAATAAAATGATGTGATGGGTTATGACGGATTGTTGCATTCAAGTCAAAGTAAAGATTGTCGCCGTCTAACCCTTAATCGTTGCTCCGAGGTATTTTTGTAGACAAGGAGAAAAGACTTCATAAATTAAACTTAACGGTTGACGATCGTGCCAAAAAAGATAGTGACGACCCCAAAAAGGGCCTGATTCGCCAAAAGTTTTGTCTAGGGCGCTCGATTTTCCGTAATATATACCTTGGATATCTTGATACAATTCGGTATGCGATCGAGACAAACTTTTGCCTATAGGAAGAGAACGATTTTTCAGATATTCATCGACGCGATCGACATTCCACCAAGAAGTTGCATAAAGTAATTTCTCTCCAGAAGCAGTACGCAAACAGACTTGTCTTCTAATTCTTGGTTTAGCAATTAATTCAATGCTCTCAGGCGCACCATCATCATCCTCGCCAATGGGTACCATTTCCATTACGTCTACTTCTGTTGGTTCACCAGTAAGAATTTGAAAATTTCTAGTCGGAGAACCATCTCCTAAAAGCACCATTTGCCATATAGGAGATAGCTGGGTATGAGGCAATCCTGTTTGAATAATCTCTTTGCCACCTTCCCAGATCGGACTGAGACAATGCCATTGTTGAGGCAAGGTTGCACTATTGTTATCTTTCCAAATTACAGTCAAAGCTTTTTACATAACTTAACTCTTCTTAATAAGGATTCTAAAACAATTTGGTGATCGGTGCATCTGATAATCTGGTCAACATGAAGGCAGAAGACAGAAGGCAGAAGGCAATTCTAAAAATTGCTGTATTCTGCGATCGCCACCTTTAACTTCTCGATGACATCGCTAACTGGCATTGCTCCCAATTCTCCAGATGCGCGGGTGCGAATACTCAGACTGTTACTTTCTAACTCCTTATCACCTATAACTGCCATCACTGGAATTTTTTGCTTTTCGGCATTGCGAATCGCTTTACCCAAACGTTCTCTGCTGGTATCGGCTTCAGCGCGAATTCCTTGCCTTCTCATTTGTGCTTCCACTCGTTTGGCAAAATCTAGATGATCGTCGCTAACTGGCAACAAACGCACTTGGATTGGCGCTAACCACAAGGGGAAATCTCCCGCATACTCTTCAATTAAAATACCAATCAGACGTTCTAGGGAGCCAAACGGAGCGCGGTGAATCATTACGGGACGCTGGCGCGAACCATCTTCGGCAGTATATTCCAGGTCGAAACGTTCGGGTAAATTATAATCTACCTGAACCGTCCCTAACTGCCATTCTCTTTCCAAAGCGTCTTCAAAAATAAAGTCTAATTTTGGTCCATAGAATGCCGCTTCGCCAATCCCATCAAAATGATTCATTTCCAGCTTTTCGACCGCACGCCGAATAGCACCTTGAGCTTTTTCCCAAGCTGCATCAGAACCAATATATTTTTCTGGGTTGTCAGGATCGCGGAAACTCAAACGCGCTTTAAATTTTTTCAATTGCAGACTCTTGAAGACTGACAAGATTAAATCTACTACATTGAAAAATTCTTCGTCTAACTGTTCTGGAGTTACAAACAGGTGAGAATCATCGACGGTAAAACCGCGTACTCTAGTTAATCCTCCTAATTCTCCAGACTGTTCATAGCGATAAACCGTGCCAAATTCTGCCAAACGCATCGGTAGATCGCGATAGGAACGCAGTTCGCTTTTATAAATCTGGATATGGAAAGGACAGTTCATCGGTTTCAGGACAAATCCTTGCTCCTGTTCCGCCGCTTGTTCGTCTTCCGCCATCATGGGAAACATATCCTCTTGATATTTCTGCCAGTGTCCCGAAATTTTGAAGAGATCGACTCTGGCAATGTGAGGAGTCACTACAGGAAGATAACCACGCTTCAATTGTTCCTGTTTGAGAAAATCTTCTAGCAGCGATCGCAATACTGTTCCTTTAGGAGTCCACAAAGGCAAACCAGGACCAACAGGATCGGCAAAGATAAACAATCCCAATTCCTTACCTAGCTTGCGGTGGTCGCGTTTGAGAGCTTCTTCTTTGCGTCTTTTATATTCTGCTAGTTGTTCTGGAGTTTCCCAAGCAGTACCGTAAATTCTCTGCAATTGAGCTTTGCTAGCATCACCGCGCCAATAAGCACCAGCAACGTTTTCTAAGTCGATCGCTTTAGGATTAATTTCACTAGTATTTTCCAGGTGAGGACCGGCACACAAATCCCACCATTGGTCACCCAAATGATAGATCGTAATTGGCTCAGATATTCCTGCCAAGATTTCTAGTTTGTAAGGTTCCTTAATCTCTTCAATGCGTCGTTTCGCCTCTTCTCTGGTGACTTCTTCGCGAGTCACTGGCAATTTACGATTAATTATTTTAATCATCTCTTTCTTAATTGCCGTCAAATCTTTTTCTGCGAAAGGTTCGGGACAATCAAAATCGTAGTAAAAGCCATTTTCTGTCCAAGGACCAATAGTCACCTGTGCTTTGGGAAACAGCTTCTGCACCGCCATTGCCATGATGTGAGATGTTGTATGGCGGATTTTTTTTAAAGATTCCGATTCACTGGTACGAGGCAATCTAATTGCATCTACTTCTTCTGATGAGGGCATCGGCTGTTTAACCATGCAAGTCTACTCTTTTTAATCTATCTATTTACAATCGATACTGTCTCTATGATAAGACTTTCCACCCTCTAACTCGCACATTTCCATTCGATCGCCTTTCAGATTGAGGGAACAGAAAAACAATCAATAAATTCTTATTTATGTGAACTTTTGTAAAAAACGCTAAGATAAAAGTCTAAAATCAAATCTTTTTTTCATTTATGCTACCAGAGCAACCAACAGAAAAAGAATTACTGAAAACGGTTTTAGAACCTCTTTTAGAGGATTTTCAGTACTGGTTCTCTCGTTCTCGCTCTTTATTGGAATCAGAAAAACTATCTTTCTTTTCTGAGGAAGAACAGGCAGAGTTATTAGAGAGAATCAAATATACCCAACAGGAAGTCAACGCCGCTCAAATGCTTTTTAGAGCAACTGATGGTGAAGCGGGACTACAAGCTAGTATGCTGTTACCATGGCATCGTTTAGTTGCTGAGTGTTGGGATGCTGCGAGGAGATGGAGAGCTATTAAAATGGCTCAATCCAGCTCAGATGTTAATTTAAGTTGATAGTTTAGATCGAAATTACCATTAGCTGATAAGCTAATCAAAACTAATCCAAGATTAATAAAAAAACTTTATACCCTGATGAATTCGCTACAGGTTGGAGGACTATCATAGGATGTTACATGTAGTTTACATTCTTGCTTTTACAATTGTTGCTTTTTTGGCGCTCGGTAATTTAATTCGGAGCTTAATTAGCTTAAGTTCGGATACTCAGCGTTATTATCCGCCTGCAAACCCAAATTCTCCTAAAAATAAAAGCAGATTCGATCGAGTCAATTGCGCTAACAGTTCAGTTTCTCATCCAGAATTGTTGGATAAAAATGGCAAAATCATTGAAGAACCATTGTTAGTAATGCGATCGGTTTCAGTAGAAGATGCGCGTCAACAACTCGATTCCATTTTTAAGGCTTCACCCAGCAAAAATGCAGATAGTGATGAATAATTCCACAATCCCCTAATCTTCTAAAGTGTATCCAGACTTTTTCGGCATAGTTTGTTCGCAAGGATTGCGACCTAATTTTTCTCGCGCAGATAGAGATTTTAAAGATTCTACCCGACTGTTTCGCACTGGGAACTAGTCTAAACTCCAGTTGAAAAGGACGTTCCTGAGAACGTCCTTAAAAACAAGATCGACCTTGTTACCACTTAAGCAAATTAAACTGTTCCATATCGATGGTTTCGCGATTTCGATAAATTGCTAAAACGATCGCTAAACCTACTGCTGCTTCTGCGGCGGCGACAGTAATTACAAAAACAGTAAAGATCTGACCTTTAATGCCAGAAGGGTCGAGAAAGTTAGAAAATCCCATTAAATTGAGATTAACAGCATTCAGCATCAATTCGATCGACATTAATACCCTTACCGCATTACGACTGGTAATTAAACCATAGATACCGATACAAAAAAGAGCGGCGGCTAAAAGTAGAAAGTATTCTAGTTGCATATCTTTTATTTATTAGTTGTTGAAGAAGAGCTTCCTAGCGAAGTCAATTCCCGTGGTCTTTCTGGTAAAGTTAGGCTGGTAGAAATAGTTTCTTGAGTAGGTAGGGTATCTGGAATAAAATCGCGACGAGCTAGCACGATCGCCCCTACCATTGCCATCAATAGAAGTACTGAAGCTAATTCAAAAGGTAATAAGAAATCGCTAAAGAAATGCTTGCCAATTTCCACAATTGTATTTTCTACAACTGCTGGTGAGGTAGAAGAAATCGACCAAGGAGTGACTAAAATCATTGTCCCCAACAGCGCAAATAAACCAATGCAAACAACTGCGGTTGAGGCTTTGCGAATCCAACGTCGGGGGAAATTAGAAAAATCTTCCCGCTTATTGACAAGCATAATCGCAAATAAAATCAAAACGTTGACAGCGCCAACATAAATTAGAATTTGAGCTGCGGCTACAAAATCGGCATTGAGTAAAATATACAATCCAGAAATACTGATAAATACTCCACCCAACAAAAACGCTGAATAAACAATATTAGCAAACAGCACTACTCCTAGCGCTGCTCCCAACATCATTACAGCTAAAACTATACCAGCAACAAACTGAACTCCTTCGGCTAAATTCACAGTCTTTTTTCTCTCCTCTTTTGAGTTTGGAGTGCTGAGTTATTGTTTACTCAGCACTATTTCTATTAGGCACTTCTAGCTATTAGTTTCCATTTCCTGAACTAGCTCTTCTGGTCGTTTTCCCGAACGTTTGGAACCAGCAGGTAAATCATGAGGCTCAATGACTCCTTTTGGCAGATAACCTAACTGTCGTAAAGGAGTAACCATTGGATCTTGTGTCACCTTGTAGGGTAAGCGTCCTAAAGCGACGTTATCGTAGTTGAGTTCGTGGCGATCGAATGCTGCTAATTCGTACTCTTCTGTCATGGAAAGACAGTTAGTAGGGCAGTATTCAACACAGTTACCGCAGAAAATACAAACACCGAAGTCAATACTGTAATGTTTGAGTTTTTTCTTCTTAACTGCTTTGTCAAATTCCCAATCTACTACAGGTAGGTTAATCGGACATACCCGCACACAAACTTCACAGGAAATACACTTGTCAAACTCAAAATGAATTCTGCCTCGAAAACGTTCCGAAGGAATCAGTTTTTCATAAGGATACTGTACGGTAATAGGTCGTCTGCTCATGTGATCGAAGGTGACAGATAAACCTTGACCGATATATTTAGCAGCTTGAACGCTTTCTTTAGCGTATTCTTGGACTTGTTTGAGGATTTTAAACATGGTTTTATTTTTTGCTAATGGCTAATGGCTCATAGTTCATGGTTTATAGTTCATTGAAGGATTGCCCCTCTGCTCCCTAATCCCTAATCCCTAATCCCTAGCCCCTTCTCTAACCGCCAAAAGCAACGGGAAATGCTAGCTTGAGTGCGGCGGTGATTAATAAATTAACTAAGGAAACTGGTAATAAAAATTTCCAGCCAAGATTGAGTAATTGATCGATCCGAACGCGAGGAACTGTCCAACGAAGTAAAACTGCAATAAAGACTAGAAAATAGGCTTTAAGAACAGTCATGGTAATACCTAAAGATGCTGCTATGATTTGCAGCCAAGGAGTAGTTTCGCTCACTCCTAACCAATTGGCGATCGTTCCTAGAGAAACGGGTAATTCCCAACCGCCTAGATAGAGAATAGCTACTACTAAAGCAGATAATACTAGGTTGACATAAGAACCAACGTAGAACAATCCGAATTTCATCCCTGCGTATTCAGTTTGATATCCAGCAACTAGTTCTTCTTCTGCTTCAGGAAGATCGAAGGGGAGACGTTCGCATTCTGCTAAAGCTGCAATCCAAAAAATTAGAAATCCGACTGGTTGTCGCCAAATATTCCATCCGAGAATCCCATAACCAGATTGCTGTTGAACGATATCGATCGTGCTGAGACTGTTAGACATCATCGCGATCGCCAGTACAGCAAAAGCAAGAGGAATTTCATAGCTAATTGACTGCGCTGCTGCTCTTAAACCACCTAAAAGTGAATATTTATTATTAGACGCATATCCAGACATCAACAAACCGATCGGCGCAATACTGGAAAGAGCAATCCAAAAGAAAATTCCTACATTCAAGTCGGTAATGACTAAATTTTGTCCGAAGGGAACAATCAAATAGGACAAAAATACGGGAATAACGACGATAATTGGACCGAGGGTAAACAACCAAGAGTCGGACTTGGCTGGAATGATATCTTCCTTAAAAACTAACTTTAAACCGTCTGCTACTGGTTGCAAAACCCCAAGAGGACCAGCATATTCTGGACCAATTCTCTGTTGTGCTGCTGCGGAAATTTTTCTCTCCAACCACACTACTACTAAAACCCCAACCGTAGCCCCAACAATCATTAATAACATGGGTAGGGGTAGCCAGAAAGCTTTGGCGACACCAGAGGGGAGTCCCAGTTGCTTCAGCGTTTCAATAAAACTTTCTTGTAAGTCAATTCCTGAATTCATACTTGCCTAATAGAATTAATCGATCGGTAGTTGAAGTACCGATTTTGCTTACTTCTATGAGTAATTTTTTACAGTCTCAATGCTTAGTATATCGTTGTCTGGTAATGAGACAGGCAAGTTGAATGAGAAATTCTCCTTATTAGTCCTATAGGTTTTTCTCTATATAAATTTTATTGTTCATAGTTCATGGTTCATTGTTCATGGTTCATTGTTCATTGAAAGGAGGCAGGAGGCAGAATTAAGTCATAAGTCTTAAGTCATAAGTCTTAAGTTGTTTACTTATAACTTATGACTTATGACTTATAACTTGTTTTAAGGAGGCAGGAGGAAACAGCCGTTGTTAACTCATTACTCATTACTTATTACTCATTACTTATTACTCATTACTTATTACTTTTTCCCCTACACCCTACACCCTAATCCCTAACCCCTAACCCCTATCCCCTCTCAATCATTAGAAACACCAGAATTAATGGGTGCTTTATTGAGATACAATTCTAGAGTATTGAGCAATTCTAGAGCGGACTTGTAGGATTCTTCAATTAGTTCGTGTTCTTCTTCACGATCTTCGATGATGCCATCGCTAACTAAACGCAAACAACCGAGCATGGCATTTAAACTAGTTCTTAGTTCGTAAGAAAGATGATTGCGAATCTGGTAGGTAGCCTTCAGAGAAGCTCTAATCATAGCTTCGTTGGCGGGTAAAATAACTTTCGCTTTCTCTTTATCCTTGAATTGCATGGAGTATAAGCGAGAGTAATATCCTTCTTCTTTAAGAAGTTGCTCGTGATTACCGATTTCGACAATTTTTCCTTTCTCCAAAACCACGATTTGATGGGCTTTTTGAATGGTTGAGAGTCGATGAGCAATTACCAGAGTAGTTCGATCGCGACAAAGTTCTTCGATCGCCTCTTGTACCAAACGTTCAGAAACTGTATCAAGAGCGCTGGTAGCTTCATCTAAAATGAGGATATCTGGATTTCTGAGTAAGGCGCGAGCGATCGCTAGTCTCTGTCTTTGACCACCAGAAAGCATGACACCACGATCGCCAATTTCTGTATCAAAACCTTTTTCTAAATTAACAATAAATTCATAAGCGTTTGCTCTTTTAGCTGCGTCGATAATCTCTTCTTCGCTAACATTTTTCAGTCCGTAAGCAATGTTGTATCGAACCGAACTATTGAACAAAAAAGTATCTTGACTGACAACGCCCATTGCTTGCCTAAGACTGTTGAGATCGTATTCTCGTAAATCGCGATTGTCGATGGTAATATAACCACTAGTCGGGTCATAAAATCGAGGCAAAAGATCGGCGATAGTGGATTTTCCTGCACCAGAAGCACCTACTAAAGCTGTAGTCTTACCTTTGGGAATGACTAAATCGATTCCTTTGAGGACGATCCTTTCATGACCTGGATAGGAAAAAGTGAGTTGATGAAAATTAATTGATTTTTCTAACTTAGTATAGGGATGTTGACCTTGCTGCATGAAATTTTTGTTATCTCGTCGGAGGAAGTCAGTAACTACTTCGGTACTAGGAATATTATTAGCTAGCTGAGAACGAGAATTATTTAACGCACCGACAAAAGGCAGCAAGCGGAACAAAATGACTAAATAAGTTAATAAAATTGGGGCGATCGCTTCTAATTGTTGGGAAAAAAGGGCGTGTCCAATCAAAATAATCGCTAGAACTACTAAAATACCAGAAATTTCATTGATAGGACCGATCGCGCCAAAAATTGCCTGTGATTGTAGTTGTGCTTTTTCGCGATCGCGAATAAATTTTTCAATTTTCTTATATTCTTCTGCTTCGTTACTAGCATTTTTAATTAATCTTATTCCTGTCAAAATTTCTAATAATTTGTTTGAATATTTTTTGGAAGTATCTGCTAGCAATTTCCCATAAGCTTTTGATTTAATTACAAAAAATTGATTGGATAGAGCAATAAGACCTAATAAAACCGTGGAAATTAATGTGATCTGCCAAGATAAAATTATCAACAAACATAAGAAGGTAAGAATAGTCAAACCATCACTTAATATTTTGATTGAAATCTTAAGGGCATTAGCAGCACAATCAACTTCTCTGCCAACAATATTAATTAGATCGCCAACTTTTCTTTTGGTATAAAAATCATAATCTACGTCTAAAAGAACTCGGATTGCTTGTAGTCTCAAATTGTTGACAATATTACAAGATAAATAAGCACCAGCTAAATTATTAATATATGCTGTCAAGTTTTTAGCAATTATTGCTAATAGCAGCACCGCCAACATTGCCATTAACCTATTATTGCCAGGAAAGCTATCAAAAGCAGACATGATTTGCTTGATAATCGGTGGACCCTGAGTAGAAAAATTATTTTCTCCACCTAAAAAAGCAATGATAATTGGTACAATTAAAGTGGTACCAATACCATTAAAAATAGCACCTACAAAGCCAAGAATTATTGTAATTAAAATCAAAAATTTATATTGAAATACTAGTTCAAATAATAGTTTTCTCGGTTTCATTATCTTGAAATATTTTATTATTTGCTATTTGCTATTTGTTGCTTGTTGTTGGTTCATAGTTGATTGTCATCAGTAGTGTAAAAGCTGTAGAGCTATTGATGAATTAATTTAAACTATTAATAACTGGGCTAAGCAAAGTAGCCATTTTTTCAATACTATAATGTTGCAAGCAACGTTCTCTAGCTTGTTTTCCTTTAGCATTTGCTAGCTCTAAATTGGCAAAAATCAACTCAATGGTTTCGGCGATTTGCATTGGTGCATTTGATTCGACTAAATAGCCAGTATCCTCCAAAATTTCAGGAATATCGCCAACACGAGTAGAGAGAATTGGTTTTGCCATAGCCATAGCATCAGTAAGTTTGAGTGGAAATTGAGCGATCGCGGCTGGGCGATCGCGTTGAGGAACAACAACAATATGAGCGGCGGAAACAACTTCTGGCATCTTTTCTACAGGATATTTAGGAAGCTTAATAATCCATTGACCCCATTTTTCCATTAATTCGAGATCGTAATTATCGTAAGGACTACCACCAACGATAGCCAATCTAAGATCGGGTTGTGCAAGTCGATCCAAAGCTATTAAAACATCTTCTAATCCTTTATAGGGACGAGGCGCACCAGGAAACATCAAAACTCGATAATCAGCCAAACCCAATTTACGACGACTGGCTTCGGGATCGTAGTTTTCGGGGGAAAATAGGGAAGTATCTTTGCCATTAGGAACGTAAATTCCTCCAAAACGCTTTTGTAAGAATCGATTGTGAGTAGTAATTGCATCGGCGCGATCGATAAAATTTTCTAACCACTGCAAATAAAGAGGATGATCTGGATAGCGTAGCGCTCCATCCCTCTTGAGAAAATCTCTGGCAAATTGTTTAAAATTTAGTTGATAGCTATAGCGATCGCCTCCATACCAACTCATCTCCCAATCGTCTATATCTAAAATAAGCGGACGATGGCTAATTAATTTTTTGAGTAAAGCTAAGCCAAAGCTAGTCGGTTTTGGTTTCACAGCATAAATAATTTTGCCATCAATTCTCGGCAATAGTTTTTGAGCAGCACGAAAAAAGCCAGCGTGATGTTGGCAAGGAAAAGTAAATATTGGTATTCCTGAATGACTTGAGTTGGTAGCATTGCGATCGTAAGCAATACCAAGAATCTCCACTTCACAATCCAATTTTTGCAATGCTTGGGCTAGTAAAAAAGGACGCACTGCACCGCCCCACCTACCAGAGCCACTGCTAGATAGATCGCTAACTAAAATAGAGATTTTCAATCGATTTGTTGCTGCTGACTTCAATCCTTTAACCAATAATAATCAAAACTAGTAAAAGAGTAACTAATTCCCCTAACATGATCGTATACAGTTAGCACAATCGTCGAGAGTGAACTTGCCTAAAGGAGGAAATCTTAATGCAAGTCAAGCGAATTCCAGCACTATCGGATAATTACATTTTTTTGCTTCATTATCCCCAAACCAATATTGCTGCTGTTGTCGATCCCGCACAAAGCGATCCCGTCTTATTTGAATTAGAAAAACTTGGTGCTGAGTTAGTAGCTATTTTTAATACTCATCATCATTCCGATCATGTTGGTGGTAATCGAGAATTGATCGAGCATTTTCCCCATCTTTGCGTCTATGGCGGTGCGGGCGATCGCGGGAGAATTCCAGGACAAAAAGTATTTTTAGAAGAGGGCGATCGCGTTGAATTTGGCGATCGCTGCGCTGAAGTTTTTTTTATTCCAGGGCATACTCGCGCCCATATTGCCTATTATTTTCCCCCTACTAGAGAAGGTGAGTTTGGCGAATTATTTTGCGGAGATACTATTTTTGCTGGTGGTTGCGGTCGGTTATTTGAAGGTACACCAGCGCAAATGGTTAATTCTTTAAGCAAATTGAGAAATTTGCCCGATAATACTAGAATTTGGTGCGCTCACGAATACACTCTCAAAAATCTAGCATTTGCTCTTACTGTCGATCCTGACAATGATGCTCTGAAAATTCGCTTCGATCGCGTTAAACAAATGCGTCAGCAACAAGAAGCGACAGTTCCTTCTCTACTAGGTATGGAAAAACAAACTAATCCCTTTCTACGTTGGGATACAGCAGTCTTACAATTAGCTATGAATACCGAAGATCCAATCCAGGCTTTTAGACGGTTAAGAGGAAAGAAAGATTTATTTTGAACAGTTATCAGCGATCAGCGATCAGCTATCAGTTATCAGCTATCAGCAAAATATAGATTCTAGGTTTTATTACTTCCTACTTTGCCTTCTGCCTTCTGCCTTCTGCCTTCTTTCCTAGTGCAGTAGTCATCGACTTGAGAATCCCAGATTTTCCCTTAACTCCCAAATCAATTTCCTGATGGCAAAGTCTCGCAATTGCGTTTTGGTTTGCTTGATCGAGTCGGATAGGCTCTCTCAATTGCTTGAATGCCAGTCATTTCATCAGTGCTAATTAAATTAATTCCTTGTTTGAGTAACTCCAAAGCTTGTTGATGCAGTTGACAAATTGACTTAACTTGTTGTTTAAACATCCCTGGCTCATCAGGGTTAGCGTTTAACCAGTAACGATGACGATGAGGCTTGAGAGTGGCTTCTTTTTAAAAAACGACCTACACTTCTTGGAGAAATTTGCTCGACAACACCTCTTTTAACTGCCTCAAGTGCTAACTCTCTTGGTGTCCAATGGCTGATAGGTCGTTTTGATTGAGAGGGGGATTCACAAGCAATAGCAACAATTTGAACTACTTGTTCGGTGCTGAAAAAGTTGGGGGTTCCTGAACGCGGTTCATCTGTTAAAACTTGCTCAATCGCTCCCTTTAATTTTTGCTCGCTGAGTTGTTGTTTTTCGGCGCTTGCTAGTTTTTCGCTTGCTTGAATCCATCTATTGCGCCACCAACGAACTTGTCCTCTTGCTAGATCTAGCTTTTGACTAATCGCCGTATTGGAGTCGCCCGATGCTGCACCTAAGATGAGTTTTGCTCTTCTGACAAGACGATAAGGATTAGTTGTGCAACACGTTATCTGTTTGAGCAGTTTTTCTTGTCTTTCTGAAAGAATAATTGGTTGGGCAAAAGGAATAGGCATCGCTTGAGATTGTTTAGTTTTTTGTCATTTGTGCTTGAGCCGAGTTTTTCTAGTTTACATTTTATCGATTCCCTCTTCTTTACTGATTAATTATTTTTGCCAACCTGCACTAGGCTAATAAAATAATCAATAAAATAAAAGTGAAGATTGAGCAACTTGTTTCTAGAAAGACTGGGAAAGCTATAGATTTCATGATTTGGCTCCTGTGATGTGTTTGATTGATTTAGCTACAGTGATAACTTGCTTCAAACAATTTGGTTGTGCCTTATAACACAAGTCAATGTGAGTTCGAGCGGCAAGTAATAGAATTTAGGTATGAGTTACTAATTTTATGCGATGGCAAAAAAATCGCTACCACCAAAACCAATAATTGAACTGGGAATATTTGTCTGGACGAGTTTATGGCACTTAATGATGTCTCAGATGGCTCCCCGATCGCGATCGGGAGAGTATCTTCGTCCCAGTAGTACTTTTAGGGGGCAAATTAGTGCAGATCCTGACAATCCCTATCAACCAGCTACAGGACGCTATCATTTGTATGTGGGACTTGGTTGTCCTTGGGCGCACCGAACCTTAGTAGTAAGAGCGCTCAAAGGATTGGAAGAAGTAATTTCGGTATCAATTGTCTCTCCTTCACCAACAGAAGGCGGTTGGGTATTCGAGCAACCAGAACAAGATTGTCGCACCCTAGCCGAACTTTATCAATTAGCTCAACCTGGATACGGCGGACGTTGTACCGTTCCAGTGTTGTGGGATAAGCAGACTAAGGCGATCGTCAACAACGAGAGTGCTGAAATTATTGTCATGCTTAACTCTCAATTTAATCAATGGGCAACTAATCCTGACTTAGACTTATATCCAGAGGAATTAAAAGAAAAGATTGATTGGTGGAATGACAAGATTTACGAAAGTGTCAATAATGGGGTGTATCGCTGCGGTTTTGCCCAAACTCAGGAAGCTTATCATGAAGCTTGTCATAGCTTGTTTACCACTTTAGATGAAATTGATTGGGTATTGGCAACGAGTCGATATCTTTGTGGCGATCGAGTTACTTTGGCAGATGTAAGGCTATTTACAACCCTATTTCGTTTTGATGTTGTCTACTACGGATTATTTAAATGTAATCTCCGTCAAATTAAAGATTATCAGTATCTAGGCGCATATTTACGCAATTTGTATCAACTTCCCAAAGTAGCCCAAACCTGTAATTTAGAAGCAGTCAAACGAGATTATTATGGCAATCTTTTCCCACTCAATCCTGGGGGAATTATCCCTGATGGACCGGATTTAAGCAATCTATTGACTCCTGACGATCGCCTACTCCAGACTGACATCTTTAATTAACTAACTCACTATTAAACTCGTTAAAAGAACGGCGTTTTAATGTCTGTGACTCGCTACGAGGTAGTAGATCGAATACTTTCCGCAAAACATCGTCAACTTCTTCAAATTTGACTTGTCCGATTCCGTTGTAGGCAACTTTTCCCTGTTGGTCTAATACTACTGTTTGTGGTACAGAACCCTGATAATAATAACCTGGTTCTTCTGGGGTGTAGCGAGATTTGACTGGAAGCGTATCGACACTAAGAGGAATGATATTAGCAGCACGTCCGTAATATTCTTGCAAACGAGACACAACTACCGAATATGCTTTGCAGTCACTACTGTCGTCTACATAAAATACTAAGATGGCTGGAGTTTTGCGGTTAAGAGATTCAGCTAGAGAGATGCGAGGGGGAACTAGAGAACCGTTACCAGCATAAAGAATAAAAATATTACCTTCATAGCGATCGTCATTTATTGAAGCTAAAGCTGGTGAGGTAGCAAAAATAGATAAACTAGAAAGAAAGGCGATCGTCACGATTAAACAAACCTGCCAACAAGCTCGCCATAAATAACTTTTGCTTAGTTTTTGAAATTGTAAAAACCCTAATTGAAGAAAATTCATAAAATCCGATCGCTAAATTTAAATGATAATAAAAAAAATTGCTGTAAAGAGTAATTGGCAATAGTTGAGACTGAAAAAATATCCTAGCAGATATAGTTTATTTATTGAAATAACCAGCTTTCTAGTAGCGTGACTCAAGAGCAAGCTAAAGCAAGAACTAGACAATCAGAGCTATCGGCTCAGACCAAGATAGCCAATAGCTATTATGCTATCTTGAATTTACATCCCTCAGCGTCGGTATTGGAAATTAGACGAAGCTATCGTCACTTGAGCAAACAATACCATCCCGACACGACAGAATTAGCCAAAGAACAGGCAAGGGTTGAGTTTCAAAAACTTAATGAAGCCTATGCAGTCTTGAGTAATCCAGAAAAGCGTTCTTTATACGACCTAAAAATCGGCTATTCTCGCTTTAATGTTATTCAAGCACCTCCCGATCGCGATCGAGAACAATCATGGAAAAGTTCCGCCTACCTAGATCCTCACGATCGCCCTCTCTCATCTGGAGAAATTTTCGTTCTTTTTGTTCTCGGTTTAACCTTTCTCGGCTGTATACTCTTGGCAATAGCGATCGCCTTGTTTCGAGAACATAATTTTCACTTTTGACTTGAATTATGACCATTCCAGCAGCAAACACTCCTTTATACAATCACCCCCTTCCAGAAATCGAGCAATGGCTGAAAAACTTAGGATGCCAGCAAGACCGTCAAAATCTCCACTGTTGGAGAATCGAAAAACCAACTTGGCGAGCAGAAATTTGCCTAGAAATCGAAGAATTAATTGTCTATTATCTCAGTGCAGGACAAAGAGAAACAGATATCAAACGTTCTTTTAAATATTCCCTGAGTAGACAAGATATAGAAGCGGCAGTGTTTTCAGGACCCTGAAGAAGGCAGGAGGCAGGAGGCAGAACGTCCTCCAGAGTCGTCAAAAGAGAAGACAAGGCAGAAGAGAGACGGGCGCTTAAAGTTCGGACGCAGGTTCCTTTCCCCGCGCCCTCGACAAGGGAGTTTCTACCTTGTCTACCTTGTCTACCTTGTCCTCCTTGTCCCCCTTGTCCTCCGAAGGACGCTCCCCTACACCCTTTCTAAACCCTAGCCCCTCACATCCCCATAATTTCGTAGCCAGCGTCTACATAAATTACCTGTCCTGTAATCCCGCTCGATAGATCGCTACACAGGAAAGCAGCCGTGTTGCCTACCTCTGTCTGTGTTACAGTCCTTCTTAAGGGTGCAGTTGCTTCTACATGATGAATCATATCGAGGATGCCACCGACAGCAGAAGAAGCTAGTGTACGAATTGGACCAGCAGAAATAGCGTTAACACGAATGTTATGCTGTCCTAATTCTGATGCTAAATAGCGCACGTTCATTTCTAGGGCTGATTTAGCAATACCCATGACATTGTAGTTAGGAATGACTTTAACTCCACCCAGATAGGAGAGAGTGACAATACTACCCCCCTCTTTCATCAAAGGTTTAGCCATCTTAGCTAGATTAATTAACGAGTAAGCACTGATATCTAATGCTTTGCTAAAACCATCTCTAGAAGTAGCGCTAAATTCTCCAGATAGATCTTCTTTGTTAGCAAAGGCGAGACAGTGGATTAGAATATCTATTTTGTCCCATTTGTCAGCAATTGTGCCAAAAGCGGAATTAATTTGCTCGTCATTTTGAACGTCGAGGGGAAGAAAGATACTCGGATTAAGTGGTTCTACTAGTTCCCAAACTTTTTTTTCAAAACGACCTTTATCATCGGGTAAATAAGTGATTCCAAGATTAGCTCCCGCCTTGTGTAATTGTTGAGCTATTCCCCAGGCGATCGAGCGATTATTAGCAATTCCAGTGACAAGAGCATTTTTTCCCGTTAAATCTAGCATAATTAGGATTAAATAAAGAAAAACAGTAGTCAGTTACTACTGATACGATGAATATGTATAATTGTGAAGACTTGGTGATTTGTCCAACAATGTAATCATTTTCATAGAGTGACATCCTCCCGACTCCAAACTCTCAACTGTCCCAACGACAGCCTCACGCTATGGAGTGAGTTTCCATACCTGACGATATGGCATTCCTAGTTATTTCCATTATTGGAGTTTCGTCTCTTATCTAGAACAGCCTCATGACTTATTCCCCGACAGACCGACTGCATAGGCATTTTCGATTCCCGCAAGTCCTGCGGTACTCTTTGGGTTTTGACTCAGATTCCTTAGCTACTCCGATTTATGTTCACAGGCAGTGTAAATCTGGCTACAACCAAGACGGCTGGTTCACTCGTTTATTCGCCAAGGCTCGGAATATTTCTGAGCTAGTTTTATTGTCTCATAAGCTAGAAGCTTTGTATATAAAGACTTTGCCTCGAAATTGTCAACCTGGACTTGGCTTTCATGAGGCGTGGGTGCGGAAGAGAGAGCGCACAAAAAGCGCTGTCCCGACACCAACACCCAGAGTCTATGGTGCGAGACTTCCCGCCAAGATTTTAAATCAATTGTGAATCAAAAATTACAAACAAATGTGACAAGTTAGGTAACTTGTTAGATTTACTCTTTAGACAGATAACTAGTCTAGACTTAAAAAGCAACCTTCAATTTTTGAAGGGTTAATTACAAATAACATTAAAATATCCCCCCTTTGGTGAGTTCCATGGAACTGTCCCTGACGCAAGATAAACCTTTAGCATCTGTATTCCGTAAAATTGGTCGCGGTTCTTTGCCACCTTTGGTGGAAAATTTTGAGCGAGGTAAAACCATCTTTTTTCCTGGCGATCCAGCAGAAAGAGTTTATTTTTTACTCAAGGGAGCAGTCAAGCTTTCTAGAGTATATGAAGCAGGAGAAGAAATTACCGTCGCTCTACTGCGAGAAAACAGCGTTTTTGGCGTGTTGTCCTTAATTACTGGTCAGCGTTCCGATCGCTTTTATCATGCTGTAGCTTTTACTCCAGTACAATTGCTATCTGCACCGATCGAACAGGTAGAACAATCTTTGAAAGAAAATCCCGAACTGTCAATGTTAATGTTGCAGGGACTTTCTTCGCGTATTTTACAAACCGAAATGATGATTGAAACCCTTGCCCATCGAGACATGGGATCTCGACTGGTGAGTTTTTTGTTAATTCTTTGTCGCGATTTTGGCATACCGACCGAAGAAGGGATTAGAATCGATCTCAAGCTATCTCATCAGGCGATCGCTGAGGCGATCGGTTCGACTCGCGTAACCGTTACTCGTCTGTTGGGAGATTTGCGAACCGAAGATATGATCTCGATTCACAAAAAGAAAATTACCGTTCACAATCCCGTCGCACTCAGTCAACAATTCACTTAAATCTCAAATCCAAATCGAATGACTAGTGCTTATATCCTGATTGCGTTGATCTTGGTAGTAGGACCAATAATCGCTATTTTGGGCGATCGCCTTGGTACAAAAATAGGAAAAGCACGATTAAGATTATTCAAGTTGCGCCCCCGTCAAACAGCCATGATTATCACGGGAATGACGGGAACAATCATTTCTCTATCTACTTTTGGTCTTCTCTTTGCCTTGAGCGGGCCTTTGCGTCAGGGAGTGTTTGAATTACAAGATATTCTCAAACAGAAAAAACAAGCAACAAAAGAATTAGAAATTGTCACCAAAGAAAGAAACGGAGTTGAAAAAGAACTCTTAGCTGCCAAAACTCAACAGTCTCAAGTAGAAAAGCAACTAGAGCAAACCAACCAAGATTTTCAAGTAGCAAGAAATCAACTCAAAACTATTTCTAGTCAAGCTTCTAAATTGCGTGGAGAAATTAAAAATTTGCTCTCTGAAAGAAAAACTCTCTTTGGACAATTAGACAAACTCAGACAGCAAAGTCAGCAATTACAAAAACAACTGCTCTCTAAAGAACAACAAATCGCTCGACAAGACCGAGTTTTAGTTGAAAAAGAAGCTCGTCTTTGGCAACTGCAACAACAACGTAAGTCTCTACAAGCTGAAATTAGTCAGCGCGATCGAACGATCGTACAATTAGACAGTTCGATCGCCAATAAAGATATCAGTTTAAAAACCAAAGAAGCACAGTTAAAAAACTTAGAATCGCAACTCAACATCCTCGAAAAGCAAGTTACTGTTTTAGAAAGATATTACGAAACCTATCAAGAACTAAGAGGTAAGAGAATTGCCATTGGCAAAGGTGAAGTTTTAGCCTTTGGTGCGGTTCGCATTATCGATCGCAATGCCATTACTCCAGCGCTCGATCGCTTGCTCGGACAGGCAAATCGTAACGCGATTAAAGCTACTCATCCTGGGCAAGAAGTTAAAGAGCGAGTCGTTAAAATTACTAAAGCACAAGTAGAGCAATTAGCAAATCAAGTTGAGCGCGATCGCGACTATGTTATTCGCATTCTCTCTGCTGGTAATTACGTTCTCGGTGAAAAAGAAGTGAGAGTTTTTGTCGATGTTGCACCCGATCGCGAAATCTTTCAATCAGGTGAAGTATTAGCCGCTATCTCCATGGAAAATAATCTAACTAACCAAGAAGAAGTCGAAAAAAGATTGGATTGGTTGTTTGCTGCCTCAAAATTCCGCGCCGAACGCGCTGGAGTTCTGGGAGAATTGCAGTTAGGAGAAGGTAAGGTTTCTAACTATCTCAATTTTATGACTCAGTTAACTCAATCAGCACAAACTTTTGACGAACTTAAAGCAGTTGTTGCTCAAAATACCTATACATCGGGCCCACTTAAAATTAAACTAATAGCATTACGCAACGGGCAGGAAGTTTTGAGTACACAGTAGTGGACTGACACAGCTAAAATGGTGCATTAGTTTTGGGCTGCGATCGCGTAGAC
>CAZJTL010000059.1:0-24640 GCA_964548905.1 uncultured bacterium | reverse complement strand
GCTAAAGAAAGAATAGTTGTTGAACATATTCATCGTTGTCTCAAAATATTTAAAAAAATATAATAAATTGTAAAAATAAATACAGAATTTTCTTTGCTTATTTAGATCGAGTTACAATTAGTTTGTCTATAATTTACGTCGATCGCAAATAAAGAACGATTTCGGAGGGAAAAATGAAATTAACATATCGTGGGGTGACATACGATCGCCAGTCAGAAGAAATAGAAATGAATGAGGGCGAAGTTGGTGGTAAATATAGAGGTAATCAGTGGAAATATCACTATCCTAGGCATATTCCTACCCTACAGCCAAAATTAGCCAAAAAATATCGTGGCATTGCCTATGA
Source organism: uncultured bacterium (assembly GCA_964548905.1). Taxonomy (GTDB): domain Bacteria; phylum Cyanobacteriota; class Cyanobacteriia; order Cyanobacteriales; family Xenococcaceae; genus CAZJTL01. Next base: position 24,294 of record CAZJTL010000059.1, on the reverse strand, counting down.
TGAACAAAAAGGAAGCTGCGATACGGGCGAATATGCGATCGCATCATACTTAAATAGTCCTCAAAGACGAAAAGTTATTAACTCAGAAGCAGCCAACATTCATCTAGAAAACATGAGACAGAATCTAGAACGCAGAATTAAAGCTGCTGAAGCTAGTGGCAATTTAACTTTAATGGATTTATTGAAAGACGAATCGAGACAACTTGAGTTGAGAATGTGAAAGGGATTAGGGATTAGGGATTAGGGATTAGGGGAAAGTAGGAAATAGCAAGTAGCAAGTAGCAAGTAGCAAGTAGCAAGTAAAAAAACTTATGACTTATGACTTATGACTTAATACTTAAAGAAGCCTTCTGCCTTCGTACTTCTGCCTTCTTTCTTCAATGAACCATGAACCATTTTTTAATCAATCGGTTCTACACTATGAAACTGTCTGTAATCTAAGCAGCCGTCACCATTAGGTTTAGTAGTTATCATATTGGCAAATCGATAATTCCAGAGAATTTCTTGTGCTGAATAATTGTGACGAGCATTAATTGTGTAAGCGACCGTTTCATCTGTTCCCACTAGTGAAACAACAATTAAAGCACGACCATTAATTAGCATTTCTGGAGTCATTTGATAGAGAGGACTACTTTCGTCGATCAGATGCATAATCGTCCAAGCGAGATTAAAACTGGAAGTACGCTGACGCAAAAGTTTTAATTCGTAGAAACGACGAAAGAATTCTCCTTCTTTAGTCACCTCATCGATCAAAAAATCAACTATTACTCGTGCTTCCAAAATGAAGTTGCTACGTTTGTTGGCTGCGCGAAATGTCAAAGTAGGAACTCCATTATGAGGAGTAATCACAGCAACATCACTAAAAATGACACGGGCTGTAGGTTTAGAAAAACGAGCGAAAGCTAAACCAGTTACAACAGCGATCGCTAATAAACTGGCGATCGCTTCTAGAGTGACAATAATATTGGCATAAAGAGTTTTTGGCGAAATTACCCCATAACCGATCGAGGCTAAAGTTTGTACGCTAAAGAAAAAAGCGTCAGGAAAAGAACCAGGTTTTGCTCCTTCCAAACAATCGCCACCAGCAAGATACAACAAAGCAAAAATAACGTTGACGAGGATATAGCCTACTGAAACAATTGCGGCAAAACCGATCCAGGGAACAGTCAACATTAAATGATAGGGATCGCGCCAGTAGGAATGCCAAGCACCCAATCCTTCAACTTCTAATTTGCCGTTGCGATTGGTAATCTTGGCGTAGTGTTTGGGACGATAAACTTTGTTGGTGAGAATTTTTTTCAGTCTGAGATTCATATTCTTATCGCAGAGCAGACTTAACTGTTATTTAGTTTATCTGAATTATTGCTAAACCTCGAAAATCGTGTTATCACCGATGGATCGAGCGCCGATTCCCTAAAATTTTATGTCTCATTTCACAACTATTAAGATTCAGATTAAAAACGGAGAAATATTACATCAAGTATTGCAAGAATGTGGCTATCAGATAGATTGCAACACTGAAGTACGCGGCTATCAAGGTAATACTACCCGTGCTGAATATGTAATTCGTCAAACTAACGGTTACGATTTAGGCTTTCGTTTTAGGGGTGAAACCTATGAAGTAGTTGCTGATTGGTGGGGAGCAAAAATTAACCAAGCAGAATTTATCAATAATATCAATCAAAAATATGCCCATAAAATGCTGCTGCAATCTGTCCGAGAACAAGGTTTTAATCTAGAAACAGAAGAAATTTTAGAAGATGGCACTGTTAGGGTTGTTGTTGGTAAATGGGTTTAATGTTATTCTAAATAATTAATTGTTTTTTAATATACATTGGGACAATTAAAACTCTCAAATGCTTGTCTTTTTATCTAATGTTTACTTGAGTTTTATTGAGGAAAAATATGTTGAGTAAAGTTGCTATTTTTACTGGTTTAAGTGTTGTTGCTTCAAGCTTAATCAGCCTCCCTGCTGATTCCCAGACAGTGCAAGAAGGTACTCAAGATGCTTTCATTCAAGGTGACAACAATCAAATTAATCAAACGATTAACCAATTTAATTTTAATAATCCAGGAAAAGGAGCAATTAAAAGAAGAGAACCAGTAACTGAGCTAAATACTTCTCAGGAAAATTCAACCAATAGTAAAGTTAAACCAATAAACTCTAACAATAACAATAGAGAAGTAGGTCACGATCGAGGTGTGCAAGGTCATAGTTCCAAAAAGTAAATAGCTGTTAATTTTGTTTTACTCGCCCACTTATAATTAGGATAGCTGGTAGCTTTTAACTGTTTATTTTTACGCTGCTAAGCCTTTGGTGGTTATACTTCCTTTTAACCCAACGGGAAATGTCCTTAGCGATGAGGAAGTAGGAAGTAAAAACTTCTGCCTTCTGGAGACGGGAAAATCTGAGGTTTCCTCAGATTTGTTTACCCGTCGTCCTTCTGCCTTCTTTCGACAATAGAGGTAAAATCAAAATCTAGACAGTAGACTAAATCTAATCCAAACTTGTGTCCTTGAAATATGCTCTAGTTCATGAATGGCTCACTCCTAAAGCAACAGGAGGCTCGGAGTTAGTAGTTAAAGAAATACTCAAACATATCGATGCCGATCTTTATGCTCTGATTGATTTTGAATCTACTAATCCAGAAAGCTATTTATATGGACGTGCGATCGGAACTACCTTCTTACAAAACTTTCCCCTAGCAATTAACGGAGTTCAAAAATATTTACCTCTTTTACCTCTGGCGATCGAACAGCTAGATTTAAGAGAATACGATGTCATTCTTTCTTCGTCTCATGCAGTTGCCAAAGGAGTGCTTACCAGTCCGCATCAGCTACATATTTGCTATTGTCATTCGCCGATGCGCTACGCTTGGGATTTAACCTTTGATTATTTAGATGCTAGTCGTTTGGGCACAGGAATTACCAGTAGTCTTACGCGCTACTTATTGCATAGACTAAGAGAATGGGATGTAATTTCTGCCAATCGAGTTGACTATTTTATTGCCAACTCCCAACATATCGCCAAAAGAATTTGGCGGTGTTACCGACGAGAAGCAAAAGTAATTTATCCTCCCGTCAACATCGATCGCTTTTCTTTCAATTCCCAAAAAGAAGATTTTTATTTGACGGTATCTCGTCTAGTCAGTTACAAAAAAGTCACTGCGATCGTTGAAGCCTTTAATCAACTAGGAAAACCATTAGTAGTTATTGGCGACGGACCGCAATTAAAACAAATTCGTCAGCTAGCAAAATCTAACGTGGAGGTTTTAGGTTTTCAACCCCATAATGTAGTAGAAAAATACATGAGTAGAGCTAAAGCATTTGTTTATGCTGCTTGTGAAGACTTTGGCATTGCTTTAGTAGAAGCGCAAGCTAGCGGTACTCCAGTCATTGCTTACAGAGGAGGTGGCGCGACAGAAACAGTAAAAGATATTCGAGAAGATGCCAAACAGGGGACAGGTTTACTCTTTTCTTCGCAAGAATCAACAGCTATAGTTAAAGCTGTCCAAAATTTTGCAGAAATTCAAGGTACAATCGATCCTCAAAATTGTCTTTTGCAAGCTGTTAAATTTAGCCCGAAAATTTTTCAGGAGTCATATTTGAATTTCCTTGAAAGCTGTTGTCAAAACGCTAAGATAGGAGATTCTCAGCTTAAACCATAATTTTTTTGACAGACTTTTCTGCACAATTTGGTTTTCAAGCTTTAGGATCGGGATATTGTGGTGTGATGTGAAGGAGTAAGATGACTATCAATAGCCAACTTGTCTCCGTCAAGTTCTTGCAAGGGTTCATGAAACGAGGAGCTCAACGTTCTGTTGGCAGAAATTCTGTCGCCTGCGTCGAGCAAGCTCAACTGCTAAACTCGCCAAATAAACCAAGAAATGTATCTTTGCGTGGGATCGACGGAAATTTTACTAAACGTCTGTTTGACGTTGTTTTTTCTTTATTAGTTCTAATTTTCTTTTCTCCTGTATATCTGCTCTTAGCAGTATTAATTGCAGTCAGTTCTCCAGGTCCAATTTTTTACGTACAGCAGAGGGTGGGTAAAAATTTCCAGCCTTTCAAGTGCATAAAATTTAGAACCATGGTTAATAATGCTGATGCCATGCTGGATGAAATGATTGCCAATTCTCCACAAATGAGACAAGAATTTGAGCAGGATTTTAAGCTGAAAAAAGACCCGAGAATTACCTGGATTGGTAATTTTTTACGTCATACCAGTTTGGATGAATTTCCTCAGTTCTGGAATGTATTGATGGGGGATATGAGCGTTGTTGGTCCTCGTCCCTTAGTTCCAGAAGAGTTATATAAATATGGCAATCGTATCGATAAGGTTTTAACTATTAGACCAGGAATTACTGGATTGTGGCAAGTATCTGGGCGCAATGATATTCCCTATCCTCAGAGAGTGCAAATTGACGTTTACTACGCTAAAAATCATAATTGGCTGATGGATTTGTCGATCGCGATTAAGACAATTGGCGTAGTCATTTTTCCTCGCAATAATGGCGCTTATTAAATCCAACCAGCCAACTCGATCGAGGTAGCAGGCAATACTATTAAGTAATTCAGATGTCTTATTCTTGTCAAAAATTGGCTTGAGATATTTAGAAAAATCTGTTCTCAAATGAAACCTTTGCGGACAGATTTAAGCCAGGATACTCTTTCAATTAGCAGATTTTTAGGTTAATTTGGGAGGAGTTTTACACAAATTAAAAGTTACCTCTGGTAGTATTTTGATGCCACTAGAGTGTTTGGCGCATATATTGCTAAATTTACAAAAAGAGAAAATAGAATATGACCCAAACCAAAAGAGCGCTGATTACTGGCATTACCGGTCAAGACGGTTCTTATTTGAGTGAATTTTTGTTAGAGAAGGGTTATGAAGTACATGGCATCATTCGTCGTACTTCTACCTTTAATACTGACAGAATCGATCACATTTATGTAGACCCCCACAACGAAAAAGCCCGTTTATTTCTACATTATGGCGATTTGACTGATGGTACTACCTTACGTCGTATTCTCGAAGAAGTCCAACCAGTTGAAATTTATAATCTAGGCGCTCAATCTCACGTTAGAGTTAGTTTTGATTCTCCTGAATATACAGTAGATGCAGTTGGTATGGGGACGCTGCGTCTGTTGGAAGCGATCAGAGATTACCAAAAACGTACTGGCATTGAAGTAAGATTTTACCAAGCTGGATCTTCAGAAATGTTTGGCTTGGTACAAGAAGTACCTCAAAAAGAGACGACTCCTTTTTATCCTCGCAGTCCCTACGCTTGCGCTAAAGTATACGCTCACTGGCAAACAGTAAACTATCGAGAATCGTACAATCTGTTTGCTTGTAATGGTATTCTATTTAACCACGAATCGCCTCGTCGTGGTGAAACCTTCGTTACTCGAAAAATTACCAGAGCAATCGCTCGTATTGTTGCTAAGAAACAAGAAAAACTCTACTTAGGAAATCTTGATTCTAAGCGAGATTGGGGCTACGCTAAAGACTATGTAAGAGCGATGTGGCTGATGCTGCAACAAGATAAACCAGACGATTACGTGGTTGCGACTGGAGAAACCCACTCAATTAAAGAGTTTCTTGATATTGCTTTTAACTACGTCAACCTCAACTGGAATGACTACGTTTCTTTCGATGCTCGCTATTTGCGCCCTGCTGAAGTCGATTTACTAATTGGCGATCCAGCCAAAGCCAAGCAAAATTTGGGTTGGGAACCATCCGTTACTTTTGAAGAACTGGTGCAATTAATGATCGATGCTGACTTAGCTGCTCTGGGGATTCCTTCTCCTCGCGGTGCTGCTGTCGAGCCACTAGTTTACGATAACGCCTACATTCGTCAACATCTAGCTAGTATGGTAGATTAACGTTAATAGGGATTAGGGGCTAGGGGTTAGGGAATAGCCCCTGTCACCTTTCTTCTGAGAATTAGCCATTAGCAAACTTTTAGAATTCAAGCGAAGTTATAGCAGTACTCGATCGAATCGCTATATATTACTTAATTAATTACAAAAAAAGCCATCTGCGATCGCGAAGCTCTAGCATTTCTCAATCGCTTCCAAATTTGGCACAAACAGGACAACTAAAAATTTAAATAGAAGATGTTAAACCTAAGCGATAAAAGAATTCTAGTTACTGGTGGAGCTGGATTTTTAGGCAAACAAGTAGTCGAACGGCTGATCGAAGCTGGAGCAAACCTAGATAAAATTACCACCCCTCGATCGCGCGATCTCGATTTACGTTCTCTAGAAAATTGCCAAAAAGCAGTTGCTAATCAAGATGTGGTTATTCACCTAGCAGCACACGTTGGCGGTATTGGCTTAAATCGCGAGAAGCCAGCAGAATTATTTTATGACAACCTAATGATGGGCGCTCAACTAATTCACGCAGCCTATCAAGCAGGAGTAGAAAAGTTTGCCTGCGTGGGTACGATTTGCGCTTATCCTAAGTTTACACCCGTGCCATTTCGAGAAGATGACCTGTGGAATGGCTATCCAGAAGAAACTAACGCTCCTTATGGTGTTGCCAAGAAAGCTCTGTTGGTACAGTTGCAATCTTATCGCCAACAGTATGGCTTTAATGGTATTTACCTATTGCCAGTTAACCTATACGGCCCAGAAGATAATTTTAATCCCAATAGTTCCCATGTGATTCCCGCTTTAATCAGAAAGGTACACGAAGCCCAACAAAGAGGTGATAAACAGCTACCAGTTTGGGGCGATGGTTCTCCTACCCGCGAATTCCTCTATTCTACCGACGCAGCGAGAGGAATCGTCATGGCAACGCAAAAATACGAAGAATCCGAACCAGTTAATTTAGGAACTAACTACGAAATCTCCATTAAGGATTTAGTAGAATCAATTTGCGAATTAATGGAATTTAAAGGTGAAATTGTCTGGGAAACCGACAAACCCAACGGTCAACCCCGTCGCTGCTTAGATACTACTAGAGCAAAAGAAAAATTTGGTTTTGTTGCTGAAGTTGAATTCAAACAAGGTTTAAAAAATACGATTGACTGGTATCGTCAGAATGCTTAATAAAAAGGGACTAGGGATTCATTGGTGTCAACTTAAAGAAAACCTTTAAAAGTCAACAGATTTTGGAAAAAGCTTTAGTTTGGAAAATAGAGCATTCAGTGGTCATGCCAATGGAGAAAAAGCGAAACTTCCTTTTTTAGTTCTCCATCACAAATCTTTTGGACTGGTTAAAGCCCAACGCAAACGACATAGGCAGGTTGCTTCTCGATCGCTTGACATTTGGGCTAATACTCTAAGTTGACACCAATGGGGTGTGGGGTGTAGGCTTCTCTAAGCCATTGAACGCCTCTCCAATTTGAGAACGTAAGTTTTTAATCTCTCATGGCAGTGACAATCGAACGCGCGGCATCGGACAGCAACCAGGCATCAGCAGTAGGTGTTACGAAATCATAGCCCTTAGCGAACAGTTCCCTACTTCCTGCGGCATTGCGACTGATACCCCCAAGCCAACAATCGGAACTGGAGCGGACTATCGCTTCAGCTTCCGCCATCAGTCGGTCAAGTTCTGAATTCTTGTAAGTGCCAAACTCGGTCAGCCCAGCAAAATCGTCTGCGATGTCTGCCGTAAGATCGCCTGGCCCTAAGAATACCATATCGATACCGTCAACTGCGGCAATTTGCCCAACATTCTCAAAACCCCGACGGGTTTCGACGATAACTGCTATAAGTAGGTTTTCCCGATAATTGGCGGGATACTCTAGCTCTGCCAAACCCCAGTTGGCTGCTCGGCACTCAGGATAACCAACACCTCGGTGTCCGCCATGAGGTCGATAGCGGGTTGCGGCGACAATTGCTCGCGCTTCATCGGCTGATTCTACGGTCGGAACGAGTATACCTTCTACGCCCATGTCCAAAGCTCGCTTGATATAGACTGGATCGTGTGAAGGCACGCGCAAAATGCAGGTGACATCTGTTGCCTGGGCGGCGCGGAGTTGCCCTACTAGGACGCGCATATCTGTAGCGATGTGTTCGTGGTCGATGATAAAAGCATCGAATCCACACATAGAAAGAAGTTCGATCGAGTCACTATCTGAAAAAAAAATCCAGCAACCGATGGGATGGGATTCGGTTTGGAGCATTTTCTTCAGTCTATTAGGTCTGAACATATTATTTGATATAGTTTCCAAGATAACGCGATCGCACAAATCAATTTCCAAGATCTTTTAAACTGCTTATTAGGCACGATCGCGGCTTTAAATGCCAAGGACAGCCGTACACTTAATCTCTACGATTAGTCCTGGTGTAGATAAAGCAGTTATACCAACGCCTGTCCAAGTAGGGAATTTATTAGTGAAATAGCGATCTTTTACTTGGATAAACAGTGACAAGTGTGGAATAGTAAATTGTTGTTGCTCTGAAGTATTAGACGGCTGAGGTTGCAAATTGCCGAGATTTACTCCTGTCACATGATAGGTAATCATTTCTACCACGTCGTCAAAAGTAGCTCCTGCTGCTGAAAGTACTTTTTTGACATTCTCAAAAGTCTGTACGAATTGGGCTTCAACTCCCTCTACTACCTGTAAATTTTCATCCCGTCCTACTTGTCCCGAAATATATAATGTATTTCCTACCTTAATGCCAGGACAATAGTGATACTTTTCGTATAAAATTTCCATTCCTTTGGGAATAATGACTTCACGAGTATTGCTCATAGTTTATCTTCTCTAAATTGGCGATGGCGATCGGATATTGCACTTAGACAAGAACTCTATTGCATCCGTTCCTCTTGAATTAGAGTACGTCGATCGAGTTTGCCATTTTTAAACCAATGCCAGGTACGAGCGCGATAATTATTGCAGGGACTAATTTGAATCATTTCATGTAAACTCATCTCTGGTATTCCCTTATAGGAAAAGCGCAAAATAATTGTGGAGTCATCTACTTCCCAAGCTTTACCATCAACCCGTTCCGTATCAAACCATAAAGCTTTATCCCGATAAGTTCCAGGGAATTTGTACTCTTCTTTCTTGCCATCAGACCAAGTGTAGCGATTGGTTTGGTAATAGGGATAGGGGCTATTGCTGGGAAATTCACAGGTTAAGTGAGATTTATACTCATCAAGAATTTTTCCTTGGGTATCGACTACTATATAAGTACCGACCCAATCTCCTTCATGGCGCACAAGAACGGGCATTTCTTCTCGGATGGAAGTCACGATCGCACTCCTTACTCTTTACGGCTATCTAAAAATCATCATACTTGTCTACAAATCACCACTTGCTAGAACTTAGACAATATTTTAGATATTCCCTTTATCGAGTAATCATCTCAGGATGCGATCGCCTTTTTGTGGCTCCTATTTCCTAATCTACCCAAAACTGTAGAACTATAGAGGTAACTAGTCAGAATTTGATAAAAACTAAAACAAAAATTAACAATATATCAGTTAATTGTTATATGAAAATTTTACAAATAAAATGCTTTACAATAACTTTATTAATAAGTATTTTTCGGCTTTATTATTAGCATTTATATTCAGTACAAATACTGATGATGTCTTAATTATTTACTAGATACACTTAAGCTTGAAAGCCTTGACATGATTGACTATTATTAATAACTAGAAAGCAAAAGTCTTGAATGAAAAGGAGATAATTAACCACTTATCATCAATACAAGCTTGCTTGTGAATAGGAAAACAATTAAATGTTCAGTTCAATTATGTCGAGCAATAAAGTTAGCAATAAATCAAAATTTACCCAAACAAGTCTAATTAGCAAAATATTGTACCAATGGGGCTAGCAAATCTAAAGTATCTGCCTGTTTTAAATTGGAGAAAATTACCTGTAGCAGTAAAATTAAGTTTAGCAATTACTGTTATCATTTCGATCGCAGTGACAAACATCGCACTTTTGTCTATTGATGCTCGTCAAGATAAATTTGCGGATGAATTAAAGCTCAGGGCTGAGTCTTTGCTCAACACTATTTCTTTAGTTGCCACTGATGCGATCGACAGAAAAGATAATCTTCTTCTGGAGAAAGTAACTAAAAATTTAGAAGCCAATCACCTCATCGTTAAAGCTCAAATTTACGATCGCCAAGGACGACATTTAGATTACTCGTCAACAGCCGAAGCTAATCAAAAAACAGCGCCAATCCAGAATGTAGCTTACAAAGTAGATAAAAACAATTTTGCTCAACAATTACTATCAGCAAAACAACCAGTTTTCCTCTGGCAGCCAGAACAGCTAATCGCAGGTAAAGCACTAATAGAGGACGGCTTGGTAATTGGTGCAATCAGTATAGGCTTATCGACGATGCCCCTACAACAGATGTTTGGCACATTTGATTTGGGAAATTTGCATCTAAATTTAGCTTTATTTATTTTGGCTATCTTACCAACATTTTGGCTAATTTATGCGATCGCCGCACTTTTAAAACAGATTTCATTAGCTACAAAAAATCTTAGTATTGAGAACTTAGAACAACCATTATCAACTCGCGATCGAGATGAATTGACAATCTTAACAGAAGAATTAATCTGCGCTAAAGAAGCAGCAGAAGCCGCCAATCTAGCTAAAAGTAGATTTTTTGCTAATATGAGTCACGAACTGAGAACCCCTCTTAATGGAATTTTGGGTTTGAGTGAACTGTTAACAGTAGATGCACAAGAATATGGCTATAATGAGTTCGTTCCAGACTTGCAACAGATTCAACAGTCTGGTTTGCACCTGCTGACATTGATTGAAGATATTCTTGATATCTCTAAACTAGAAGCAGATGCGATCGCGATCGAAACAGAAAGCTTTGCTCTAGAAAATTTGGTAGCTGAAGTTAGCCATTTAATTCAACCCAAGATGCATACCAATGGCAATCATTTACAAGTTAATGTTCATCCTGCTTTAGGCATTGTCACCAACGATCGTAAAAGATTAAAACAAGTATTATTAAACTTATTGAGTAACGCCGCTAAATTTACAAAAGGCGGGATGGTGACTTTATCAGTCAGTCGAGAATCGCGACTACAATCTTTCGATCGCTCTGAGTCTAATCTTCCTAATGCTAGCAATTCAGATTTAATTGTCTTCAGCGTAGCTGATACAGGAATTGGTATGACATCAGAACAAATCAAAAGAGTCTTCCAGCCTTTTATCCAAGCTGACGATAGTACTACCAAAAAATATGGTGGAACTGGTTTAGGATTAGCTATTTGCAAAAGCTTCTGCGAAATGATGGGCGGTAATATTACCGTTAAAAGCAAACTAGGCTATGGTTCTACCTTTACTCTTTGGATACCAGCAACTATCAAAACATTAGAGGGGATAGGTAAAAGTAATAGGTAAGTAGGTAGGTAAAATTAAATTTCTAGGTAGAGGTAGGCAAAAGGCACTCATGCAAGAGGCAATAGAAAAAACAATTTTTATAATTAATTTTGCCTATCTACTTAATAGGCAATAAGTAATAAGTAATTAAATGCAAGTTATATGGTAGGGACGTTCCCTGGAACTTCCCTACAGAATTGGCTTAAATTTGCTGATGAACGGCTTGACGATAGAGCTTTTGAATAACTTTAAGAACTTTCTCCAAACCTAATTGATGAGAATCCTTAGTCGGTTCTAAATGCTGAAGTTGTTCGAGGAGTTTTACTTCTCTGATATCAACATCGCCATCGCTATAAATAAGAGCGCTCACGGTTTCGAGTAAGTCATAATAATCTTGTTTGGTAGGATTATCGCCCAAATATTCTTTGAGCCATTGATAACATTCTGTTGGCTTAACTGGTTTTAATTCTGAGAGCAACGGTTTAATTTCAGGATCTTCAGCAAGATTATGGGTTTGTGCCATACGCTGTAAATATTTCCGTTCTTCTGCTTGAATAATTCCATCTATCCAAGCAGCACCGATAAGAATTTTCATGATTTGTTTCATTTTCCGATCCTTTTTCTGATTCATTTAATTATTCAATTCCTTTTTGCAACTTCACCATAAAGAATCCATCCATATCATGTCGGTGAGGTAAAATCTCGATCCAACCTTCAGGTGTGAGCAAATCTAGTGCAGGAAAATGAGATGGAGGGGATTGAATTGTCCAATCGGCATGATTTGTCAAAAACGATTTAACAATGTCTTCGTTTTCTGCTCGATTAAGGGTACAAGTAGAATAAACTAAACTACCTCCTGGTTTTAACCAAGTAGCGGCTTCTTCGAATAGTTCTGTCTGGATGGCAATAATCTCTTCAATCTTTTCTGGTTTGCCAGATCGAAGATCTGGACGCTTGTGAAGAGTCCCCAATCCAGAACAAGGAGCATCTAGTAAAACTCGATCGGCTATTTGTTGAAATTTATCGATCTTGCGACTGTCTCCAGCATGAATTTGGATCGATTTTAATTTTAACCTGCTTGCATTTTCTGCAACTTTTCGCAGACGATTAGCCGATCGATCGATCGCCACGACTGTTCCTTCATCCTCGATCGACTCCGCTATATGAGTAGTTTTTCCTCCTGGTGCGGCGCAAGCGTCGATAATTAGTTCGCCAGGTTGAGGATCTAATAAATGTGTTACCAATTGAGCGCTACTATCTTGTACCATCCACCAACCCTCTTCATATCCAGGTAATTCGCTAATTTTACCCACTCCGCCAACTATTCTCAGTGCTTGCGGTAATTTATAGACGCGAGATACTTTTACTCCAGCAGATGCCAAAACTGATTCTATCTCATCAATCGAACTAAGGATAGAATTAACTCTCAAATCGATCGCAGGGGTGCGATCGAACCAAGATAATATTTGTTCGGTTTCTTCTATGTCAAACTGTTGTACAAAAATTTCGACAATCCAATCGGGAAAACTATAACTAATTCCTAAGCGTTGAATTGGATCTGCTGGTAAGAGTAAAGGATCGCCATCAACGGCTAAGCGTTGGTATTGTCTGAGCAAACCGTTGACTACTCCAGCTAGCTTCTGATAACTATTGGCTTTGGCTAAGTCTACACTAGTGTTCACCGCAGCAGACTCAGGAATGCGATCGAGATAGCGCAACTGATACAAACCTAAATGTAAAATGATGCGTAAATCAGGTGGTTGTTGAGCAGCTTTTTTTCTACCCAGGCGATCGATTAAAACATCCAGCGATCGCGCTCTTCTGACGACACCGTAGACTAATTCACCAACTAAACTGCGATCGGCGCTACTTAGTTCGACTTTTCGCAACACGCGATCGAGCGCAATATCTGTATAAGCTTGTTTCTGATAAATTTCCCGCAACGCTAAAAAAGCCAATTGTCGGGGATTGGAAGATAATTTCATAGTTCATAGTTCATAGTTCATGGTTCATTGAAAAAAGGCAGAAGGCAGATGGCAGATGGCAGAAGGTTTTTAGGTTTTAAGTCTTAAGTCTAAAGTCTAAAGTCTAAAGTTTTCTTACTTGCTACTTGCTACTTGCTACTTGCTACTTATTACTTATTACTCATTACTCATTACTCATTACTTCCCCCGTCCCCCAGTCCCTCAGTCTCCCCCTCTCCCCTGCTCCCTGCTCCCTGCTCCCTGTTCCCTATTTCTCGGTATTTTAATCGTAAAAGTAGTTCCAACTCCTACTTGGCTTTCAACTATAATTTCTCCTTGATGAAGTTCAAGACATTTTTGCACCACTGCTAAGCCCAAACCAGAACCGACGATGTTATCAACGTTTTGACTGCGATAAAAAGGTTCGTATATTCTCTCTAAATCTGCTTGAGGAATACCGATTCCTTCATCTTTGACTTGAAACAATATTTTGTCTGATTCACAACTAACAATTAAATAGATATTACCTCCATTAGGAGAATATTTAATGCTATTTAAAATTAAATTACTAAGCATGGAATACAAAAGCTTTTCATCAGCAAATACTCGACTACAACATCCTTTACTAATAAATTTAAAAGAATGTTTTTGAGAAATTAAAAAATCAAGGTCTTCTACTAAGTTTAAACAAAAAGCTTCTACATCTAAAGATTCTGACTTATATTCCAATTTACCTATTTCTGCTCTCGTTAAAGTCAAAATATCAGTCAACAATTGATTCATTAATTTAGCAGAAGATTGGATTCTAACTAAGCTTTTAAACTTACTTACATCAGCCGAATTTTGCAGATTCTCTTGTAACAACTGAGACGAGGCAATGATGACACTCAAAGGAGTACGAAATTCGTGAGAAATCATTGAAAACAAACGCAATTTCAGTTCACTCAGTTCTTTCTCTTGAGTAAGATTGTGTTCTAGCGATTCTAATTGACGACGACGAATGTATTGACGCGATAAAATTAAGTAAACAGCAGATAGAATCGTAAAACCTAGCAAGCTACTCAATATTTCTAATAAAATACGATAGTTAAAACCAGTTTGCGATCGCTTTAACCAGAGTTGCAAATTCTTATCTTCTTCAGTTTTAATCTCTGCTAAAAGCTGATGGATTTTATTTCTAACTTTGACACTTTTTTCTGTAATTTTAGTCTGTACTAAGGTTTCTGAAGGATCTATTTGGTATAAAATAATAGAACGTCTGAATAAAGCTAACCTTTGATAAGCTAAACTACTAATTTCTTCTAATTTTTGCTGCTCAAATGAATTCTCTTTAAGTTGTTCTCTGAGTCTTTCCAACTCAAATCTCATGTTACTAACACCAGTTTCATGGCGTTCTAATTCTTGTTGACTTCCTGCTACTATGTATCCTCTTCTTCCCGATTCAGCAACTGTCATATTGGCATAAAAATCTTTGAGATTGCTAAGAATTTCATAGGTTTTTTGAACCCTGCTGTAACTAGTCATTAATGCTTGTAAGTTTCTATAAGAGGCAATATTAACGATTCCAACAATGAGCAGAGTCAAACTAAATCCTCCAGCAATCCATTTTCCTTCAACAGACCATTTCATGAATTTTTTGTATTAAATTGGAGACTTAGGGGAGAATGTTATCTGAATATGAGAATTTTAGTAGTCGAAGACGATATTTATTTAGCAGAAGTACTGACAGAAGCTTTAACTAGTCGTCAGTATGCGATCGATCTAGCTAAGGATGGAGAGGTAGCTTGGAATTTGGTTGAGTTCGTTAAATACGATTTAATTGTTTTGGATGTAACCTTACCCAAGTTAGACGGCATCAGTTTTTGCCACAAACTAAGGAGAATCCAGCCTATTAGTCCAGCCTACCCTAATAATAGTTCTCCCGTGCTAATGTTAACAGCTCGTGACACTGTTGCTGACAAAATTAACGGACTTGATGCAGGGGCTGATGACTATGTTACTAAACCGTTTGAACTTGAAGAATTAATGGCTCGTGTTCGCGCTTTACTTCGTCGAGGAAATACTTCAGGTAGTCCAATGTTGTGTTGGGGAGATCTCAAACTCGATCCTCAAACTCACGAAGCTACTTATCAAGATCTGCCACTTGTGCTGACTCCTAAAGAATATGCCTTATTAGAATTATTGGTTGCTAATGGTAGAAGAGTGCTAAGTCGTTCTGGTATTATCGAGCAAGTATGGAACTATAACAGTTCACCTACAGAAGAAACTGTTACTTCTCATATTCGAGGTTTGCGACAAAAACTCCGTAGCCTAGGCGCAGCAGAAGATTTTATCGAAACTGTTCACGGTTTAGGCTATCGCCTTAAATAATTCAATTCACTAGATTTATAATCATTCTCATTTTCTGCACGATTTCTGCATAATTTTTGCAGAACGATTGCATTTAGCAATGTTATTCTCGGCAGGTGGTAGTCTCAGACACTCTTTCCCAGGCGCAAAAAAAGTTAAAACTGCTACTACATTAAAGTTTGTTAAGCTGCGGAGGCTAGGTAGTAATGAGAAAGATTTATCATGGTTGGCTGATTGAATTAAATTACGAAACAACAGGTTACTCTTTTCAATGTCGAGATCTGCAAAAAAGTAATACTATTAGGGATCTCCAGATTTATCCTACACTTTGGCAAGCACTTCAAGCCGCTCAAAAAAGAGCCGATTTAGAATCTGTTAGCTTAGCTTTAGTAAGTTTTCTCAACGAAATCTCTGGACGTTGTTACTATCTAGGTTCCGACGATCGGATTGCTTTAACTCATTCGATCGCCGAATTTGTGCAATCAGCTAGTCAAACCTTCTAGTACACAAAGTCAGAAGTTAAAACAGTTTTCAATTCAAGTTTCTAACTTGAAGCTAAAAATTTAAAAAACTTAATTTATTTCAATCAGCCTCAATCCTCCGATCGAAGCTTAAGCTGGCATAAATATTTATGCCAGCTCAAAATGTTTTAAAGGCTTAAAGGAGAATAGATCGCCTCAATGTCAAATCAATCAGTTGACAGTTAATATCTAACTCAGCGAAGCACCACTACGATCGTAGGTGTTACAGAAACTAGGATGAGGTTTGCCTTGAATATGATTCCAATAATTGGCGTTGTCATTTTCCATGCCGATTTCAGCCGCAGCACGACTTAATAATGATTGCTGACGGTTTTTGATTGCATGATGGTGACGCATCATCAAAGCGCGAGCTTGTTGTTGAGTAGACATAATCTGTTTCCTTCCGATTGCTTATTACCTTACTTTTTATAAGATATCACATAATTCTGTATATTTAGCTACAAATTTATAATTGTTACAAAAATTAATAATTAACCAGGCAATTCTAAGGAAGAACGTATTCGAGAAAGCAAACGAAGATTGGCTTGTTTAACCAACCAAGACAAAGGAATCAAAAGCAGAAAGGAGGAGGCGATCGCGCTAATATGCCAGATATCCAATAAGGAGTGGACAAGCGTTTTAGCTAGTACTATTGGTTGAGTGACAAAATCCCAACTATTGAAGCGTTCAAATCTACCCAAATAAATACCAATTGCTGACAAAGCATGAATAATTATTTCTATTGTTAAAGTATATTTTTGTCGATTTTGTTGTTGTAAATAATCATTTAAATACATTAAAGAAATGACATAAGCTTCAAAACCAGCAAAAATAAAAAGACTATATTGAGGAATAAGAACAAAGATAATAATTGAACTCGAATAACCGCGATCGGCAAATTCAAATAAATGAATTGCATCAGTTAAAACATAAGGAGCATTGGGTAAAAAAGCGATAAAAATTAAGAACCCAATCCACCAAAACCAAGAACGAACTTGAGCTTGACGAAACAGCAAAATACTTAATAATAAAGGAATAAATGCCAGAAATAAATTCCCAACAATTCGGCGATCGCTCAGATTAAATGCTTCTAAAGCTGAACAGATCCAATTGACTATTTGTTCTATCATCTAATCTAATGTTATCTAATCTAAACTTGTTGATTACAGATATACTACTCTGAATTAAATTATTAGCTATAATTTAGCTAAATAATTTGCTCCTTTCTTGGAAATTGCCATGATTTGGCCCATAACCGAACCTTTAAGTGTAGAAAAAATAACGGTGGCGATCGCAGATTTGCCACCTTCTTTATGGGGAACAAAAATAGTTCAACTATCTGACTTACACTATGATGGTTTGCGTCTGAGTGAGGAGTTACTGCAACAAACAATTGAACGAAGCAACCAGGAACAACCAGATTTAGTTTTACTTACTGGAGATTACGTTACAGATAATCCTAATCCTATTAATGAACTAGTTAAAAGACTAAAAAACTTAGAAAGTCGCGCTGGTATCTACGCTTGTTTGGGGAATCACGATAACTATTTCCCTATCTCCAAACAAAGAATCACAGAAGCTTTTACCAGAGTTGATATCGGTGTTTTATGGAACGCGATCGCCTATCCTTTAGGAGAACAATTACCGATCGTTGGACTGGCAGATTTTTGGTCAAAAGAATTTAATCCAGAACCCGTATTTTCCCAACTCGATCCGAAAACTCCCCGCATCGTTCTCTCTCACAATCCCGATTCAGCAGAAGTTCTCAAACAATGGCGCGTAGATCTGCAACTGTCAGGTCATACTCACGGAGGACAGGTTGTCATTCCTGGTTATGGTCCAGCACCATTGTACTATGAGCGCTTCAGAAGAAAAATCCCTTGGAGAATACAAAAATATGCACCCTATTTAAGAGCTTGTTCTAGAGTAGTTAAGCATTGGGAATGGGCGGAAGGATGGCATCAAATTGGCAGAAATCAACTTTACGTTAATCGCGGTTTAGGTACTTATCCCCCAGGAAGATTATTTTGCCCACCAGAATTGACCACGATCGTTTTAGAATCATTAAATGGATAATAGCGTAGCGAATTAGAACTTAATAATTTGATGAGTCCCTTAAAATCTAGAGGAACGTTAATACGTCATACTGGTGGCGGTTTAAGGATTACTGTTGGGACACCAGAAGAAAATAACACAACGATTGCTCGACTTCAAAAATGCTGTTAACGCATTGGGGCTAAACTACACCAGTAGGCGAAGGTGATAAAACCTAAGCTAGTGGTAGTAAGTATAGTAAAAATAGACCACTCAGTTTTCTTGTTCATGTTTTTCCATTCAATTAGTTGCTCTACTAAATAGAGATCTCTTAATAAGTCAACATACTAAAACAGCTTTTTAGTAAGCAAGTTTAAGCTGGCGTTGTTAACGCTTATATTAATAATTGTAAATTTATTATGAGAAATATTGCTGAATTTAATTTTTTCTTTAGATTTTCAGCTATCAGCAGAAAAAGGGAGCAGGGAGCAGGTTTACGTGAGAAGACGTGACTTTCCTGTTTTCTAAATCCTGCTGAATTGCTGACGGCTGATTACTGACGGCTGACAACTGATTACTGACGGCTGATTACTGACGGTTGAATACCAAGGGGAAGGAAAATTGTTAAAACTTCGCCTTGTGAAGATCTTTGTTTGACAATTAATTTACCTCCCAAAGCGTTGAAAAGATTTTTGGTTACTTGTAAATTGAGGCTAAGACTACCAGTTTCTGGTTGAAACATCAGTAATTGTCCCAGAGATTTAAAGGGATTGGTGGGATAAGAACACTGTGAGATAAATTGTAATTTCAGGCGATCGCCAGCATTGGTTACTTGGACGCTAACTTTACCTTCGCAGGGGAGACTCTTAATAATATTCTCCATCAAACCCGTGAGAACGCGATCGAGCATAGCTGGATCGCTGACTACTTGAGGAAGTTTTTTGGGAAGCAAGACATCAAGATCGATATTGCGTCGTTGTGCTTGTTTTTCCCAACAAGGTACGATGCGCTTAAAGGTTTCTTCTAAGGAGATAGGAACAAGCTGTATAGGTTGGGGATGTGACTCAACATAGCCATCAGCATTTACTTTAGTGGAACGTTGAGTCATTGTTTCTAGTTCTGCTGCTTTAAAGATTAACTCCATACGATCGATTTGTTCGGTACATTCGCGATCGATCGCCTCCAAGCGTTTGACAACTTCAGATGTAAATTCTTTTCGTCTCAGCAGAAGACGAGTTAAGGTGCGGATAGTAGTCAGAGGGGTACGAATTTCGTGAGTAAGTGCTTGTAGTAGTTCCATCTCTAAGAAACGATCTACTTTGCTACTTAGAGGTAATTGTTGAGAATCGAGATGATTTGGTCGAGATTTTTTTAGCTTTGTTTGTCGATCGCCTAAAATAGGTGCTGTATGCATTGACTCGGCATTAGTTACTTTTTCTATTGCCAGAGTGGTTAAGTCAGGTAAATGTTTGAGTAGTTGACGGCTAAAGTTACTGACAAGACGATAATCTGGTTGTGGAGGGGCAAATTGTTGGATGAGAAGGTCTAATTGCTGAAGCTGTTGGTAATTAACTAGCAACAATCGCGATCGCAAAGTTGACCAAATTTGACCAATTATTTCTGGTTCAAAAGAAAAATGAAAAGCAGGAACATTGTCACCATCCCGTCCCATTACTATTGCTAGAGAAAATTTAGCATTAAATACCAAGCAAAAAGACTCTTTGGCGATCGGATCTTTAGTTAATAAGGGCAATTCTACGATCGGCGAAATTGCTGCGTCTATTTGTGCTGGTTCTGCTGCTGGTAATTGGTGAGGAATAAGGGGGATTTTATTAAACGCTTCGGAAGTAAATACACCTGTAGGAAAGCGTGAAACTAATTGAGGGTCTGATAGTATGGGAGTTGGCGAACACAGAATTAGACCTAGATAGTTTTCTCGATCGCTGTGGATAGAGTCAGCGATTGGCAACAGCAACTTTTCTAGGGCGGCGATCGCACCAAACCACTCTCGTTCTGCTTTTAATTCTGCTAATCGATTGAGTTCGCTAAATTCTTGTCGATTACTGTTGGTTTGCTGGTGAGCAAGCTCAATTCGATCGCCTGCACTTAGACAATCGTTAAAAATATCGCTCAGCGTTCGCAGTAACCTGTTATTTACTACCATCGACTTGTCCGAACAGCTAGTTACCATTAGTAGCAGTTATTGGTATTCTTTAAAAGATACTTTCTCCATTGTTTATAAGATAAGCTTTCTTTGCCAGAATCATCTAGAAGTATAACCGAACTACGCTGTCGCAATCTCCCTAAATCAAACAGAACAAAAGTAGGATTTAAAGTTTAAGTTTATCAATCGTTAAAATAATGCTTTACAGTTTTTGGAAATTTTCTCGTCCTCATACAATTATTGGTACTAGTTTAAGTGTTTTAGCTCTATATGCGATCGCCCTTAACAACGCTCATAGCAATTTATGGTTAAGCCATTTCTGGCAACTAATGGGAACATTAATTGCTTGTTGGTGCGGCAATATCTACATTGTTGGACTCAATCAATTAGAAGATGTAGAAATCGACAAAATTAATAAGCCAAATTTACCGATCGCTTCAGGGGAATTTTCTTTGGCAACTGCAAAATGGATTGTCGGTTGCACTGGAATTATCGCCTTAGTTCTGGCAGGATGGTTAGGAGTTTGGTTATTAGCAACTGTAGTAACTAGTTTATTAATTGGAACTGCTTATTCTGTACCACCAATTCGCTTAAAGAGATTTCCTTTATTGGCAGCCTTGTCTATTTTCACTGTCAGAGGAGTAGTTGTCAATTTAGGTTTATTTGCTCACTTCTCTCAAATACTCGATCGAGTCAATTTTTTTCCTGCATCTGTTTGGAGCATCACTGGATTTATTGTGGTTTTTACGATCGCGATCGCTATTTTTAAAGATGTTCCCGATCTCGAAGGCGATCGAAAATACAACATTACCACTTTTACTTTACTATTGGGAAAATCGGCGATCTTTAATATTGCTACTTGGTTAATTACTGTCTGTTATTTAGGGATGATTATTGGTGGTGTTTTTTGGTTGTCTAATGCCAATAGATTATTCTTAATCCTAAGCCATTTAGGATTGCTAGCATGGCTATGGTGGAGACAAACCCAGGTTAATTTAGCAGACAAAAGCGAGATTGCTAGTTTTTATCAGTTTATTTGGAAATTATTTTTCTTCGAGTATATTCTCTTCCCTCTGGCTCTTTTTTGGTAAAGTTCATCTAACCAACACAGCTTTGTCACAACTTTGTCACAATTTTTTTTTAAACTAAAACTAAGGAAAGCCCAAACGCTTTACCAAATCATTTATCTAGCTACAGCTAGACATTTTTCCCACCTTAATAGTCTGCTTTTGTCTATATTTAGTCTTTCTTACCATAGCCTTCAACCTGAGAATCTGCTCTCAGGTTTTTTTATATCAACCCTCTTCGGGCGAGGCTTTGATGTCAACAGGCGACAGGCAAGAGTTTAGCATTGAATACAGAGTGCCTTCCTTCTAGCTAGCTTGAAAAAACCTTCTGCCTCCTGCCTTCTTGTTTCTGCCTTCTGCCTTCTCTAAAGTGCTTTTGAAATTCTGCCACGATCGAGAAAGTCAATAGCAAGGAACAGGCTAACAACAGCATTAATAAAAATCCGAGCAATATTTCCATAAAAAAACTTTTTTTAACTTCTGTGTTACGAAGCTAACTCGAATGATCATGCGATCGCCTCCCCAAATCTATCGATCGTCATAACTGGATTTTTTCAGATCTGCGAGTTTTCCCAGAGGGATATTCATATTATAAAACCCTTGAAACCCTTACTATATCAAGATTATCTATTGAATTTGTTAATTTCTACCAAAATTCATCTCTTCGATAAATCAGTAGCACTGCTTTGAAAAAGTAAAAAGGATCGAGTTAGCATCTCGGCGATCGCCAGTAAATTTACTAGCAAATTCCTCAAATTTTTGGGAAACCCTGCATAAAAATATTCGACCCAACATATCCAAGAAATGTAAGAAATACTCGAATTTAGGAGAATAAAAAATGTTAATCGCAGATATGACAAAAAATGAAGAATTTTCACTCGAAATGCTCGAATTAGCTGACGATGACATGGAACAAGTTTCAGGTGGTTACGGTTGCGCCCCTAAAGGTGGTGGTTACACTAGCTCCTACCTACGCGGCAGTCTCAATCTCGAATGGGGTTTTGAAACTGTCAGCTATTGCCCCCCTGTTTGCCCACCTCCTTGCCCACCTCCTTGCCCACCTAAGTATCCTTGCTAGGTTGATGTCTGCACTTGAGAGAGATTTAGACATCTCCATCTCTCTCTCCCCTCTTTTCCATCGATTCAATTCAATTCAATTCCAATCAATTCAGGAGAACAACAATGTTAGAAACAACAGCTAAATCTGCTGGTTACGAACTATTTGAAGACAGCGAAAATTATCTTACTGAACTAAGCGAAGAAGAAATGAGCAACGTTGCCGGTGGTGGTTCTAGTTATCAAAGTGGACATTCCCACTCTCATATGAGTCACTCTTATTCCTCTTATGGTGAACAAGCTAGTAGCAACTATGGCTCTCAAATGAGTAGCTATTCTTCTTACAATAGCCAAGCTAGCAACTATGGCTCTCAAATGGGTAGCTATTATTCTTCTTACAATAGCCAAGTTAGTAACAATTCTAGCTATATGAATTGATATTCAAGCAACGATAGTTGATTTCTCAACCAAGTTAATCACTGTTGCTAGCTACAAAAGTAAGAACTTAAGTGTAATTGACTCAGAACTTACTCTCAAGTATTTCAACTAAATTAAATTAAATTCAGGGGTAGTGTTATGGTTGCACTCAGCAAGACTAGACATTACCTCATTATTTTATTTGTGCATCTAGCTCATAAGTACCTATGCAAAATTAATTGCACAATTCCTATTGCCTCTTGCCTCTTGCACGGCGCTCTATGTGCGGAACCTGCGTCCGCACATAGAGCGCCTCCTCTTGCCTACCCTCTCCAATGAATTTAATTTTACCCAACTACTTATATTATTAAACGCAGATATTTATTTAAAGTAGATCGCTTTATTGACGAGACAAGAATAAAGTAGCTTGCTGCCAATCGTCGAAATATTCAGGCATACAAGGATGGCAATCAATATAAGTTACTGCCCAAAGGCTGTCACTTTTTTGCTCGATGCGCCCCAGGAAGCGAAATTTCCCATCAAGACTCGGCACCGATAAATCGTAAATATGACTGGCAATTCGAGTAAAAATAACTACCCCAAGTTCAAGACTGAGATGATGTGGGGGTTTCGCTGTTGTGGGTAGTTGCGCCATGATTGTAATTCTTTTCAGGTCTGGTCGCAAAATTGAAGTGAGTGGGTATTTCTCTCAAAACAACAACACCCAAGCTAAATTCACCGAGAGATTTTCTCTTATAATTAAATAAATTTGGAGTTCCACCGAACCAAATTATCCAGTAGGATATCTCCCTTATTTCTAATTGAGAAAATATCAGCTTTTTAGTTGAGTGTTACTGTTGTTATTCAACGAGACAGAATTAAAGTTAAACAGCTTGTTTGACCTCCTAAATTGAATGTGGATAAGAGCTGTAATCTCTGTCAGGGAAGCTTAATAAGCTTCAATTATTAATTTATCACATTCTATTTCAAGTATTTTCAAATGATACATAAGTTTACTTATAGTCAAAATTGTCTGTTTGAATTTTTTAAAACTTTAACAACTAAAATGCTGGTTTTCTTAAACCCAGAACTAGAGAATTTTATGAGTTACCAAATTACAGAGCAATGTATTGGATGCGATCGTTGTATATCTATTTGTCCTACAGGGGCAATCAAAAAAGTAGCTAGCTGATAATCGCCAGCAAGTTTACCAACAAATTTCTCAAAATTTTGGGGAAACCCTGCATAAAAATATTTGACCCAACATATCTAAAAAATGTAAGAAATACTCGAATACAGGATAATAAAAAATGTTAACAGCAGAAATGACAAAAAATAAACAATTTCCCCTCGAAATGCTCGAATTAGCTGACGATGACATGGAACAAGTTTCAGGTGGTTACG
>CAZJTL010000058.1:0-24651 GCA_964548905.1 uncultured bacterium | reverse complement strand
TTGGTATTGCTCTGAATTTGCGTGCTTATGACTTCGTATCTCAGGAATTGAGAGCGGCAGAAGACCCAGAGTTTGAAACCTTCTATACTAAGAACATTTTATTGAATGAAGGTCTGCGTGCTTGGATGGCACCTCAAGACCAACCCCACGAGAGATTTGAATTCCCTGAGGAGGTACTACCACGTGGTAACGCTCTCTAATGCTAGTCTTGGTAGCGGTCGCGACATAGACTCAACAGGATTTGCCTGGTGGGCTGGTAACGCTCGCTTAATTAACCTTTCTGGTAAACTTTTAGGCGCACACGTCGCCCATGCTGGTCTAATCGTGTTTTGGGCTGGTGCAATGACAATTTTTGAAGTTGCTCACTTTGTCCCAGAAAAACCAATGTACGAACAAGGTGCAATCCTGCTTCCCCACCTTGCTACTTTGGGTTGGGGTGTAGGCCCTGGTGGTGAAGTAATTGATACCTTCCCCTACTTTGTAGTTGGTGTTCTTCACTTAATTTCTTCCGCCGTCCTCGGTTTGGGCGGTATTTACCACGCAATTCGCGGTCCAGAAACCTTAGAAGAGTACTCTAGCTTCTTTGGTTATGACTGGAAAGACAAAAACCAAATGACCAACATCATTGGCTATCACTTAATCCTTTTAGGATGTGGTGCTTTCTTATTGGTGTTTAAAGCAATGTTCTTCGGTGGTGTTTACGATACCTGGGCTCCAGGCGGTGGTGACGTTCGTGTCATTACCAACCCTACTCTCAATCCTGCTACTATCTTCGGCTATTTAGTTAGCGCTCCCTTTGGTGGAGAGGGCTGGATTGTGGGTGTCGATAACATGGAAGATGTGATTGGTGGTCACATTTGGGTAGGCTTGATCTGTATTGCTGGCGGTATTTGGCACATCTTAACCAAGCCTTTTGGTTGGGTTCGTCGTGCGTTTATTTGGTCTGGTGAAGCTTATCTTTCTTACAGCTTGGGTGCGTTGTCTTTGATGGCATTCGTAGCTTCTTGTATGGTTTGGTTCAACAACACTGTTTATCCCAGTGAATTCTACGGCCCTACCAACGCAGAAGCTTCTCAAGCACAAGCTTTTACCTTCCTAGCACGTGACCAAGCAATGGGTGCTAACATCGGTTCTGCTCAAGGTCCTACTGGTCTTGGTAAATACTTGATGCGTTCTCCTACTGGTGAAATTATTCTTGGTGGTGAAACCATGCGCTTCTGGGATTTCCGCGGCCCTTGGTTAGAGCCTATGCGCGGCCCTAATGGCATTGACCTTGATAAAGTCAGAAATGACATTCAGCCTTGGCAATTACGTCGTGCTGCTGAATATATGACTCATGCTCCTAACGCTTCTCTGAACTCTGTAGGTGGCATTATTACTGAGTCTAACTCTTTTAACTTTGTTAACACTCGTCAGTGGCTTGCTACTTCTCACTTCGTACTAGCTTTCTTCTTCCTAGTCGGTCACTTGTGGCACGCTGGTCGCGCTCGTGCGGCTGCTGGTGGGTTTGAGAAAGGTATCGATCGCGAGAACGAGCCTACTCTAGCTATGCCTGACCTAGACTAAGTTTTAGTTCTAGTCTTAAATAGCAAACTCCTGCTAAAAAGCAGGAGTTTTTTAGTTTTTTATCATTTTGTCAATCAAATTTCTAAGCTGAGAAAAAGGCGATCGCCAAAAAAATGTTTGCAACTCAGGATAAAGTCTTCAAAATCAATCCTTCAGAATTTCCTTGTCCTCCGATAAACTGAACAAAGAGCAGAGATCTAATTGGGACTAAATTATGGAGAATGCCGAACTTTGGCAACGCTATCAAAATTGGCTTTATTACGACGAGCAACTAGAATTTTACTTGGATATATCGCGGATGCGCTTTGACGAGGCTTTTGTCGAAACGATGAAGCCTAAATTTGCCAAGGCGTTTGCAGATCTTAAAGCTTTAGAAGCAGGCGCGATCGCCAACCCTGATGAAAATCGGATGGTTGGTCATTATTGGTTGCGTGATGCCGATCTAGCACCGAACCCAGAACTGAAAAGAGATATAGTTGAAACCTTAGCAAAAATCAAAGACTTTGCCAGTAAAGTTCATAGTGGGGCAATTCATCCCCCAGGCGCAGAAAAATTTACCGATATTCTCTCGATCGGTATTGGTGGCTCTGCTTTGGGACCTCAATTTGTTGCTGAAGCCCTATCACCAGACAATCCACCCCTTACCATTGATTTTATCGACAATACTGACCCTGCGGGAATCGATCGCACTATGGCTCAATTGCGCGATCGCCTTAACACCACCCTTGTCTTAGCAATTTCCAAATCTGGAGGTACACCAGAAACTCGCAATGGTGTCATCGAGGTTAAAGCAGCTTATCAAGCCCAAAACCTCGATTTTGCTGCTCATGCAGTAGCAATTACTGGTATTGGCAGTAAATTTGAAGCACAAGCACAAGCAGAAGGCTGGCTGACTACTTTTCCCATGCACGATTGGGTGGGAGGTCGCACTTCAGAATTATCAGCCGTTGGTTTAGTTGCAGCAGCTTTACAAGGCATTAATATTCAGGCAATGCTAGATGGTGCCAAAGCGATGGATACAACTACCAGAAAACCCGATCTAAAAACTAATCCTGCGGCACTATTAGCTTTATCTTGGTACTTTGCTGGTAATGGTAAAGGGGAAAAAGATATGGTCGTGCTGCCCTACAAAGATAGCTTACTGCTATTCAGTCGCTATCTCCAGCAATTAGTGATGGAATCTTTGGGGAAAGAAAAAGATCTCGATGGCAATACTGTTTATCAAGGTATTGCTGTTTATGGCAACAAAGGTTCGACCGATCAACACGCCTATGTACAGCAGCTAAGAGAAGGTATACCTAATTTCTTTGCCACTCTCATTGAAGTACTTAAAGATCGTGCGGGAAGTTCACCAGAAGTAGAAGCAGGTGCTACATCAGGAGATTTCTTGTCTGGTTTATTGCAAGGAACTCGTCAGGCATTGTATGAAAACGGAAGAGATTCCATTACTCTAACCATTCCCGAAGTCAATGCGAAGACAGTAGGTGCTTTAATCGCGCTTTATGAAAGGGCTGTCAGTTTGTATGCCAGTTTGGTTAATATCAATGCCTATCATCAGCCTGGAGTTGAAGCAGGTAAAAAAGCCGCAGCTTCAATCTTGAGTTTGCAAGAGAGAATCTTGACAGTTTTAAGGAGTACTAATGCTTCTCTTTCTCTGTCTGAATTAGCCGAAAAAGCAGAGGCAAAAGAGCGAATTGAAGCTATTTACAAGATTGCCCGCCACCTTAGCGCCAACGATCGCAGCGTAACTGTTGAAGGCAATTTGGGACAGCCATCAAGTTTAAAAATCTCTTGGCGGAAGTAGGGGATAGGGTGTAGGGTGTGGGGTGTAGGGTGTGGGGTGTAGGGGAAAAAGTCTAAAGTCTAAAGTCTAAAGTAAGCAAGTTTTTTTCCTCCTGCCTCCTGCCTTCTGCCTTCTGCCTCCTGCCTTCTGCCTAATGTTAGTTTCTCAGTGTTTCGGGGAATCTTAATAATGTAGCACCTATTCTCGATCGCTCTAGTCGATCGAGAGCCTAATATCCCTTGAATCCACCAAAGCACTAGCTATGTCTTTTCAGATTAAACATGGAATATTTAAATTAAATCTCAACGATCACTATGCAGTTTTAGGAGTCGATCTTGAGGCGAGTCCTCAAGAAATTCGCAATAAATATCTTAAAATCGCGCAAAAATTGCATCCAGATACTTGTAAATCTAAAACCGACCCAGAAAAACAGTACGCAAGCCAAATTTTATCGAAATTAGTTAATCCTGCTTATGAAGAGTTATCTAAAGACAAAACTCGTAACGAATATCTATTAATACTCTCACAGATTGGTCAACGTGCTGCCCAAGAAAAAGATAAACATACATTTTCTTTCGAGGCGGCGCAGAAGTTAGCTAAAGCAGGGGATGCTTACGAACTTGAGTATAAAAATCTTTTAAAAAAATTAACTGCCCAGCAGTATCAATCTCTAGAAATACTTCCTCACACGATCGCCCAAATCAGTGAATTAAACCTAGCTTATTTGATCCATCAAGAGAGTCAAGGATTACCTAAGACTCCCCAAAAATCTAACCTAGTCAGCGATCGAGCTAAAACTAATATCCCTGGTACAGAATTTCAAAAAACAACAATTACCCAGAATCAAAAAACACAAACAGATGAAGGAAATTCAGCTCGACAAGTTGGTTCATATGTCCGACGCGCACTCGAATATATGGAAAAAGAAGCTTTTACTCAAGCGATTGCCGAAATGAAGGATGGGATTAAACTAGACCCCAATAATAGTAGTTGTCATGCTTTGCTTGGGTTGGCTTATCTGAAACAAAATCAGATTTCTATGGCGAAGGTGCATATCAATAAAGCTTGGCAAGTAAATCCACAAGATCCGATCGTAATCAAAAGTAAGCAAGAATTAGATAAGCTAGAAAAGGCAAGCGCTTTGGGTCAAAATGCTGGTAAAGGCAATCGCCCAAGTGCTAATAGTACATCCAGTAAGCCTGGAAATGGCACGATTTTTGGTGGTTTGTTTGGAGGGAAAAAACAGTAAAATCTCTAGGTAAACTAAAACTGACTACCTAGTTCAAACCAAAAATGATCCATCAACCACCAGCAGGTGCTAGAGATTTACTCCCCTTAGAAGTTGCCCAAAAATCTTGGATTAATGACTCCTTGCAGCGAGTCTTTCAACAATGGGGCTATCAACGTATTGTTACTTCTACTCTAGAGTGGCTGGAAACTCTTACAGCTGGTGGTGCGATCGAGCCATCTACAGTCATTCAATTGCAAAATGATGTCCAACAAAGCAGTTTGGGATTGCGTCCAGAGTTAACTGCTTCGATCGCCAGAGCAGCAGTAACTCGCATGGCTGGTAATACCTATCCCCAACGTCTTTGTTACCGCGCTAATGTGTTTCGCAATCCACCCAAAGGACATCATGGCAAACAACTAGAATTTTATCAAGCAGGTGTTGAGTTATTATTTGCTGGCGGAGTTTTGGCAGATGCAGAAATTTTACTGTTGCTATCTGAGTGCTTACAACAGCTAGGTTTAGAAAATTGGCATTTAATTTTAGGAGAAGCAGGATTGACGCGATCGCTGCTGTCGATCTTTCCAGAACCACTACAAAAACAAGTTCGTCATTGCCTTGCTAATCTCGATCGCGTCGCCCTAGAAAAGCTATCTTTACCTGACAAATTACGCGATCGCGCCCTATTTTTGTTCGATCTGCGCGGTAAACCAAAAGATGTACTGCAAAAATTAGCCAGTCTACAATTAGAAGAATCTACACAAACAACTGTCAATAATCTTCAATATCTGGTGCAATTGCTCGATCGTTCTTCACCCGTACCGCTACCAATTACTCTAGATTTAAGCTTACTGCAAACCTTTAATTTCTACACGGGAATTGTCTTTGAAGTAGTTGGTTACAAAAATAACCAATCCTATATTTTAGGAAAGGGAGGACGCTACGATCGTTTGTTAGGAATTTATCATCCTCAAGCTAGATCTGCTCCTGGAATCGGATTTGCTCTTGATGTTGAAGATTTGCATTCATGTTTATTAACCACAGGAAAATTACCATCAGCTACACTAGCTAGCGACTGGTTAGTAATTCCTCAAACACCAGAAGCAGAAACTGCTGCTTTTGTTTACGCGCAAAAACTAAGAAACGCTGAATCCTTAGTGCGAGTAGAAATCGATCTTGGGGGTCGTTCTATTGAAGAAGTCAGAACCTATGCTCGTAATTGTCGCATTACTCATCTAGCTTGGATTCAAGCAGATGGAACGCCAGTAATTGAAAATTTGAGATATTAGAGCAAAAAGTGGCAAATTTTTTGAGCGTTCATGGGAAGTAATCGAGGTTATCCTTTATCAAATTTTTTCAACAAATATAGGCTGTTAATTATTGCAATTTGTTGGATGATTCTGCTATTTTTGGGAGTTTCATCGCAATTTAATGCTCTCAAAATCTTAGCGCAATCGGTAGTTGAACAACCTAGTAGTGGCTATGTTGATGCCAATGGTGTCAAAATATTTTATCGTGTGTTTGGTGAAGGAAAGCCGCTACTTTTAATTAATGGGGGACCAGGTTTTCCTAGCAATCATTTTGTACCACTAGCTCAAGAATTGGCGAAAAATCAACGTCAGGTAATTATTTTCGATCAGCGAGGAACGGGGCGATCGCGGTTAGAAAATGTAGATGCAGATACAGTCAATATGCAACTAATGATTGAAGATATGGAAGCGATCAGAAATTATTTTCAATTATCTAGTTGGACATTAATGGGACACTCGTTTGGAGGAATTCTAGCAATGTCCTATGCTGCTAAATACCCCGATCTGGTTGAGGCAATAATTCTCTCGGCTTCTGGTGGCATAGATTTGGAATTTCACCGCTATATTGCCGCCAATATTGCTGTAAGATTAAGTCCCAGTGAGAGAAATTTATTAAGCTATTGGTCAAAACAAATTGAAGATGGTCAAAATGTCGATCACGCTATTCAAAAACGCTTAGAATTAAACTTATCTGCTTATGTTTTCGATCCGAAAAACCGTCCTATAATTATTAAATCTTTAACAAAAATCAGTAGATTATATCCAGTTGTCAATGATTTAGTTTGGGAAGATTTAGAAAAACAAAAATACGACCTTAGCAATCGATTAAATAACTTTCGCAAACCAGTGTTGATTTTACAAGGAAGGCAAGATTTTTTAGGAGAATCTACAGCGATTAAAATCGATCGAGTCTTGCCTAATTCCGAACTTATTTTTATCAATGAATGCGGACATTCAATCTGGTTAGATCGGGGGGAAAAATACTTTAGTTCGATCGCCAAGTTTTTAAAAACTATTGAGTAACAGGGAGCAGGCAATAGGCAGCAGAAGGCAGAAGGCTTTTATGCAGAAGTTGCTCCCTTGCCTCAACGATAATATAACTATTTAAAAGGACATGATATGATACCAGCGAATTCCCCTCTAACAGAAGCAATTATTGTTGCTGAGAATGTTGAGAAATGGTACGACAATAATTTTCATGCGCTACGAGGAGTTAGTCTCAACGTCAACAAGCAGGAAGTAGTTGTGATTATGGGTCCTTCTGGTTCGGGAAAATCTACATTTATCAGAACTTTTAATGCTCTCGAACCCTATCAAAAAGGTAGCATCGTTATTGATGGCATCAAATTATCCCATGACTTAAAAAATATCGAAGCGATTCGTCGAGAAGTGGGAATGGTATTTCAACAATTTAACTTATTTCCCCATCTAACTGTCTTGCAAAACGTTACTCTAGCACCAATTTGGGTAAGACGTTGGCAAAAACAGCAAGCAGAAGAAATAGCGATGCAGCTTTTAGAAAAGGTAGGTATTCTCGAACAAGCTGCTAAATATCCGTCTCAGCTATCAGGAGGACAACAACAGCGAGTAGCGATCGCTCGCGCCTTAGCCATGCAACCCAAGATTATGTTATTCGACGAACCAACTTCCGCACTCGATCCAGAAATGGTAAGGGAAGTGTTAGATACAATGCGAAGTCTAGCTAATTCTGGCATGACGATGGTGTGCGTTACTCATGAGGTAGGTTTTGCTCGTGAAGTAGCCGATCGCGTTGTTTTTATGGACGAAGGCGCGATCGTCGAAATTGCCACACCAGAAGAGTTTTTTAACAATCCTAGGGAAGAACGGACTCGCAAGTTTTTAGCACAAATACTTTAATGATACAAACAGACAAAGTGGAGAATTTCTCCACTCTCTCATCCTCGATCTATAAGATAAACTACTAGTGGCAAAGCTTTTGTAGAGATAGCCTTGCCCTGTAAGCAATCTTAGTAACCAAATTGGTTTTGTAAGTTGGTTTGGTCAACGTTTTGAATTACATCGTTACCATAACCTACAGCAGCGCCACTGTTAGAAGCGTCTTGCTTGTTGATTTGTAGTTGAGGATCGTTACCTTTGTAATAACCATCAACATCAACTTGATTTTGTAAGCTATCTTGATCGACGTTTTGAATAACCATGTTGCCAACTCCAGAAGCAACACCAGAATTACCAGCGCTTTGAGAGTTAACTTGGGTTTCCTGAGCAAATACAGCAACGGGAGAAAGGGTTAAAGCAACGGTAGCGATTACACCAAAATATTTGTTGAACATAATTTCTAGACCTCTTTGTTGTTAGTAGTTTCAGTAAGAAAGTTTCCTTACATTGATTGATTACGTAGGAAAGATTTTTTTTATGCAGATCCTAACTTGGTGTAGAAGTAGATTAGACTGGTGTTCGTTTTTAAAATATAAAGCTCGAACATGAATAATCTACAGGAAAGAGGACATTTACTAACAGAACAGGCTAACCCTAATAGTCAAGATTTGGATCGCTTAACAGCTTTAGAGTTAGTAGATTTATTCAATCGTGAAGATGCTCGGACGATCGAGGCGATCGCGATCGCGCGTCTTTCTCTAGCTAGAGCGATCGAACTTAGCAGCGAAGCACTCAGTCAAGGTGGCAGATTATTTTATCTTGGTGCTGGTACTAGCGGCAGATTGGGAGTATTAGATGCGTCGGAATGTCCTCCCACTTTCTGTACGCCACCAGAAATGGTACAAGGAATTATCGCTGGTGGTGATGCAGCCTTAGTACGTAGTTCTGAGGGTTTAGAAGATCTGCGTGAAGATGGAGAAGCGGCGATCGCCGAACGTGAAATTAATAACTTAGATGTTGTAGTTGGAATCAGTGCTGGTGGAACTACTCCTTACGTTCATGGCGCATTAAGTGCGGCAAAACAAAGAGGAGCAGTAACTATCTCAATTAGCTGTGTTCCTACCGAACAGGTTAAAATCGATGCAGATGTTGATATTCGTTTGTTAACTGGCGCAGAAGTATTAGCAGGTTCGACCAGACTCAAAGCAGGAACCGTCACCAAAATGGCTCTCAATATCATCTCAACAGGGGTGATGGTGCGCTTGGGAAAAGTATACGGTAATCGGATGGTTGATGTTGCCGTCACTAATAACAAACTTCACGATCGCGCCCTCAGAATCCTTGGAGATCTCACCGATCTCAGTCGTGAAGAAGCACAAGACTTATTAGAGAGCAGTGGTAAAAAAGTAAAATTAGCTTTATTAATGCATTGGACTGGTTTAGATGTTACAAATGCCGAGCAACTACTACAAAAATATCAAGGTAATCTGAGAAAAGCTCTAGAATTAAATGAATAGCTGTAAACTTTTTTTAGTTTGATGGTATTGTGTCATTTGAGATTAAATAGCCAAATTGCCAAGTATCAAAATTTTCCAAACGGATAGATGAAAGATCGCTGTATGTTGGAACAAACTATCTGTGGTCGCTACAAGCTAATTCGAGAGCTAGCGAAAGGGGGTTTTGGTACTACTTTTTTGGCAGAAGATATTCTGCGTCCTGGCAATCCTTATTGTGTTGTCAAACAATTAACGCCAAGATTTCACGATGACGATAATTTAAAATTAGCCAAGCGTTTATTTGAAGAAGAAGCCAAAGTATTGCAAAAACTGGGGAATTTTGAATATATTCCCAGATTGGAAGCTTATTTTGAGGAAAACGACCAGTTTTATTTAGTTCAAGAATTTATCGAAGGTCATAATCTGATTGAAGAGTTTAATCGAGCTTGGACGGAAGAAGAAACCATCGAGCTACTCTTAGAACTTTTAAACATTTTAGTTTTTATTCAGCAAAATAATTATATTCATCGAGATATTACACCTAAAAATATTATTAGGCGTTCTAGCGATCGCCGACTAACCTTGATTGATTTTGGCGCAGTCAAAGAAAAAGTTAGCACACAAATTATTGCTGCTGATGGTAGTAGTTCCTTTACAGTTTGTATTGGTTCACCAGGATACATGCCTCTCGAACAAGCAGATGGCAAACCTAAATTTGCTAGCGATCTTTACGCAGTAGGCAAAATTGCTATTCAAGCCTTGACAGGAATCTCTCCCCGCCTCTTGCTAGAAGATAGTGATGGAGAATTGCTTTGGCGCGATCGCTTACAATCCAATACCCACTACACGCCGCAGTTATTAGATTTTTTAGACAAAATGGTGCGTCTTCGCTTTCAGGAACGTTACTCTTCAGCCGCAGAAGCTCTCGATGCCCTCCAGAAAATAATAGCTTCCACTAACACAGATACAAACAATAATCACAAGAAAACTGTTGTTTTTAGTTTTTTAAAAGCCAAAACCAGAAAACATAAAATATCTAAATCATTATTATTGAATACTTTGCGAGGAGCAGCAGTTGTTGGTTTGTTAGGTTTTTTCTTATCAAATATATTTTTCAGAGAAAAATTTCTAGTTTATAAAAATCCCAGATATGGAATTAAGATAGATTATCCCGCTAACTGGAAGCTAGAAGAAATAAATATTTTTTTTGAGAAAGGTGCAGTATTTCATTCTCCTCTCCAAAATAATAGCGATCGCTTCCATGAGAAAGTGAGCGTCTTAGTTAAAGATGTCCCATCTAGCAGCATATCTCTTGCTGAATATACCGATCTATCTATTCAAGATATTAAAGCTAGCTCCAAAATGAGCAGTCTTGAAACCCAAAAAACTTCTCTCGCCAACCATAAAGCGATGAAAGTAATTTACTCTTATCAAGAAGGTAAAAACGAGATGGAAAGAATGAAAATTTGGACTTTAACTAACCAACGAGCCTATGTAATTACTTACACGGCAGAGAAACAATATTATCGTCAGTTTTTACATACCGCAGAAGATATGATTGAATCTTTTGAGATCGAGCAGTGAATAGGGGCTAGAGATTATTACAAAAAAGTAAAATTTCTGTAAAGATAATCAAAGATCTAAGGCAAATTTGGATACGAGTATGAAAATACTGTTAACATGTTGTCAGTAAAATCACTGATACCTTAAAATAATCAGAGACTAAAATTGGTATTATTACTGATTTTTTTGCTCGTAAAAGTTAAAATCAAAATTTAACCTGCCAAATTTAAATAACTTCTCAGATCGCGACTGCCAAAGCCCTAACTTTTCAGCATCTATCAACGATAGTATTGCTGCAACTTAAAAGACTGAGAAGCATCACAATGTCAAACAAAACCAATTTTCAAGATCGTTCTGTGGCTGAGTCTATGAGGGAATTTTCTCTGGATTCAGAAGTGCGCTCTTGGCTGTCACAACAATTGCAATCCTATGGAGTAGAGGCATCATTAGCATCTAATCTAAGTAAAAATTTTGAGGTAGTTAGCTTTCAATTAGGAGATTGTCTGTTAGATAATTCTGGTAATTTAGCAGGTGAACAGCAGCAAACTTCTAGTAACAGTTATTTTTACCTGATTTATCAAGGTAAAGTACGGTTAATTAGTAATGAATCTCATAAATTTAGGGGAGTTTGCGCCCAAGTACTCACAGAAGGCGAAACTTTAGGTGACGATCCACTTTACTACCGAGAATATTTACCCTATCAGGCGATCGCTGCTAACCAAGTAGTAGCAGCGAGAATTCCGTTGCAGCAATTGCCCTCACTAATAGAAAGTTCGAGAACAGTCCATCAGAAATGGCATGGCGCAGCACGAGCCAGACAAATTTTAATCTTCTTCAAAAGTTACACTGATTTAAGTGCGGTTTCCAGCTACAGATTGCAACAATTACTGCCTTATCTGAGCGAACAAAAAATTGTCGCAGGAGAAAATTTGGCTCTCAAAACCGAACAACAAGGTCGCTTTTGGCTCTACAAAGGAGAAATCGAGCGCCAGACTTTCTCAAGAGGCTTTGCTTGGGGATATCCTCAAACAGTACCTAAAGATTGGCAAGCAAAAACAGATCTGTTGGTTTATCAGTTACCCAAAGAGCATTGGCAAATAGCTTGTGAGTTAATTCCTTCCTTGGCAGCAATAGCTGGTGTAAATCCCACAGATAGATCCGATCTGATTCACCAAAATGGATTTAAGCAAAAAACGGCGATCGCAGTAGCCAAACCAACTCAAGCCAAACCTACCTTAGCTCCCAATCGTTCTCGTCCTCAAGCTTCAAGCCCAAAAGCCGAGCCACAGGCTATTGAGGTAGAATTTCCCCAACCCGTACAAAACTTTAAGCGTAGCTGGTTTGCTCGCTATCCCTTCATCGAGCAACAAAGTCAAGCAGATTGCGGTGCAGCCTGCTTAGCAATGGTTAGTAGGTATTGGGGTAAAAGCTTTAGTATTAACTGGTTAAGAGAATTAGCTAAAGTTGGCAGAAGTGGTTCTTCCCTAAAAAACTTAGGTAAAGCAGCAGAATCGTTAGGATATGAAGCTAGACCAGTTAAAGCCAACTTAAATAGTTTGGTAGAGCAAAAAAATCCCTGGATTGCTCATTGGGGAGGCGATCACTATGTCGTAGTTTATAAAATTCAAGGAGATCGCATCTTAGTTGCCGATCCTGGTTTGGGCAAACAGTTTTACACTCGTCAAAAGTTTTTAGAAGGTTGGACAGGCTATGCTCTGCTGCTGTCACCAACGGGACAACTAGCGATCGCTCCCGAACAGAAAAACTCTTTTGGCAGATATTTTAACTTACTATTTCCCTATCAATCCCTTGCCGTTCAGATTATTTGTGCTTCTTTACTGATTCAAGTTTGCACGATTATCACACCTTTATTTACTCAAATCATCCTCGATCAAGTAGTGGTAAATAAGAGTCTAAGTACTCTGAATGTGTTTGCGATCGGGATCGTTCTTTTTGGCATTGGTAACATCGCTTTAACAGCTACCAGGCAATATTTGGTCAGTTATTTATCAAATCGCCTTGACTTGACGATGATTAGTGGCTTTATCAGGCATACGCTGATGTTGCCGCTCAAATTCTTCGAGTTACGTCACGTTGGTGACATCATCACCAGAGTCCAAGAAAACCAAAAAATCCAAAACTTCCTGATTAGCAAAGTGGTGCTAGCCTGGTTAGATTTTGTGATGGGGTTTATTTATTTGGCGTTGATGTTTTATTACAACTGGCGATTAACACTTTTGATCGTCGGTTTAATTCCGCCAATTATTCTTGTCACCTTAGGTGCAACTCCCCTACTGCGTAAAATCTCCAGAGAAGTTTTTGCCAAATCAGCCGAGCAAAACTCGGCTTTAGTAGAAACGATTACTGGAATCAACACCGTTAAAGCAACCGCCGCAGAAAGAGAAGTGCGTTGGCGTTGGGAAGAGCGTTTGACCGCTTTTTTAAATGCTCAATTTCGCAGTCAGAAATTAGGGATTAAGTTGCAGGCTAGCAGTGGCTTAATTAATTCTCTGGGAAGTGCTGCTTTACTATGGTATGGAGCTTATTTGGTCATTAACGATCAGTTGAGTATCGGTCAATTTGTTGCTTTCAATATGTTGATCGATAAAGTCATTCAACCCGTGCTTTCTCTTTCCAATCTCTGGGATGAAATGCAAGAAGTAATGGTTTCTGTAGAACGTTTAGATGACGTGTTCTCTGAAGAACCTGAAGAAAGCGCTCATAAATCTATGTTGCTTTTGCCAACGATCGCAGGGGAAGTTAGATTTGAAAACGTTACCTTCTCCTATGGTTCTGATGAGGAAAGAAATACTCTGCAAAACATTACTTTTTTAGCCAAACCAGGAGAAACAATCGCGATCGTCGGTCGTAGCGGTTCTGGTAAAACCACCCTAGTTAAGTTGTTAGAAGGCTTGTATCATCCTACTGGCGGTCATATTTGGGTTGATGGACACGATATCAAAAACGTCTCTCCCTATTCGTTACGATCGCAAATTGGCGTAGTTCCTCAAGATTGTTATTTATTTTCAGGTACTATTCTTGACAATATCACTCTCTATCGCAACGAATATAGCCTAGAACAGGCGATCGAAGCAGCTAAGCTAGCAGAAGCTCATGCCTTTATCCAAACTATGCCCCTTGGCTATAACACCAAAGTTGGTGAACGTGGTACTAACCTGTCTGGAGGTCAAAGACAGCGAATTGCGATCGCTCGCGCCCTTCTAGGAGAACCAAGAATCTTGATTTTAGATGAAGCGACTAGTTCTCTGGATACCGAATCCGAACGTAGATTTCAAGAAAATCTTTCTCGCATTTCTCGCGAGCGAACTACCTTTATCATAGCTCACCGTCTCTCTACTGTGCGTAATGCTGACTGTATTCTTGTTTTAGATCGTGGTATTCTCGTGCAACGCGGAAGTCACCAACAACTGATAGCCGATCGCCAAGGTCTGTACTATCATCTCGCACAGCAACAACTATCTCTTTAAAGCAATCTGGTTAAGGTTAAGTTGCAAAAACCTTAAGAATAAATATTTTTGTAGCTTAATTTTCTTGATTGCAAATATATTGATAGTTAAAGCTAGGCTCAAACTGCCAAATTACTTCAAAAGCCTGCCTATCAACGCTTACCATCTAATAATGTTTCAATTTGTAGCGTTATTATTCTTGAAGAGGGTAATATCTAAAAAAATTCAGTTTTTTTGTGCGATCGGGTAATATAAACATGAACTCAATCGAGGTATGAATAAATATTACAAAAAATCAGACATTGCATAAAACTGATTAATTCTGCCGTAGTAATACTTGGCAGTACAATAATAGATGTAGGCATTTGGCAGGCGCGATCTAGTCAAAAACCCAACTGGGTGTTGACTTGAAATTTAGTTTTCAATCAAAAAAAATTTTTCTAGGCTACCAATTATTATTTTGGGATTTAAATTATGCAATTTAATACTGAACTGCCTAAACCAAATGCTGTGGGAAAACCAGAGCAAAATCAAATCGATAGTAATAAAAATTTACCATCTTCTTCACCAGGAGTTCCTGGGGATAATTCTATTTATGGAGGAACTAATGCATATTCAGCCATTACAGTATCTTCAGCTCACTCTCAAACCGATCTAGTTGAGCGACCACCAAGGAATCAAGATCTAGCTGTAACTAATTGGTCTTCTGGATTGAGTAACTTTCTAGAAGAACCCCCTGCACTTTTCCCTGTCCGCATGATTGCTGGTGCAGCTATATTTTGTCTTGCTTTTGTCGGCTGGGCTTATTTAGGTAAAATTGAACAAATAGGCAAAGCTCAAGGCAAATTAGTACCAGAGGGGAGAACTTATAAAGTTCAACCTCTAGAACAAGGAAGAGTAGTTAAAGTTCACGTCAAAGAAGGAGAAAAAGTAAAAGCAGGTCAAATTTTGGCAGAACTAGAT
This sequence comes from uncultured bacterium, assembly GCA_964548905.1. Lineage (GTDB taxonomy): Bacteria > Cyanobacteriota > Cyanobacteriia > Cyanobacteriales > Xenococcaceae > CAZJTL01. Next base: position 9,418 of record CAZJTL010000058.1, on the reverse strand, counting down.
CCGCAATTGGCACAAAAAGAAGTAGATCGTCTCGAACAAACCCTTAAAAACTATCAAATCCAACTAAGTCAAAAACAAAGTTTATTAGAAAGAGTCAAATTAGAAGCTAAAACCAATTCAGCTATGATTAATGCTGAAGCAATGGCACAGACAAGCTCAATTGCTCTAGCTCAAGAAAAAGCCTTGACAGCTCGTCGTCTGCTCGAAAAACAACAATCAGAAATTGCTGGTTATCAAGCTAGGAAAGAGAGTGTCAATCCTCTTGCCAATGCCGCTCAATCAGCTTTAGAGAAGTTGCAACAACAAGTTGAAGCTGCTCAAGAACGAGTCAATCGACTAACTCCATTAGCAACAACAGGAGCAATTTCTCAAGAATATGTCTATCAAGCACAAAAGGAACTTAGCGAAGCTCAACAAAGAGTAATTCAAGCTCAGCTTCAAGATATTAATAATGCCAACGAAAACATTTTTCAGGCGAATCGATCGCTTCAAGATATTGAAACTCGCATTACAGAAAATCAGGGAAATCTAGCTTCAGCAATCAAAGAAGTAGAAAGATTGCAAGCAGAGCAAACTCAAAAACAAGCTCAAGGGGAAAAATTACAACTTGAAGCCACACAGAAAATTAAGCAACTTGAGCTAGAAATTGCTCAACTTAACGGTCAAATTGCAGATAGCCAAAACTTACTGGTAAGCGCTCAAGCCAAACTTACTTACAATTATCTCAAAGCGCCCATCGATGGTATTATTTCCGCTTTTGATGTCCAAAATACTGGTGAAGTAATTCAACCTGGTAAAACAGTAGCTGAAATTGCACCAGAAAAAGCTCCATTAGTCCTTTCGGCGATAGTTCCCAATCGCGAAGCAGGATTTATCAAGAAAGATATGCCAGTAAAAGTCAAACTTGATGCCTATCCCTATCAAGATTACGGAATTATCAATGGTAAGGTTACTTCTATCTCTGCTGATGCTAAACGAGATGAAAAACTCGGAGAAGTTTATCGTGTAGAAGTCAAGCTCGATCGCAATTATGTTGTCGATCGCCAACGCCAAATTGTTTTTAAAGCTGGCCAAACAGCAAGCGCTGATATTATTATTCGCCATCGCCGCATTGCAGATGTCTTGCTCGAACCACTGGAGAAAATGCAAAAAGATGGCTTGAAATTGTAGAAAAAAGAGCTGAGGTGTATCAAGCGTGAGCAATTCTAAATTAACCGAGCAAAACGGCGAACTCGATACAGTAATGAGTCCCGAGCAGTTCGAGCGAATTGTCGAAGCTATTATAGCTGGTAAATATTCCTGGGCTTGTGTCCTAATTTTGCGTTGTGCCGGTTATAACCCATTACACTATATTCCTTACCGCACTTACAATCGTCTCATTAAAGATAATTGTTGTGCTAATAACTCCACTCAAGCTTCATCTGTAGCAGCAAATGACGACCTTTCTGAGTCCAAATCGAACTGCGATCGCATTGAAAACCTAACTTATGTTGACATTGCTTCCCAGCAAGACATGAACATTACTGCTGAGCTAAGTTCCAACTATGTTTTCAAAAGCTGAACTGCAATGGAATTTGTTATTAGTTATTGGTTGTTTGTTGTTTGTTGTTTGTTCATAGTTGAGGCGGGAATTCTGAGGTTTCCTCAGAATAAAAAGCGCCGTCATGGTTCATAGTTCATTGGGCAATTGTTGTTGTTTTTTGCAAACAATGAGCAATTTCTCGACAGTATTGATTGCATAAACTAGAAGTACGAAAATCTTCTGTGCGCGGATAGGGTGCATCTATGCTTAAATCTGCTACCACTCTTCCAGGGCGTGCAGCCATGACAATCACTCGATTGGAAAGAAAAACTGCTTCAGAGATATTGTGAGTGACAAATGCAACTGTCCATTGTTGCTGTTGCCAGAGTGAGAGTAAATCGCTATTTAATTTGCTACGAGTGATGTCATCTAAAGCGCCAAAAGGCTCATCCATTAATAATACTCGTGGTTGCGTAACTAAAGCTCTAGCGATCGAAACGCGCATTTTCATCCCACCAGAAAGTTGACGGGGATAGTTATGCTCAAAATCTTGCAAACCTACTAAGGCGATCGCCTCTTGGCATCTTATTTTTGCTTGAAGAGGGGAAATACCAGCTAATTTTAGAGGTAGGCGAATATTTTCTAATACAGTTGTCCAAGGCATTAACGCTGCTTCTTGAAAGACAAACGCTAACTCTTGTTGAGCCTGTCGATCGAGCCAGCTAATTTCTCCCGAACTCGCTTTTTCCAAGCCAGCAATTAGTCTGAGTACAGTACTTTTACCACATCCAGAAGCACCAACAATGCTAACAAATTCAGCTTGAGCAATGGTTAAATCTAAATTTTCTAGAGCGATCGTGCCGTTAGAGTAAGATTTACTGATTTTTTGCAAACTTAAAATAGGATTGGAAGCCATCTAATTAGTTGGTCAACATCATAATTTGCTGGTGTAGAAAAGGCAGAAGGCAGAGGGCAGAGGGCAGAAGGATTTTATTATTTATAGACTAAATTAACTCACAAATTGCAGGGTAAAAGCTTGCTTATAGTCTGTTTCTGCTTTAAATACTCCTGCTTTGACAAACTCATTAAAAAATAACTGCCAACGCCCTTCTGTCATCGTACCAATTCCTTGTTTTTGGGCATCACCAGAAACAACAATCCCATATTCTTTCATTTTCTGGATACTATAAGCAAGTTGTTCATCAGTTACCTCTGGATTATCTTTCTTAATTAATCGATCGCCAGGTGCGGGATTTTCTAAATAACTCTGCCAACCTTTAATTGAAGCATCCACAAAACGTTTAACCAAATCAGGATTTTTTTCCACTAGTTCTCGACGAGTTTCGATCGTAGTAGCATAGGGAGTATAACCATAATCTGCTAATAAGAAAACTACTGGCTCAAATCCTCCTTCTTGAGCAACTTTAAGAGGTTCAGAGGAAACATAGCCTTGTTGAGCAACATTTTTATCGGCAAGAAAAGGAGCAATATTAAAGTTATAAGGACGTTTTTGCTCGTCTGTAAAACTATATTTTTCTTTGAGAAAGGGCCAAAAAGTTGTATTTGCTAAGGAAGCTACATAAATAGGTTTACCTTTTAAGTCTTCCAAGGAATCAACACCAACATTGGGATGAGCAATTAAAATTTGTGGATCTTTCTGGAAGATTGCCGCCACAGTAACTTTAGGAATACCTTCTTCTACCGCTTTAATCGCATCAGAACCAGTTCCCATAAAGAAGTCTACAGCATTGCCCATTAATAGTTGAGTACCATTAACCTGGGGACCGCCCATTTGGATAGTAACATCTAAGCCGTATTGTTGATAAATGCCTGTAGCGACAGCTTGATAAAAACCACCATGTTCGGCTTGTGCAAACCAATTAGTGCCGTAAGTTACTTTATCTAGTTTTCCCGATGAGGAATTAGCTGAAGTAGTTTGAGTTTTATTGCTACCACAAGCAGTGACGATACTAGTACCAAGAGCAAGACTACTGTAGATGATAAATTGACGGCGATTTAATTGAGACATAGAAAGGATTAACAGGGAGCAGATTGTAGGGGCAATCCCTTGTGGTTGCCTCGGAGCACGCAGCAGATAGCAGATGGCAAGAGATTAATACATTAAATAAACTTAAAGTTAGTTGGGCGATCACTTTGTATTTTTTGTAACAAAATCTTAAAAAGATGCTTGCACTGAACTAGTTACCCTTAAGACAGACTCTTGGCGAAATGTTTGCTTATAAATATCGATTATTTCTTGAATCAGTCGCTCTTTAGTTGGATTATTTTCACGAATTAGGATCACTAGCTTAGTATTCTCGCGAATCAATTGTTGAGAATGATTGAGATATTGCCCGTAGGCATCCAAAACAGTCAAGCCTTCCTTAAACCGAGGTGTAATCACTCTTTGGAGAAATAATTGCCATTGCGTCTCCGAAATTGTTGCTTCTCCTGGTTCACCCAAACCAAAATAAAGCTCTTCCTTAATAAAATTCTGCTCTTTGTTGTTACTAGTGCGCTCGAACGAAGGAGATTGAGACATAGCGCGATCGCCTATTTGAGGAGCGATCGACACGATCGATGCAATTAAAAATAAACTTAAGGCGATCGAATTTCTATAGTTCATAGGCTCGCTTGCTCTAGGAACCCTATCTCTAGGTAAATAGCAGCAATTGTGAGTAAATTACGTAATAATAATTTACCCCCATTAAGCTGATGCTGTAATGGGGGATTGTGTCAAATGGTTTTATCAAACAGTTTGCTTAGCGATCGCGACTTTGTTTTCTTTTATGGGGATTTTTGGAAACTTGAGGAAATCCAAGGGGTTTAACCTCTTGATATTTCCTTTCTTCCTCCAGGCGTTTAAGTTTTGTATAATCTACCCAATGTATGCAATCTACAGGACAGGTATCGATCGCCTCTTGAATGAGCATTTCGGAATCCCCATCCTGATTAAAAACTCGCGAGCGACCCTGCTCTGGTTCGATATAAAAAGTATTAGGAGCAGTATGAGCGCAATGTTTGCAACCTATACAGGTTATTTCATCGACATAAACCCCTGTCTGTCTTAGCTTACCTCCTAACTCTGGTTCAAATCCAGAGCGTTCTGGTGCATCTCGAAAAATACCTCCTAACTCTGGCTCCAATCCAGAGCGATCGGGTATTGCAGAATCAGACATTACGCACTCCAGCGTTGTACTACTAAACGAATTGAACCGTCTTCATTTTTTTGTTGTTGGGCTACTTCAAAACCTTGCTTATTAGCTTCTTCAACTACTGTATGATAAGCATAGCGTTGAGTAACTCTTTGCAGAAAGCCTTCTACACTTAAGGGTTGCTGCCAATATTGTAAGTCGGCTACCAATTCGTATTCTTGACCGTTCCAACTGAAACCCACGTCATAATTATTTTCTTGTTCGAGGACAACCTCAGCATTGCGGGTTTGTCCTTGATAACCTCTGACCGAACGAGGTCCAGTTTTCCAATCCATACCCAAGTCACTAAGAGCAGACTTTAAAGAAGTCAAGTTACGGATTTGAGTCTTGATAGTGCTGAAATGTGACATATGTTTTAATTGCTAAATGAGACTAAGTTTTACAAGTAGATAAAATTTACCAGTCACTAAAGGTTGCCTGATTGGTTGCCTTTGCTGACTGGTATGTTTTTTGGGAAAAATAATCAGATGTCTTCTCTACAGAAATCACCCGCCCAAGTTGAGCTTCAATTGCTGCCGTTACTTCTTGACAAGAAGCACCGACAATACCTGTTACCATCTCTTTTACCCTGCCATCTGGGTAAATAACGAATTCTAGAGTTTCCATGCTCATGGCTGCTCTTTTGTTTTTTATATCGAGTTACTGAGGTTAGCGATCGACCTGGTTGTTTGATTGTGCAGTTGCTCAATCTTAGGTATACCGAACTTTAGCTAACATAGCAATATGAGTAGAATCTTATCAAAATTTAATATTAAATGATCTGCTTACTTTAAAAGTTGTAAGTTTCTCTTAACTTACAATCCTCTTCAAGCAAAGTAAAGTCAAAAAAAGAATCTTTTAACTTTTAGCGAAAGTTGTCACAAACTCTGATAATAGGTTCTTAGTCGTTAAATTAAAAAAACAAATGTAATGGAAATGGCAACTAACCTCACCAGTCCCGTTAAAGTTGGAGTTTTAGGTTTTGGTGGTTTGGGGCAAGCTGCGGCTAGAGTACTAGCACCAAAACAAGAAATGCTTTTAGTAGCAGCAGCCGATCGCCACGGCTATGCTTACCATCAAGAGGGATTAAACCCAGATACTGCGATCGCCACCTATCATCAGTACGGTTCTGTTGGTTATCTCTCTGCTGGTGGTAATCTCAGTGATAAAAGCATTGTGGATTTAGCTGCCAAAGCAGAAGTAGAAGGATATTTTCTCGCTTTACCCAACTTACCCAACACCTTTATGGCGGATGTAGTCAAACAGTTAATTAATATCGGTTGGCGAGGGGTTTTAGTCGATGCGCTCAAACGAACTAGTGCTGTAGAGCAACTGCTCACCTTGCAACAGGAACTAAAAGCAGCAGAAATTACCTATCTCACTGGTTGTGGTGCTACTCCAGGGCTGTTAACCGCCGCCGCCGCCTTAGCCGCTCAAAGTTATGCAGAAATTCATAGCGTTAAAATTACTTTTGGTGTAGGTATTGCTAACTGGGAAGCATACAAAGCTACCATTAGAGAAGATATTGCTCATTTACCCGATTACGATGTTGCTAAAGCTACAGCTATGAGTGATGCTGAAGTAGAGGCACTGCTAGAGCAAACTAACGGTATTTTAGCTCTAGAAAACATGGAACATGCTGATGATATTATCCTAGAGCTAGCAGGGGTTTGTGGGCGCGATCGCGTTAGTGTTGGTGGTATTGTCGATACTCGCAACCCGAAAAAACCTCTCAGCACCAACGTTCAAGTGACAGGGCGCACTTTTGAAGGAAAAATTTCTACTCATACTTTCACCCTGGGCGATGAAACCAGTATGGCGGCTAACGTCTGTGGTCCTGCTTTTGGCTACCTAAAAACTGGCATTTCTCTAAATCGCAAAGGTATGTACGGCTTATTTTCTTCTGCGGAAGTAATGCCTCAGTTTGTTCGTTAATCGAGTTTCAGCTATCAGCAAAAAAGCTGATAGCCAATCCAGAGTTTGATATAATTAGAAATCCTTGGGTGACTAGCTCAACGGTAGAGCAGTTGACTCTTAATCAATTGGTTCAGGGTTCGAGTCCCTGGTCACCCATATCCCGTTACTGGGATATTCCTGAATCGCTATGAACGGTTTTATATTGTTGGTACAGTAGACCATTCAAACCAGCTAGGGAGCCACTACCGCGATAAATTGATAGCAAAGCGGCAATAATCTCTTGTTGTCCTCTAACAAGAGCAGGAAATAGTTTTAACAATCCAATTACAATCAAACCTGTTGCCTTAAAAAAGCGCGATGCTTGTGTACCAAAGGAGGAATACAGTTCTTTTTCGACAAAACTGTGAATTCCATAAGTGCTGTAACCCCTTTGCAGAATCCATTTGGCATTAATGCGTGTTGCTGGAATCCACTCATAAACTAAAGCATCATCAGCCCAAATAATCTGATAACCTTTTCGATGTAGGGACATGAAGAAATAAACATCTTCTCCACCAGCGATCGCAAAACGCTTGTCAAAACGTAAATTATCTTTTCTGATAATTTCGGCACGAATTAAGACGTTATTGGTAAAAGCAACATGTCGCGTCGAACCTGTTTGATGACGGGTATGTTCAAAAAATCTTCCCTCTTCGATCCAAATTGGTACATTTTTATGGTCAAAATAGGGAATTACTGGTCCAGTAACGACATCAGCACTATACTGTTTTTGTACTGCTAAAAGCTTTTCTAGCCAATCTTTTGCTGGTACTTCATCATCATCGATCGTCGCGATAAAGTTAGTTTCAGGGTTTGCAGTAGCGAGCGCTCGGTTACGTGCATAGGAAATACCTCTTTCTGGCTCCCTGTCAAATTTTAGTTGCCAGCGAAAAGACTCTTTAACTTCATCAATTACTGCTAATGCCGAATCTTCGCGATCGTTATCTATAACTATTACTTCTATATTTGGTTGAGTGAAATTATTAAAAGTTAATTGATTTATACCTTCTAATAGTCTTTTCAAACCTTGAGGGCGTTTATATGTTATGGCGCAAATAGAAACTAGCATAGTAACCAGCAATTGACTTCTAATTAACAAAGATTTTGCCATATAAAAACAAAATTAAACTATTAAATTCGACAACATGGGTCAAAAATCTTCTTAACAGCGCAAAAATTAGCTAAATAGGGACTAGGGGCTAGGGATTAGGGATTAGGAGACTCTGAGACGGGCAGACAAGTAGTACTATAGATTAGCTGCGAAATAGCCGAGTATATTGAATTTCGTGGCAGGAACTGGCTAGACTAAGCCCCCAACTGCAACTATGCAAATTCTCGTCGTCTATTCTCTGAATTTCGGCAACAGTGACGGTTATTTTCGGGTTAATTGAGATTAGGATTTGTTGACCGACAGTTTGACCTAAAGGAATTAATTTTACGCCAGCGCCGATCGCATTTGTCACCCAACTATGAAGATAGCCAATCAATGCCGCTTCCGCATCGATTTGCCAGCAAGCGGCAGTAATCCCGAAAGCGATCGCATAGTTACAAGGTAAACCTACTTTAGCAAGGGTTTCCTCAACAGAGAGAGAAGCGAGGCGATCGGGAGTTTCATTTTCTAAATTTTGTAATAAACGGATCAGAGTATTGCCCATTTGCCAGCTTTGCTGACGTAATTCAGCCGTTTCTCTCGCTGCACTCAGCCAACTATTCCAGTAAGATAATCGAGACAAATCCTGCTGGAAACAGCAATCGTAAGCTCTCAACATCAAAGCCGCTTCAATCCTAATTGCACCATAACCTAACTCATTAGTTAACCACTCCTGTAACTTAGCGCGATCGCCAATTATGTTTAGTTCTACCAAAGTCTCCAGTCCTTCAGAATAACTGAAAGCACCCAAAGGCATCGCTGGACTAGCTAATTGCAGAAGTTTTAAAAGTCGATCGTGGTTCATAGTTCATGGTTCATTGCTAAAAGCTATCAGTAGTCAGCAGTCAGTAGTCAGCAGTCCAAATGAAAAAATTTCACCATCAGTTCATCAAAGAAGGCAGGAGGGAAACAACTGATAGCTGATAGCTGATTGCCCCTAATGCCCATGATACGCACCAATTTCTGGATGAAAAGGGGCAATTTCTTCCCTTATTACTAGTCCTAATTTAATTAACATCGACTCAAGTACTGGATCGGGCGACAGGCGCAAATAATTAGGGGTAATTTCTAAAGGTACGTGACGATTGCCTAAATGATATGCCGCACGCAATAAATCTAAACTATGTGTAGCTGTAACTAAGATGGTTGGCTCCGATCGCGCTACAATCCGAACAATGGTCTTGCCATCCTCAGAAGTCAGTAAATCTCCTTCTTGCAGGACTGTACCTCTAGGCAAATGAAGACCGATCTCTTCACCTTCTGGGGTGGTTAGCCGATAACGGCTGCGTGTTCTCTCCTCAGCAGTCAGAGAAAGAGTTAGATCGGGAACAACATCAGTAATCGAAGTCAAACGTTGTGTGAGTAATAACATTAGTTCATGGTTCATGGTTCATGGTTCATTGAGAAAAGGCAGAGGGCAGAAGGCTCCCAGGCAGAAGATAATAAAAGTCTAAAGTCTAAAGTCTGAAGGTTTTTACTTGCTACTTGCTACTCACTACTTGCTACTTTTTCCCTACACCCTACACCCTTACCCCCCTAGACCCCCCCCAGGGCTGTTTCATTCTTTGAGGTAGAATAAAAATAAGCGATTTAAGA
>CAZJTL010000057.1:0-24652 GCA_964548905.1 uncultured bacterium | reverse complement strand
GAAAATGAATCGCTCGATCGCCTCCAACCACAAACAAACAGGTTATCTTCATAATTCAACTCTGATTTTAATTGCCTTTTCTAGCGCTTATTTCGCTAGGCTAGTGGATTCTTTGGGTGCGCCTTCACTGGTCAACTTCATCCATTTTTTTACTGTACCTTTGTGTTTTTTAGTAGCACTGCTGAGTACTCAGACTAAAGACCGACAGCAAATCAAGATTAGCTGGCAATTAATGACTGGTTTGACGATACTACTGGGAGTCGCGATCGCCAGCGCCATGTTAAATGATGCAGGTATCATCAATGTTGTCATGCATTTTTTGATGCTAGGCGAACCATTTTTGCTGTTGATTGCCATAATCTGTACTCCTATTTCTCCAGAAAATCTGAAACAATTTAAAAATTGGATTGTTGGTTGCGCCTTTTTCAACATGCTTTTAGCTTTTGTGATGTGGCCGTTAACCCATGCTGATTTGCTACCTAGATCGACCATGGGCTATGAAGATAGTATTCAAGGAGTGTTTTATTTTTCGGGGGCTGGCAATACTGTCTCTACTTCCGTTTCCATGACCTTTGCTTTCTATTATTTTGCCAACGCTAAAAAAGCTCCCCTTTGGTTTCGTTTGCTGCTTTTGTTTGCCGCTTTTTTTCAGTTAATTATTTCCGACTCAAAACAAGTAATTTTTGCTTTTTTACTCGCAGGAATTTTGCTTGCACTTTCTACTTTTAAAAATGTCGGTCAAGCAATCAAGTATGTACTAATTGCTGTACTGGCTATTTGGGCTTTTCTCTGGTGCGTAGAAAATGTACCAGCTTTTCTGGCTTTTAAGCAGTGGATGCAGAGAGCAGAACTTTATGGTCCTGATGGGGAAGTAACCCTGACTAAAACTTCCGTATTCCGTATGGTTCCTCCTTATTATCATTCACCTTTAAATTGGTTATTCGGCTTAGGTTCTGGTCATACCGTCAGCAGACTGGGAGGATGGATGCTCAAAGATTATTCTGGTTTACTAGAACCTTTAGGTTCGACGATACATCCTGTTAGTACCAAGGTTTGGATTGAAGTGGGGAATAATCCAGTCGCTAGTGGTTCTACCATGTTTCTTCCCTTCTTTGGTTGGGCAGGGATCTGGGGAGATTTAGGATTTCTAGGATTAGGAGCTTATTTATACCTTGGCTCGATCGTCTGGGGCAGACTGTGTTTAGATAAATGTTCTCAATTCTTGTTACTGACTGTATTTGCCTTCGGTCTAATTTTTACCCAAATGGAAGAACCAGGTTATATGCTATTTATCGCCACTTTATTGGGGCTGCAATGGCAGGAGAGGAGAGGAGGGGGTAGGGGCTAGGGGTTAGGGATTAGGGGCTAGGGGCTAGAAAATTAATGAGTAATGAGTAAAAAAACTTAAGACTTATTTACCTTCTGCCTTCTGCCTTCTGCCTTTTTTCAATGAACTATGAACTATGAACTATTTCAAATTTTTACTCTTAATACTTTTAGGGATTATCTGTGCGATCGCCCTACCTTCTTGTTTTTCTGTTGCTAATAGCAGTAGCAGTCCCACGCTCGATACTGTTGTCTATCCTCAAGATGCCAATCTGGTTGATGTGAGAAAATATGGTGCTAAAGGGGATGGCACTACTGATGATACTGCTGCTATTCGTCAAGCTGTTAAGGAAAATTTGCAACAGCATAAAACTTTGTTTTTTCCCGCAGGTACTTACTTAATTAGCGACAGTATTGAATGGAAAAGAGATGATGGCATGTTCTACGCCTTTCTCACCTTTCAAGGAGAAGGAACGAGTAAAACCATTTTTAAACTAAAAGATAATGCTCCAGGTTTTAATGACCCCAAAAATCCCAAACCGATGATTCGCCCTGGTTCTTATGGTTTTGGTGGTACTGGTGGCGGCAATATGGCGCATAATAATTACATCTTTGATGTGACAATTAATACTGGTAAAGACAATCCTGGTGCTATCGGTGTCGATTTTACTGCTAGTAATACTGGCTCAATGGAAAACGTGGCGATCGCCTCTGATGATGGCAAAGGCGCAGTTGGTTTGGAATTAACTCGCGAGGTTGGTCCCTGTTTGATTAAAAAAGTAACTATTAAAGGCTTCGATGTTGGTATCAAAGGTCGCGCTGGGTTGATCGGTGTCACTTTAGAAGACATTCGACTGGAAAATCAAAATGTTGTCGGCATTGATAATGAAAATTTAGTGCTGGCAATTCGCCATCTAACTAGCATTAATTCCGTTCCTGCCCTTAAGAATACTGGTGATTGGAAAGGCCCTGTAGTATTAGTAGATTCAGAACTGCGGGGTGGTTCACCGCAAAAAGTGGCGATCGAAAATACGAGTAATCTGTTTGTACGTAACGTGAAAGTTGATGGCTACCAAACCGCTCTCAAAAGTGGAGATAAATCGATCGCTGGTAATTATATAGAAGAGTTTGTTTCAGGTAAACCCCTGGGTCTGTTTGCTTCACCACCAAAATCTCTCAATCTCTCAGTTGAAGAAACACCAGAATTTATCGATAACGACCTCAACAACTGGGCGAATGTCGAAAAATATGGAGCCAAAGCCGATGACGATCTGGATGATACTGATAGTATTCAAAAGGCGATCGACTCTGGCAAAACTATTATTTACTTTCCCCAAGGAGCTTACAAACTAGATCGACCAGTAACTATCAAAGGTAATGTTCGCAAACTAGTTGGTTTTCATTCGAGCTTTGTTCAACCCAAAACCAAAGATACCGTTCTAATGCGATTTGAAAATAACCAACATCCAGTTATTTTAGAAAGATTCAACTTTTTTAATGGTGGTGCTATAGAAAACGCCGCATCCCAACCTGTAGTAATTCGACATGTAATTCAGCCTCAATTCTTAACTACATCTAATACTGGTACTTGGTTTATTGAGGATGTTGCAACTGAAAGAATCAAAATTGGCAAGGGACAAAAAGTTTATGCCCGTCAACTTAATTGTGAGTCACCACCCCCCGAACCACTGCTCACTAATGATGGTGGTTCAGTGTGGATTTTGGGCTACAAAACCGAATTTGGTAACACTATCGCCGCTAATTTTAACGCAGGTAAAACTGAGATTTTGGGCGGATTATTTTATCCAGCCCAAGGAATGAAAGACCAAAATATCCCTTTACTAATTAACCAGAATGCCTCTGTTTCAGCTATTTACCGAGAAATTACTTTTGGTTCTACCTACACAATTCATGTTGAGGAAACTCGCGATCGCCAAACTAAAATTCTCAAACGCGACGCGATCGGTCAAGGCAATATGGTAGCTGTTCCTCTTTACGTAGGGTACAAGCCTTAAACTATCTTCGCTTTTGAGATTAACTTTTTTTTACGAGTAAACTTATCATGAATAGAGATTACCAAAAGCTTAACCAAGCACAAGAAGTCAGCGAAACCGATCCCTTTACTGTCGATAGATACAAACAGTTTTTTCGCCACTTTCCCAAGCGAGTCAATGTTGTCCTCGATGTGGGCTGCAATACGGGTAGAGGTGGCAAAATCCTCAAGGAGTTGGATCGCCATCTAAAAATTATTGGTTTGGATTGTCTTGACAGTCGCCTTGAGCGGATTCCTTTAGATATTTACGAACAGAAAATTTGCTCTTATTCAACAGACATTTCACTTGCAGATGGATCGGTGGATGTAATATTAGCAGGCGAGTTTATCGAACATTTATATACTGATGATGTAGTTAAAACTCTGACAGAATTCTACCGTTTGCTCAAACCAGAAGGAAGACTGTTGCTAACAACACCCAACCCTAACTATATACGTTTGAAATTAACAGGTAAAACTGTTCTGGGCGGAGCGCACGTCTCTCAACATTATCCTTCAGAGTTAAAACGACAATTAGCCCAAATCGGATTTGTGAATATCACAATTTTAGGAAGTGGAAAAATGTCTCCTCTACTTGGTGAAAATTTTCCTTTCCTAACTATGTATGGAAGTTATTTGGTTGTTGCAGATAGGAATTAAACATGAAAATACTTATATCCGCTTATTCTTGTGAACCAGGTAGAGGTTCCGAACCAGGCGTTGGTTGGCATATTGCTAGAGAAGTAGCCAAGTATCACGAAGTTTGGGTACTAACTCGACCTGATGAAAGCAAAGAAATTATCGAAGCCGAACTCGATTGCCATCCCGTTCCCAATCTCCACTTTGTTTACTTTACGCTTCCTTTCTGGAAAGACAGTCGGCGTTGGGGAGAGTCGGGAGCAATGCAGACTCATTACTATCTCTGGCAAATTCAAGCTTATTTGGTCGCTCGTCGTCTACACAAGCAAATTGGCTTTGATGTTATTCATCATGTCACTTTTGTCAAATATTCAAGCCCTAGTTTTCTTTCGCTTCTACCCGTTCCCTTTGTCTGGGGACCTGTTGGCGGTGGAGAATCTGCACCCAAACCATTTTGGCGAGATTTTAGCAAGCAAGCAAAAATCTATGAAATCGCTAGAAGTTTGATTCGCACTCTAGGAACACTCGATCCTTTTGTCGCTATCACAGCTAAAAAAAGTGCTGTGGTAAGAGCAACAACTAAGGATACAGCTAAAGAACTATACAAGCTAGGGGTACAGTCTGTAGAAATTATCCCTGAATCAGGTTTATCAGAAGAAGACATTACTCTTTTAGCTGGCTATCCAATGCCCAATTCAGCTAAGATTAGATTTATCAGTATGGGCAGACTCTTACATTGGAAGGGTTTTCATTTGGGACTGCGTGCCTTTGCTCAAGCAGGTTTAATTGATGCCGAATACTGGATCTTGGGAGAAGGACCCGAACAAGAACGACTTCTACTATTATGCGAAGAATTGGGAATTGCTTCCCAGGTCAAATTCTGGGGTAGACTCCGACGAGAGGAAACTTTATCAAAGCTAGGAGAAAGTCATGTACTCGTTCATCCAAGTTTACATGACTCTGGAGGGTGGGTATGTCTGGAAGCTATGGCTACTGGTCGTCCTGTCATTTGTCTGGATTTAGGAGGCCCTGCTAGTCAGGTGACAGAAGAGACTGGTTTTAAAATTGCTGCGATCGATCGCGATCGGACAATTGGCGATATTGCTGAAGCCATGATTAATCTGGCTAAAGATTCAGAACTACGTCAGCGAATGGGCGAAGCAGGAAGACAGTTAGTTCGAGAAAAACACAGTTGGCTTTCTCGTGGTCAACAATTAGCCAAACTCTATGAGGAAATCGCAAAAGGAGACGGAATTTTACCAGATCGGACTGAAGAGGTGCAAGTTTCTGCCGATCTTCAAGAATTCTTCTAGAAGTTAAGTATACAGGGGTATTTGTCAACTCATATATACATTACCACTTTAAAATCATGGGTATACTAAGACTTTTATTAGCTTTAGCTATCGTCGTAGCACATACTCCTGAATGGGTTCCTGTCCGTTTTCCAGGGAATTTTTGTGTGCAGATATTTTTTGCCATTTCTGGTTTTTACATGTGTTTTATTCTCTCTAAAAAAAATAGCTATCAAAATCCTTTGAGATTTTGGTTGAATCGTTTTTTGAGACTTTATCCTTCTTATTTATTTATCCTGCTTTTTACTATTGCTGTTTCAGTTTTGTATTTATTAACAGGACAAGCTCAGTCTTATACCACTCTCAATCTTGTCCATTATTTACAATATTTTGAGCAATTGAGTATTGCTCAAACAATGTTAATTGGGTTTGCCAATTTAACGATGATGTTTCAAGATTTATTTATGTTTTTTGGAATAAATCTTAAAGATGGAGGCTTTTATTTTACCAACAATTATTGGGATACCGACCCGATGATTTGGCAGTTTCTCTTAATTCCACAAGCATGGAGTATTAGTTTAGAAATAATGTTTTATGCTTTATCTCCATTGCTAATTAGGTTAGAAACTAGGTGGCTATTCCAGTTCTCTGGATTGCCTATTGGGTTGGGATAAAAACATCAATTTCTCTGATGTTGACAATCATTTGTTCTTGTATATTGCCTTTCTTATTCGCCAAAACTAAAACTAGTAAATACGATCGTCAATTGGGCAACTTATCCTATCCTATTTACATCAATCATTTAATTATGATTCCAATCTCTATGACCATTTTAAATAGTTTGGGAGCCAATAAGAATTTTTTGATTTTTGTGGTTTTAACTCTATCTATAACCATGGCTTTAATCATGATTAAATACATTGAAGAACCGATCGAAAAAATTCGTCAAAAAATAGCTGGAGTATAAAATTATTAAGCTATTCCACACCTAAATTGCTTAAACTAGTGGATTGACACAGCTAAAATAGTTCAATAGACAAGCCCAAGTTGAGGATTTATCTATGGGAAGAGGTCGGCGAGATCAAGTCTATTTGACCCAACAACAAAGAGAAAACCTGGAACAAATCAGCCGCAATGGCTATGCATCTGCCAAAAAAATCTTACACGCCAGGATTTTACTCATGTGTGACGAAGGAGAAACAGCGACGAGAAAATGGACAGATGAAGAAATAGCCTCCGCATTACAGGTTCATAGGAACTCGGTAGGACGGATTCGCTCTCGGTTTCTCAAAAAAGGAGAAAAACCTGCTCTCGATCGCAAAGTGCGAAAACATCCTCCGACTCCTGCGGTGGTAGATGGAGCAACCCAGGCACAAATCATTGCTCTATGTTGTTCTGAACCTCCTGATGGTCATGCAGATTGGACAATTAGACTCCTAACAAAAGAACTGAAAAAACGAATGATTGTCACGGAAATTTCTCGTGAAACTGTACGTCGTACCTTAAAAAAAACGAATTGCGTCCGTGGAAAATCCAACGTTTCTGTATACCCGAGAGAGATCTAGCCAGATTTGTAGCGCAAATGGAAGTCATTTTAGACCTTTACTGTAGTTTTCATGCAGAAGATGAACCCCTAATTAATATGGATGAAGCTTCTGTTCATTACGAGGCTTTTCCCGCACCATTAGCTCATAGTTTAGCCAGACGGCTCGAAATTTATCATACTCCTCGTAACGGTAGTTGGTTGAATGTAGCCGAGATTGAACTAAGTATTTTGTCTAAACAGTGTCTTAACCGACGAATCGATCGCGCCCAGATACTTAAAACTGAATTAAAGGCGTGGGAAAAAGAGCGCAATCAATTTGCTAGCAAAGTATCTTGGCAGTTCTCCACCCTTGATGCCAGAGTCAAACTCAAACATCTTTATCCAGTTTTTGACTCATGAGGAATCGATCGCGATCGCAGCCCAAAACTAATGCACTATTTTAACTGTGTCAGTCCAGTAGGCAAAAGGCAAGAGGCAAGAGGGAAAATACAGTGTGTAATTAATTCTGTTTAGATACTTATAAATCTCGATCGCAACCGAAAGCTAACAGGTGCTTCACCCTCAATTTCTAGTTTCAGTTGTAGATGGGAAGATAATAATGAAATAGGACTACTTACGTTTTTAAATGATCGATCGCCAACAACCAACAATTAATAATAACTATTTTGCTACAGTTGCCCCTGGTTTAGAATTAGTTGCAGCTAGTGAGTTAGAGAAATTGGGAGCAAAAGAAGTTAATCCTGATGTTAATGGTGTTCATTTTCAGGGAGATTTGGCTTTACTTTATCGAGTTAATCTTTGGGCGAGAACTATTTATCGAGTATTAGTTTCGATCGCAGATATTAAGGCTTTCAATGCCGAGCAATTATATTATAATGTGCAAAAAATTGACTGGAATAAATATCTTTCTCCACAACAAACTTTTGCAGTAAATTGTACTGGTGGTAACAATAATTTAAATCATACTCATTTTACCGCCCTACAAATTAAAAATGCGATCGTCGATTTACAGAGAAAAAATAAAGGTCAACGTTCTAATATCGATCCAGAAAATCCAGACTTATTAGTTAATGCTCATATTTATAAAAATCGTTGTTTACTCAGTTTAGATAGTTCTGGTGGAAGCTTGCACCGAAGAGGATATCGACCAGCAATGGGATTAGCACCTCTCAAAGAAACTCTAGCTGCTGGTTTATTAGAATTAGCTGAATGGAAGTCAGATTTACCTTTTTTAGATCCTTTATGTGGTTCGGGAACTTTAGCGATCGAAGCTGCACTTAAAAGTTTAAATATTGCCCCTGGTTTGTATCGTCAAAGCTTTGGTTTTCAAACTTGGCAAGATTTTGATAATTCTCTTTGGCAAAAACTTTTACAATCAGCAAAAGATAGTCAATTAACCACACTTTCTGCACCTATTTTTGGTAGCGATCACGATTCAGAAATTATCGAACAAGCTATTACTAATTCCGAACTTTGTAGTCTAGGCGATCGCATTAGATTTTCACAAAAAGAACTTTCAGAAATTGAAGCACCAGCAGAGCGAGGGATAATTATTTGCAATCCTCCCTATGGGAAAAGAATTGGTGAGGAACAAGAATTAGAAGCATTGTATAAATTGTTAGGTGATGTTTTTAAACAGCGTTTTAAAGGTTGGACTGCTTACATTTTGACTGGGAATAAACAGTTAGCTAAAAAAGTGGGATTAAAAGCATCAAAACGCATTCCAGTTTACAATGGTTCTTTACCTTGTACCTTGCTGAAATATGAATTGTATTAATATCAATTTTCTCAACTAACGAGAGCTCGTTTATACCCCACCGTCTCATTAAACGACTCTACAAGGGTTACAATCTCATCAGCCTCATCATCATCAAACACCCCATCTAATTCATTGTCAAAAAAACTACCGAGATAATTATTGACAGTAAAAATGATTATATTATCGCTGTCAAAAAGAATCAGAAAAAGCTATATGAATTATTATAAATAAAGAGACAAACAACTCAGCCTGTTGAGGCAAGTATAGTATTGTTTTGAATCTTTTCCGAAAAAATGGCTATTTTTCTGCAACTCAAACTCAAAGAATGTTCGCCAATAATATCAACTATCTTTTACTTTGTTTGTCGTAAAATTTAGAGAATGAAACAGCCCTGGAGTCCTGATCTATACCCTTTTTCAAGCGAACCGCCAAATATGCAATTTAAATGTGGAACAGCTTATTCTTTAGAACCATTTCCTAGTTCTAATTCTCTTCCGTCTTTAGAAATCAAAGGACAGATCGATCGCCGTTTTGAACGACTGGCGATCGACTATCATCTAAGCGGAGACTTGAAAGATATCATTATTCCCCATCCAGTAAATTCTCCCATTCGCCAACATGAATTGTGGGAAGAAACTTGTTTGGAGTTTTTTCTGGGTGTGAGTAATTCTCCTCAATATTGGGAAATTAATCTTTCACCCACTGGAGATTGGAATGTTTATTCTTTTCAAGATTATCGACAAGGAATGCAAGAAGAAGTGGCTTTTTCTGCTCTTCCTTTCAGGATTCAAACTCAAGCTAATGCTTGGCAGCTCGATTTAGAATTCGATCTAAGTAAAATTGCTTTAACAGATAGCTCTCTACAAATAGCAATCTGTGCTGTAATTAAACAAATTAATGGTGAGATTAGTTATTGGGCATTAACTCATCGAGGTTTACAAGCAGATTTTCACCGAAGGGACAGTTTTCTTGTTGAATTGTAGTAAAAACGACCCTTTTTTATTACGGTTTTTATCACCACCGTGCAAATCGCTACGGAGATAGATTAAAAGTAAGTTAAATGAGTAAAAGCTCATCCTTGATTAAAGGAGAATCAAGCTTTATGGTTAGTTCAGTTAACAGTCAATCTCTAGAAGCAAGAATTCAAGAAGCTCTCAATCAAGCTCGTGCTGCTTGTGCTACTGATGTGAATTCTTCTGATTGTGCGATCGCCTGGGATATTGTTGAAGAATTATCTGCCGAAATCTCTCATCAGCGCTTCAATTCTCGCAAAACTTACCTAGAAGAGTACTGCGCTCTAAATCCTGATGCAGATGAATGCCGTCTGTATGATACTTAGAGAATAGGGGCTAGGGTTAGGGGTTAGAGGCTAGGGATTAGGGATTAGGGATTAGGGGCTAGGGATTAGGGGAAGTAATGAGTAATGAGTAATAAGTAGCAAGTAGCAAGTAGCAAGTAAAAAACTTATGACTTATGACTTATGACTTATGACTTCTGCCTTCTGCCTTCTTTTCCCTATTAAACTAAAATTAAAAACAATCGACTTGAGGAGATTTAGGAGATGGGAATCGCTACAGTTAACCCAGCTACAGGTGAAACACTCAAGACTTTCACAGCGCTGAGTCAAACAGAAATTGAAAGTAAGCTGTCTTTGGCAGATTCTAGTTTTCAGAAATATCGTAGAATTTCTCTAGAACAACGCAGTCATTGGTTGTTGCAAGCGGCTGAGATTTTGGAGAAGGAAAGTGTCGATTTTGCCAAGATCTTGACTTTGGAGATGGGTAAGCCAATTAAGGCTGCGATCGCAGAAGTAAATAAATGTGCTTTAGTCTGTCGGTTTTATGCTCAAAAAGCGGCTGAGTTTCTTGCAGATGCACCAACTTCTACTGACGCGACTTCTAGTTTTGTTCGCTATCAACCTTTAGGGATAATCTTAGCAGTAATGCCTTGGAATTTTCCGTTCTGGCAAGTATTTCGCTTTGCTGCACCCGCACTGATGGCTGGTAACGTCGGTCTACTCAAGCACGCTTCTAATGTACCTCAATCTGCTTTGGCGATCGAATCTATTTTTTTAAGAGCAGGTTTTCCAGAGGGGGTATTTCAAACTCTACTAGTTGGTGCAGAGCAAGTTGAAAGTTTAATTCAAGACGATCGCGTTAAAGCTGCTACTTTAACGGGTAGCGAACCTGCTGGTGCATCTTTAGCGGCGGCGGCGGGAAAACAAATTAAGAAAACTGTCCTCGAATTGGGTGGTAGCGATCCTTTTATCGTTCTTGAGAGCGCTAATTTAGAGGAAGCTGTAGCTACAGCAACAACAGCAAGATTACAAAATAACGGTCAATCTTGTATCGCTGCTAAAAGATTTATTGTGGTAGACTCGATCGCCGATCGCTTTGAGCAAGAATTAATTACTAAGTTTCAAGCTTTAAAAATTGGCGATCCGATGTCAGAAGATACTGATATTGGTCCTTTGGCAACTACCAAAATTTTGTCAGAATTAGATGGACAAGTGCAAAAAAGTGTGGCGATCGGTGCCAAAGTTTTAACAGGTGGAAAGCCTTTGGGCGATCGCCCTGGTAATTTTTATCCTCCTACCATTCTCTCTAATATTCCAGTTGACTCTCCTATCGCTCAAGAGGAATTTTTTGGCCCTGTAGCACTATTATTTCGAGTTGCTAACCTTGATGAGGCGATCGCTTTAGCTAATAATGTTCCTTTTGGTTTGGGTGCTAGCGTCTGGACGAATAACCAAGAAGAAATAAATCGGGCGAGCGAGGAAATTGAAGCAGGTGCAGTTTTTGTTAATGGTATGGTGAAATCCGATCCTCGTCTTCCCTTTGGCGGGATCAAACGTTCTGGATACGGACGAGAATTGGGAATTCAGGGACTTCATGAATTCGTCAATATTAAGACTGTTTGGATTAAATAAGTAGCTCCACCTAAATAAAATAAAGTTTGTAGTCAACCCTTTAGGGTTGAAAAATGTACTTCTAATAATGGCTAAAGCCATTACTACCAACTTAATCTATTTTGTGTTTAATTAAGTGGTTCTACTTAACTGGGATGTTAAATGAGTATTGCTTCGTAAAACTTCATGACGATCTGAAACGTGAGTGTGACGAATTGTTTTATTTGTAATTACCAATTAAACGCTCGATCGCCACTCGAAAATCCTGATTTCTGACCTTGACCCCTCCAATATTTAGGTTTTCCAGCGAACTCACGTATCTGATGATGGAGAATCGAGCGACACTTTATTGTTAAGTTTTGTAATAAAAAGTTGCTATAAATTCATTTTTTTAGTTTTATCTATAATTAAGCACAGTTTTTTGTTGATTAAAATTTACACTAATTTTAAGTTAAATCTATTAGTGGTCAACTCTGTATCTTCTCTGCAAAACGGCAGAAGATCGTTTTTACTTGGTTAGCGATCGAAATTAAGTCCAAAGCGAAGAGTATTTGAGCAAACTCGACTTGATTTTAAGATTGAAAGTTTGCGCTCAGAATCAGCAGGATATTAATTATTTTTTGAGGCTGTTTTGGTTAATTTATTTTCTTTCCTTTTATTTCTAGGAGTTATCTTGAGATGATTAATAAACTATTTGGTGGCAAAAAATCTAACAGCGAATATTATCTTCAGATAGACGAAACTTCAGATAGTCAATCAACTAGCAATAATAATGGTACAAAAGCTACTGCTACTGTTGTAGAAGAACCAAAAGCTATTGCAGAAAAACCTAAAACCGAACCTGTAGTTGTTGAAGAGAAAAAAGCAGAACCAGCTAAAGCAACTAAAAAAACTAGCAAAAAGAAAACTGCTGCTAAAGCTGAAGCGGCTCCTGCTGCACCAGCATCCAAAAAAGCACCAGCTTATGAGCCTCCATTTTGGGTTCAAGCGATAAAAAACTATAGTAGCAATGGTAATGGCAAAGCAGCAGGTTCGGGAGAATCTTTTGCTGACAAATACTTAATGCCTAATCCTAGTAACTATCGCCGTCGTCCCGGTCCAAGTCTAAATCCTTTTATGGATATGGCGCGACAAGTTAATCGCTCGAATTCTAGAATCTAGATATTGCCATCTTTGTAGGGGGTTGGCACTGTCAAAGGGTTTGATAAGGTCAAACCCCTACTATTGGACAGTATTGGACAGTTAGGATTGATTATTGCTTGTAGCTTACGGAAATAAATTCGTTGTAAATAAATAAATTACCGAAAATTCTCGGAAAAGGAAATGAGTATTCTTTTGCAATCTTAAATCCGCTTTGTCTAACAATATTTCTAAGTTTGTCAAAGTTCATAAACTCAACATGAGTTGGATCGCTTTTGTAGCCAACTTCTTGAGGGGTAATAACGATCAGTTTGCCATGAGGTTTGAGAAGATGACGATGCTGTTGAAGAATATCGATGACTTCTCCTTGAGTCATGTGTTCGGCGACATGAGCGAGTAATATCGATCGCTCGCAAATCCAAGAAACTGGTGAATACGATCTCGAAGCACTATTTGTTCGACTAGGCTATGCCATCGACAGAATTCAAGCCAAACGAGTGGTATTAGACACTCTAGAGGTACTATTTGGAGGATTGAGTAACGACGCGATCGTGCGGGCGGAAATTAGGCGGTTATTTCTGTGGTTAAAATCTAAAGGAGTGACGGCAGTTATTACCGCAGAAAGTGGCGAACATACGATTACTCGTCACGGTTTGGAAGAGTACGTATCTGATTGTGTTATCTTCCTCGATCGCCGTATTACTAACGAACTTTCTACCCGAAGATTAAATATTGTTAAATATCGGGGATCGAGACATGGTGCTAATGAGTATCCTTTTCTGATTGAAGATAATGGGATTTCCATATTACCTTTAACCTCTGTTGAACTGAACTATGCAGTTTCTAGCGAACGTATTTCAACTGGGATCGCTCGACTCGACACCATGTTAGGCGGTGAAGGCTATTTTCGCGGGAGTAGCATCTTGATTTCTGGAACTGCGGGTACGGGCAAAAGTTCTCTGTGCGCCCAGTTAGCTGCCGCAACTTGCCAGAGGGGAGAAAAATGCTTATACATTGCCTTTGAGGAAGCCCCCAACCAGATTATCCGCAATATGAACTCGATCGGGATCGATCTTGCACCTTTAGTCACAGGAGGTTTGCTCCAATTCCACGCCCTCCGTCCTACCCTATATGGATTAGAGATGCATTTAGTGCAAGTACATCAATTAGTGGCTCAATTTCAACCCGCGATCGCCATCTTCGACCCGATTTCCAGCCTCGATTCTGCGGGAACCATACCACAAGTTAAATCCTTTATGATGCGACTGATTGACTTCTTAAAATCAAAACAGATTACCGCCATTCTCACCAATCTCGTATCAGGAGGGAATCCACTAGAACATACAGAAATCGGCGTTTCATCGCTAATGGATACTTGGCTCATGCTGAAAGATCTAGAAACTAATGGCGAACGCAATCGACTAATTTATGTTCTCAAGTCGCGGGGAATGGCACACTCCAACCAAGTGCGCGAATTTAAATTAACCAATAAGGGTGTCCAATTAGTTGATGTTTATCTGGGTTCGGGCAGTGTTTTAGCAGGTACGGCTAGAGCTATTCAAGAAGCAGAAGAACAGGCGGCTTTATTGCTTAAACGTCAGGAGATCGATCGCAAACAGCGGGAAATAGAACGAAAACGAATCTTGATGGAAGCCCAAATTACCGCCTTGCGAAATGAATTTGAAGCAGAACAACAGGAACTCGAACGCATCATCGAACAAGAACAGCTACAAGAAACAACCATCCTTGAGGATCGACAGGCGCGATCGCAATTGCGACAGGCAGATCGAGCCTAATTCTCCTGGAAAATAGACTAAATTGCAACTGATGTTTACTGATAAATGGTCGATTTATAGCCTAAATTATTGAATATTTACACAGCGAAGCTAACAACATGAATCCTCAAAAAACAGTCAACGATCGAGCAGAAAACTCACTCGATTATTCGTCAAATATTAACGAATTAGTTCCGCCTCGAAATTCAGAAAAATACGTTTTTCGATTATACATCGCCGACAGCAGTATAAAATCTGTTGCTGCCGTGCGTCAGATGCAGAAACTCTGTGAAGAAAATTTACCAGGACGTTACGAACTAGAAATAATTGATATCTATCGCCATCCCGAACGATTAGAAGGAGACCAAATATTTGCCAGCCCCACCCTCGTTAAAGAGCTACCACCACCGTTACAACGATTAATCGGCGATTTGAGCGATACCGAAAAAGTCAGAATTTCTTTAGAAATCTAATCCTAGTATCTAATTTCAAAGTTACTAAACTCTTCTGCTTCGATCGATTCAACAAAGACATCTCGAACTATAGCAGCAGTAGAGCCACGGCGACACCATTCAATCATTCTTTCGATCGAGCGGCGATCGCCTTCTAAAACTGCTTCTACACTGCCATTAGGAAGATTGCGAACCCAGCCGTTAATTCCTAATTCTCTGGCTTGGCGAACTGTGGAAAAGCGATAGCCAACTCCTTGAACTTTACCTGAAACAACGATATGGACGCTAGTGTATTCTGGGGGTGCGTCGAAATTTCTCATAGTAGTTAATAAATGGGGACTAGAAGCTAAAAGCCTAACTTCTCTAACACAGGTTTAGTAGAAACAACATGACAATCTAAACCAAGTTTTTGGGGTTTTACGCCTAAAGCTAGGGCGACTAACTGAGGTAGATGCAATACTGGTAAATTAAGAGAACGCCCGATCGTCTTGGCTATTTCTGGTTGTCTGGACTCTAGGTTAAGATGACACAGAGGACAAGGAGTAACTAAGCAGTCTGCACCAGCTTCGATCGCCTCTAAGATGTGCTTACCTGCCATGGTAAATGCTTGTTCGGTAGCATAACTAGACAGGGGCCAACCACAGCATTGAATTCGACCTCGATAATAGATAGGATTGGCACCAATAGCCCGAAAAACATTTTCCATTGACTGTGGATTGAAAGGATCGTCGAAAGGGATCGATTTTTGCGCTCTGAGTAGATAACAGCCGTAAAAAGCAGCACAATTGAGATTAGTTAATTTTTTCGTTACTTTCTGGGCTAAAGTATCCAATCCGTAGTCACCAACTAAAGCCCAAAGTAGATGTTTAACTTCGCTACTACCTTGATAGGGAGAACAATTTTCTCCTTTAAGGTAATGGTTTACTGTTTCTAGGTAATCGGGATCGTTTTGTTGAGCTTCTTTGAGCCGTTCGTCAACTCGTCCAAGTACTCCCTGACAAGTACTGCAATGAGTTAGCAAGGGCAAATTTAAAGATTCAGCCAAAGCAATGTTACGAGCGTTGACTGTATCTTCTAATAGTTGAGAATCTTCTTTATAAGTGCCAGAACCACAACAAGCAGCTTTTTTGAGTTGGACTAATTCGATTCCTAAAACTTGAGCCAATGCTGTCGTCGATAAATGTAGTTCTTTAGCAGCACCTTGAGCAACACAACCTGGAAAGTAAGCATATTGAAGGGTATTGGCAGCCATTATAAGATTATGCTCGATCGTTGTAATTTTATGTCAGACTATTCTAATTATCTATTGTGCTTGAGTTAAATAAAAAATTTCGATTATCTCAAAAACTTTTTAAGATTGTAACAACAGCGATTTAAATTAGATAGGGCTATTTTGATGACAGTTTAATAAGCGACTATTCAAATATTTGAGTGTCCCTCTTTCGGATAAGATAAAAAATGCTTATTTAGATCTAGGCACGATTTTTGAACCAGAAGTGGTAATACCCGCGCTACTTCTACAATATTTAATGTTAAAAGCGGGACAAAAAGCGGTAAACTTTTATGAATCAAGAAATTTTTGAAAGAGTAAAAAAAATTGTTATCGAACAATTAGAAGTAGAGGCAGATCGCGTCACAGCAGACGCTAGTTTTGCTAACGACTTAGGAGCAGATTCTTTAGATACAGTGGAATTAGTCATGGCACTGGAAGAAGAATTTGAAATTGAAATTCCAGATGAAGTCGCAGAACAAATTGATACAGTAGGCAAAGCGGTAGACCATATTAGTTCGGCAACCGAGGCTGCTGTTTAGAATGTAGCCGTTGAAATCGAGATAGCTCTGTTTTTCGGGGTTTCTCCTTACTCTAACTGACAAAACGCAAACAATTAACAAAGCAAAAATATTTAGTGTTTCTGCATTTTTAGGTACAAAAAGCCTTAATTATTTAGGAAAATGGCAAATTGGCAAATGAAACGGGTTGTGGTGACAGGTCTTGGTGCGATTACTCCAATTGGAAATAATCTCACTGAATATTGGCAAGGATTGTTAAGCGGACGCAATGGTATCGGTCCGATCACTTTGTTTGATGCTTCTAAGCACACCTGTAGATTCGCTGGTGAAGTCAAAGGATTCGATCCTTATGAGCATATGGATCGTAAAGAAGCCAAACGAATGGATCGTTTTACTCAGTTCGCGGTAGCAGCTACCAAACAGGCAGTTGCCGATGCTCAGTTTGTCATTGATGACCTAAATGCAGAGCGAGTAGGAGTGTTAATTGGTACAGGAGTGGGAGGTCTAAGAACCCTCGAAGATCAACACATAGTATATCTTAATAAAGGGCCTGGCAGAGTCAGTCCCTTTCTGATTCCCATGATGATTGCTAATATGGCGGCTGGAGTGAGTGCGATTCAAATTGGGGCTAAAGGACCAAACTCTTGTACGGTGACAGCTTGTGCGGCTGGTTCTAACGCGATCGGGGATGCGTTTAGATTGGTACAAAGCGGTCGTGTCACGGCGATGGTTTGTGGCGGAACTGAGTCAGCAATTACACCTTTAGGTTTTGCTGGTTTTTGTGCTTGTAAAGCCTTATCTACTCGTAATGACGATCCTACTAGTGCAAGTCGCCCCTTCGATCGCGATCGCGACGGTTTTGTGATGGGAGAAGGAGCAGGGATTTTATTTATAGAAGAATTAGAACATGCTTTAGCGCGAGGAGCAAAAATTTACGCTGAAATCGTTGGTTACGGCATGACTTGTGATGCCTATCACATGACGGCTCCAGTTCCTGACGGTAATGGTGCTGTCCGCGCTATAGAACTAGCTCTTAAAGATGCTAATCTATCTCCCGATTCAGTAGATTATATTAATGCCCACGGTACTAGTACTCCTGCTAACGATGTAACTGAAACCAAAGCCATTAAAAAAGCTCTGGGAGAAAATGCTCGTCGCGTAGCAATTAGCTCAACTAAATCGATGACAGGTCATCTCTTGGGTGGTTCTGGGGGAATTGAAGCGGTAGCAACAGTGATGGCGATCGCCAACAGTAAAATACCACCAACAATTAACCTGGTTAACCCCGATCCTGAGTGCGATTTAGATTATGTACCGCACCAAAGTCGAGAGAGAGAAGTCAAGGTCGCTCTTTCCAATTCTTTTGGATTTGGCGGTCATAACGTGACACTAGCATTCCAAAAATACAACTAACTTAGCTAGGAAAGTAGTGAGTAAGGGTTTAGGGTGTAGGGTGTGGGGAAAGACTTAAGTCTTAAGTCTTAAGTAGAGAAGTTTTTTACTCATTACTCATTACTCATTACTTATTACTTTCTTCTGCCTTCTGCCTTCTGCCCTAGACTTAATTATTTCTTGCCCTGGCTTCCCGAACAATGGGATGATGAGAAGATGGCATTGGGGAAACCCATAGCTCTAAGACCAGCTTATCTCTTGGTTAGGTTTAACAAGAAAAAGTAGATTCGATGCATTCATCGATCAAGCTTTCCAGAAGAGAGCTTTCAACTCGGACGATCTGTCCTTCAGTTTTGCAATATTGTAGTTTACTCCAACATTAATTATGGTAGTTGCCACCCAGTCACTTGAAGAACTTTGCATTAATTCTATTCGTTTTCTCGCTATTGATGCTGTAGAAAAGGCTAAATCTGGTCATCCAGGGCTACCCATGGGAGCAGCACCAATGGCTTTTGTGCTTTGGGATCGTTTTATGCGATTCAATCCCAAAAATCCTAAATGGTACAATCGCGATCGCTTTATTCTTTCTGCTGGTCACGGTTGTATGTTGCAGTACGCCCTGCTTCATTTGACTGGTTACGATAGCGTTACTCTCGATGATATCAAACAGTTTCGCCAGTGGGGATCGAGAACCCCAGGACATCCCGAAAATTTTGAAACTCCAGGCGTAGAGGTAACTACTGGGCCTCTCGGTCAAGGGATTGCTAACGGAGTAGGCTTAGCAATGGCAGAAGCTCACATGGCCGCCAAGTTCAACAAACCAGATTGCAAACTAATCGATCATTACACCTATGTAATCTTGGGTGACGGTTGCAATATGGAAGGAGTTTCTGGGGAAGCTTGCTCTTTGGCAGGACACCTCGGACTTGGTAAGTTGATTGCTCTCTACGACGACAATCATATTTCGATCGACGGTTCTACCGATATTTCCTTCACTGAAGATGTAGCTAAGCGCTTTGAAGCTTATGGTTGGCACGTTCAACACGTCGCCGATGGCAATACTGACTTAGGAGCAATTCAGAAGGCGATCGAAGCTGCTAAAGCTGTCACCGATAAGCCTTCTTTGATTAAGGTTACTACTACCATCGGTTATGGTTCACCCAATAAAGCTAATACTGCTGGTGTTCACGGTGCTGCTTTGGGTGGAGATGAAATTAAGCTAACTCGTGAAAATCTCGGCTGGCAATACGAACCTTTCGATCTTCCCGCCGATGCTTTGTCTCACATGCGTAAAGCGGTCGATCGCGGTGCTAGTGCTGAAGCTGAATGGCAAGAAACTTTAGCTACTTATCGTACTAAATACCCCCAAGAAGCTGCTCTATTCGAGCGGATGCTATCTGGTAAGCTGCCCGAAGGTTGGGAAAAAGCTCTACCTACTTTTAAAACAGAAGACAAAGCAGTTGCTTCCCGCAAACTTTCCGAAGGTTGCTTGAATGCTCTTGCACCCGTACTTCCAGAATTAATTGGTGGTTCGGCAGATTTAACCCACTCTAACTACACCGAATTAAAAGGTGCTGGTGACTTCCTTAAAGGACAGTACCAAAACCGTAATTTGCGCTTTGGTGTGCGGGAACATGGGATGGGAGCAATTTGTAACGGAATTGCCCTACACGGTTCGGGGTTGATTCCTTATTGCGCTACCTTCTTAGTCTTTGCTGACTACATGCGTGCGGCAATTCGCCTATCGGCACTATCTCAAGCTGGAGTTATCTATGTGATGACTCACGACTCGATCGCTCTCGGTGAAGATGGCCCTACTCACCAACCAGTTGAAACCATTGCTTCTCTGCGAGCAATTCCTAACTTGTTGGTAATTCGTCCTGCTGATGGTAACGAAACCTCTGGTGCTTATAAAGTGGCTGTAGAAGCTGCCAATCAGAACCGTCCTACTTTGTTGGCATTATCTCGTCAAAACCTACCACAATTAGCAGGAAGCAGCATTGACAGCGTTGCTAAAGGTGCTTACGTCCTCTCTGATAGTGAAGGTACTCCAGATCTGATTATTATCAGTACTGGTGGTGAAGTTCCTCTCTGTGTTGAAGCTGCTGAAAAATTACGCGCCGAAGGTAAAAAGGTTCGCGTTGTTTCTATGCCCTGTTGGGAACTTTTTGACGCACAAGACGCAGCTTATCGCGAGTCTGTGTTGCCTAAAGCAGTAACGAAGCGCTTAGCGGTAGAAGCAGCTTCTAGCTTTGGCTGGTGTCGCTATGTCGGTGATAATGGCGCAACTCTCAGTATCGATCGCTTTGGTGCTTCTGCTCCTGGTGGAGTATGTATGGAAAAATTTGGCTATACTCCCGACAATATTGTGGCTGAGGCTAAGAAGTTGTTGGGCTAAAATCTAAGCTTAATTTTTAAACAATTTCCAAACCTTACTTAAAAAGCTCTCTAAAATTAGAGAGCTTTTCTGATTTCATTACTCCCAGAATGTCTAAAACTCAAATTGTTAGTTATTTTTCACATTTATGCACAGTATTACTAATTGTCTTATTATTACTATTTTCTAGTATTCCCGCTCAAGCCGCAGTCGCGATCGCTAGCAGGGAACCTTTAAGCTTAGAGCTTCTACAAACAAGAATTAATACACCGATTCAAAGTGAAGGTGTCAGTACGATCGATCTGAGCAAATTATCGATCGATTTAACTACACAAAATCTTGAATTTCGCGAACAATTCTATCAACAATTACAAGACCGCATTAATCGTTCTAAAACTCCTTTAGGTATAGATTTAAGTGATTCTTTAATTAAAGGAGACTTTCAAATTAGTAAACTGGGGCTACCAACACCTTTTACTTCCGCCGCTATTTCTTCTTTATTAACCCCCCTCGAACAAGAACAACTGCAAAAAGAGCAAAGATTTGCTCTTGCGCCTGGAGAACAACTCTCAACCATAATTATTTGGCGAGGCGCTCTCAAAATTGATCGCACTATTTTTAGTGGCAAAACTGATTTTTCTCATACTTTTTTCCTGCAAAAGATAGAAGCTAATAATGCAGTTTTTGTCCAAGAATCTGATTGGAATTCTAGCCGCTTTACTCGTAAAAATGATTTCGATAACAGTACTTTTGAGCGAGATGTTAACTTTAGTAATAGTAAGTTTTTTGATAAAATTAGTTTCAAACAGGTTAAGTTTTTTAGCCTAGCTAGATTTACTAATATTAATTTTTACGAAAAAGCAGATTTTAGCCAAACAAAATTTAAACAATTAGCTAATTTTGAAAAAAATGTTTGGTTTCAAAACGTAGATTTCAGTCAAGTCAACTGGAGCGATCGCGCTCTTTTTTCTAAAAATCAATTTTATCAATTATTATTGCTAAGCAATAGTACTTTTGAAAAAGCTGCTGCTTTTAGAAATTCTTTTTTCCAAAAAAACATTGAACTCAACGATAGTAATTTACTAGATCAAATTGATTTTAGTAATAGTATTTTTAAAGCAAATTCATTTTTAAATGTAGATGGATTAGCTTTCGACTCCGATAAAGCCAAAATAATTGGTGATACTGGCACGATCGGTCAGGCAATTTCCGTTCCCGTTTTGGAAGGCAATGAAAACGTTTTACGCAATCTAGTACGTAATTTTAGAAGTTTAGAACAAATTCCCGATGCCAATCAAATTGAATATAAAAGTAAAAAACTCCAATTAAAACAAATAAGTGAACAAATTGTTAATTCAGATTTAACCAGAATATTCAAATTTAATTGGGTAGAGAGTATTTTCAAATGGTTGGGGTTAGCTTTATTACTATTACTAGGTGACTATGGAACTAATTTTAGCGTTGTTTTTGGTGTAGGAACGATCGCGATCGCTTATTTTGGTTTATTGTTCTGGTTGGTCGATCGCTATCGTCGCCGACTTCCTCAGCCAATCCTTCCCAATCGCTATGAAACTATTTGTATGACGGGTAGTTTTAGTATTTTGGCTTTATTTGGAATTGCTATTATTTTAAAAGCTGCCGATCGACCCTTATTAACGTTAGCTTGCTTGGCATTTGTCTTATTACCAACACCCTTATTATTATTAGTACGTTTATATCAACAAGGTCGCTATCACAATTTATTGGATGTCACCTATTTTGTCGAAGATGGTTCGATGCGTCAATTTCGGATCATGATTGGACGTTTGCCAATTATGCCTCGCTTCCCCTTCTTTCGCGATCGCTATCAATATATACTTTGGGATCGCCGTTGGAATTGGTTAAACTATTATGATTTTAGTTTGAATAATTTATTGAGATTGGGTTTTAACGATCTTCGCGTCAGAGACGAACATTTACCAGGCATTGTTTCTACTTTAGTTTGGTATCAATGGAGTCTCGGCGTTCTCTATATTATTCTCTTGTTATGGACTCTCTCTCGCACAATTCCAGGGTTAAATTTACTAATCTATTTTTAGTTTTTATAACAGGCAAAAGGCAAGAGGCAAGAGGCAATAGTCTTTGGTAAAGTTGAGAATGATTGAGTAGGGATAAACTGCGTGATTATCAAAAAATTTGCTAACAAACCTATTTGGATTCTGTCTATTTGTTCTGTTTTTTTATTTTCCGCTTGTGGAAGTCCGCCGCAATCTTCTCAACCTTCTTCACCTTCCCCTACTCAAACAACACCACAGACAAATAATGACGTTCTCAAATTACTCTACTGGCAAGCACCGACTATTTTAAATCCTCATTTTTCCAATGGTTTTAAAGACGCAGAAGCTAGTCGCATTACTTTAGAACCTTTGGCAAGCTACGATCGCGATGGCAAATTAATCCCTTTTTTAGCCGCAGAAATACCAACTAAAGAAAACGGTGGAGTAGCTAAAGATGGTAAGTCAGTTACTTGGAAATTAAAAAAAGATGTGAAATGGTCTGATGGCAAGCCTTTCACGGCTCAAGATGTAGTTTTTACCCATCAATTTATTACTAATCCCAAAGTGGCTACAACTACGGCTGGAAGTTACGCGATCGTCAAGAATGTAGAAGCGATCGACGATTATACAGTCAAAATTAATTTTAAAGACGTTAATCCAGCCTGGTTTCTGGTTTTTGTGGGTACAGATGGCATGATTTTACCCCGTCACGTATTTGAAAAATATAACGGTGCTAATGCTAGAGAAGCACCAGCTAACAGAATGCCCGTTGGAACGGGAGCATACAAAGTAGTAGAATTTAAACCTGGGGATACAGTCGTCTACGAACCCTCACCTCATTTCCGAGACAAGAAGCAACAAACTTTTTCCAGAATAGAACTTAAAGGTGGCGGTGATGCTACTTCAGCAACTAGAGCAATTCTACAAACAGGAGATGCTGACTATGCCTATAACTTACAAGTTGAAGCGCCAATTTTGCAGCAGTTAGAAGCAGCAGGGAATGGTAAGCTACTATCAGATCCTAGTTCGCTAACGGAACAGTTAGTAATTAATCTTTCCGATCCCAATCGAGCTACCCCAGAAGGCGAACGTTCTAACAAAGATATTCCCCACCCCTTTTTCAGCGATACTAAGGTGCGTCAAGCATTAGCGATGGCGATCGATCGCGATACCATTGCTAAACAACTCTACGGCAAAACAGGGACAGCAACGTCTAATGTTCTCGTTCTACCTCAAGAATATAACTCACCTAATACTAGCTATGAATTTAGTCCTCAAAAAGCATCAGCTTTATTAGATGAGGCTGGATGGAAAGATACTAACGGTAATCGGATCAGGGATAAAAATGGGGTAGAGATGAACATAGTCTTTCAAACCTCGGTTAATCCCCTGCGTCAGAAAACTCAGCAAATAATCAAACAAAGTTTGCAAGCGATCGGTATTGGTGTGGAATTAAAGACGATCGATCCGAGTATTTTCTTCTCTAGCGATCCTGCCAATAACGATACCATCGAACATTTTTACGCCGATTTACAAATGTTTAGTACTGGCAATAATAGTCCCGATCCTGGAGATTACATGAGGAATTTTACTTGTGTCGAGATTCCTCAAAAAGCGAATAATTGGACGGGAGATAATTTTTCACGCTATTGCAATCCTGAATATGACAAGCTTTGGCAAGCGGCAAGTAAAGAATTAAATCCCGAAAAGAGAAAGCAAATGTATATGCAAATGAACGACATGCTAGTCAAAGATGCAATTATTATTTCTCTAATTCATCGAGCAAATGTCATGGGAGTTGGCAATAGGCTTAATGGTGTAGAGTTGACTGCTTGGGATTTGACAACTTGGAAACTTCCAGAGTGGAAGCGTTGATAAAAAAAACTTAAATTTCGCTTATTTCGCAGTATTAGCCTCAAAGTCAGTCAGTCAGTCAGCGATTGAAATCGCTGCCTAATACAAAAAGTCGTCTAAAGACGACTAGATTAGTGCTTTAGTCCATTTTAATGGACTTAATATATGAGACAGGGAATTAATTCCCTGTCGGTTATTGCAATATTCTGTTAATCGTTGGCTGGTTGCGAGAAAGAACTTATATCTCTTTCGATCGCAACAAATTTACCATGGAACACCAATAGACCTCTTGCAAAAGTCAGAACAAAATAAGAGAAAATAATTCAAGACCTA
>CAZJTL010000056.1:0-24746 GCA_964548905.1 uncultured bacterium | reverse complement strand
TTTGATCGCCAGTCAGAAAAAGCTGATGGGGTCGATCGTCTGCAAATTCTGCACTGTTTTCAATTAAGCGATCGAGAATGGCTAATGCATCCCCATCTTTACCATGAGGTTTACGACAAGAACCCTGGATAATTTTTAAGCGCTCGATATCTTCAGGTGGTAAGGAAAATGTAGGTAGTTGATGCTCAAAATAGCTAACTGGTACTTGGGGTAGACTTACAGAAGTTAGAGCTTGGTTTAAGTTGTCTAAAATTTTATTCTCTAGACTAAAACTTAAGTCATAAGCATAAATTTGTCCCGAGCGCAGATTTTGCCCAAATGCTGTAATAGCAATAATATGTAAATTTTTGCCCAGAGCAACAGTTTTTGCTTCAGCAGACATCATCGACTCGGCGATCGCGCTACCATTTTCTCTAGTTGTATAAACTGTTAGCCTAACTTGACTCTTTTCCTTCAGCGCTATCCAAACCGTTACTGATTCGGTACAAGTATATCTAAGGATTGGACCAGCTAAAACTAAGGGCAATCGATCGAGGCGATCGCGAAAAGAACTGCAAGAAATAGGCATTTTGGGGGTTCAAGATCTAAGGCTTCTTACCATTACGATACCCAAATCTGGAAATTTGCTGCCATTTCTTTGCATTCCTCGCCTAAATTACTAATTCCTGCAACCAACCTCGATAACCACTAAAAACACTACTACCATCTTTCATTAGATGAGCTTCTAGGCGATCGCTATTCCAAGTAATTTTGTTTTTAAAATTAGGATTAAAAATATAAATTTTTTGATTACTGGAAGATATTGGGGAATCTGGCACATTAACGGCTAAAGACGGCACATATTTCCCATCAATGAGAATATCTAATTCTTGTAACAGTTCCTGAGAACCAAGAGGAGCGAAATCGGATTGTAAGTATTCTAGGGTAAACCCAGTCAAACACATTACATTTAATCCTTCAGCTCTTACCTTTCTTGCTAAACTAGCTAATGCTGGTGCCTGCAAAAAAGGCTCTCCACCAGAAAAAGTTACACCTTGATTGTGAAAATTGCTGACAATTATTTCAGCCAACTCATCTACAGATATCAATTGATTGATAGCAAACGACCAAGAAGCCGAGTTATAACAACCAGAGCATTTTAGATTGCAGCCTTGTACCCAAACTACAGCACGACTACCAGGACCATTCCCTTTGGATTCGTGAATATAGCCCATAATATTTAAGTATCCAACAGGTACTTTGACTGGAGCTATGGGGGATTCTTGTTCGATTTGATGCATTAAGATTATTTTCCGATCTTGGAGAAGGGCGATCGAGTTAAATTTTTAGTTTTGAAAAAATTCCTATCGATATTTCAATTTAAATTAAGAATTTGAGGAAGTTGTGAGGTGGAGATGCAAAAACATGTAACTAAGGCTTTTCGCGCTTCTTTTCTCGATGCGATCGAAGATCCATTTTACGTTACCGAATCTCAAAGTGTTCGTTACATTGCTGATGGTTTGCTCATTCTCGAAAATGGCAGAGTCAAAGAATTAGGAACTTACGAAAGTCTTAAAGAGAAGTATTCAACCATTCCCATTATTTCTTATCCTGATAAGTTGATTGTGCCAGGATTTATCGATCTACACCTTCATTTCCCACAAATGGAAATAATTGCTGCTTATGGAGAACAGTTGTTACAGTGGCTAGAAAAATACACCTTTCCCACCGAACGCAAATTCCAAGATCGAGCCTATGCTGAGAAAGTAGCTAGTATTTTCATCGAAGAACTATTACGCAACGGTACAACCACAGCAGTAGTCCTTCCAGCAGTTTTTCCCGAATCTGTAGAGGCTTTCTTTACAGAAGCAAGTCGCCGCAATCTGCGAATGGTTGCGGGGAAAGTCATGATGGATCGCCATGCGCCAGATTTTCTTACCGACACAGCAGAAACATCCTATCAAGATAGTCAGGAATTAATTCAGAAGTGGCATAAACAGGAACGATTACTCTATGCTGTCACTCCTCGTTTTGCGATTACTTCTAGTGAAGCACAATTGCGTTTAGCAGGTAAGCTGTTAGAGGAATTCCCCGATCTTTATTTACATACCCATCTCTCAGAAAATATCGAGGAAGTAGCATGGGTAAAAGAACTGTTTCCAGACTCGCAAGGCTATCTCGATGTCTACGATCGCTTTGGATTAGTAGGAGAACGTTCTATTTTTGCCCATTGTATCCATCTCACTGATGCAGAATTTGTCAGATTGTCAGAAGCAAAAGCAGCGATCGCCTTTTGTCCCACTTCTAATCTATTTTTAGGTAGTGGTTTATTTAAAATTGAGAGAGCAAAATCCAAAGATTATCCCATCAAAGTTGGTTTAGCAACGGATGTAGGTGGAGGAACTAGCTTTTCTATGTTTAAGACAGCCAGTGAAGCCTATAAGGTTGCTCAACTCAGAAAACAACAACTATCCCCCTTCCAAAACCTATTTTTAGCCACTTTAGGCGGTGCTAAAGCACTTTGTCTCGATGATAAGATTGGTAATTTTGAGGTTGGTAAAGAAGCCGATTTTATCGTTTTAGATTTACAAGCAACACCAATGATGGCATTTCGCAATCCTCAACCCATTGCCACTTCCCTAGAAGAACTAGCCGATAAAGTCTTTAGCCTACTAATTATGGGAGACGATCGCGCTGTTCGAGCGACTTATCTTATGGGAGAATTAGCTCACGAAAGCTAGTACACGAAGGCAGAAGGCAGAAGGATGCAATGATTTTTCTGAAACTGCACTTTTGTTGGCTAGACTATATTGATTACCTAGGAAAAATACCGATTACGTCACTCGATCTATAGCGTTTCTCATACTCAATCGACTAAGTAGTCAGGCTAAAGATGCGCCATTTGGCAGATGACAACGAGTTCGCTTTTTTGGTATTTTTTAAGTCAATTGCAGCATATTTTTGCCTCATTTCCCAAATATTTGGCTAAATTGTACTATTAGTTACAAATATTGATTGGGTTAACCTTAATAATTAGGAATCGCTTTTAGGTAAACTTTTCTGAATAGATTGGTATTTTCAACACCAATAATCTTGTCACTTAAAAAAAGATCTCTTTAAATTTAGGTAGGGAATAAATGTAGTTGCTGTTAATCTTCTAAATACTTTATGCATGTTTTCAAGCTCAAAAGTTGTAGTAATTTATACACTTATAGGCAAAAAAGATAAAGTTATTGGAAAATTCAAACAACTTTAAATTTTTGATAAAGATTTCCAGAAAGTAAAAATCAAGGGTGGATTTAAGTGAATTTACGGATTATCCTCTAAGAATAAAGAAAAAAATAAAAGTTAAAAAAACACGAAATCAAGGCGAAGAAAGACAATATGAGTAAAACTTTAATCTGCACAAGAATAGAAGCATTTAAACCTCAAGGATACGTAAGTGCTGCTAACGCTAACGAGTTTCTTCAACAGTTAACTGGTAAAATCCAAGCCAGTAATGATTGCGTGCTATTAGTAGACATGGATGAACTGGAGTTTTTAGACAGTGCTGGTTTGATGGCTTTGGTGAAAGGATTTCGCCTAGCTCAAAGTTTGGGAAGACGCTTTAGTCTGTGTTCGGTACCCCCGTCTGTACGCATGATGTTTGAATTAACGCAACTGGATACCGTGTTTGAAATTTTTGAAAATCGTGACAGTTTTGAAGCAACCTTAAATTGATCGAGACTGATACTGGGAAACAGCACCTAATTCGATCGAAAAGTTAAGCAATAATTTTGCTGTTATAGCTCAACCTTCGATATATTAAAAAAGCTAGATAATGCTTTAATTAAGCAAGAAGAGGGTGGTGCTGTGACAGTTTCAATCGACAAACTCATCGCAACCGATATACATAAGCCAGCACGCTACCTTGGTAACGAACTGGGAGCAAGTCATAAACCGTGGGAAAGTGCAAAAGTACGTTGGGTACTTACTTACCCAGAGGTTTATGAAGTAGGTGCGTCCAATCTAGGGCATATCATTCTCTACAATATTATTAATGCCCAACCCAGACAACTGTGCGATCGCACTTATTTACCAGCAACCGATCTAGCCCAAAAATTACGTTCTACTCAGACTACTTTATTTGCATTAGAGTCGAAGCGCCCTTTACAAGACTTTGATATTTTAGGTTTCAGTCTCAGTTACGAACTAGGAGCTACCAACATCCTAGAGATGTTAGACTTAGCTGGTATTCCTCTCACCTGGAAAGAAAGAACTAGTGGCGATTATCCTTTAATCTTTGCAGGGGGACAGACAGCCACATCCAATCCCGAACCCTATGCTGACTTTTTTGATTTTTTCGCTTTAGGAGACGGAGAAGAATTATTACCAGAAATCGGTTTGGTAATTGAAGAAGGCAAACAGTTGGGTTTGAGCAAAGAGGAATTATTGCTAGATTTAGCTCAAGTACCTGGTGTTTACGTTCCTAGATTTTACGATTTGACTGAAGATGGTTCGGTAATTCCCAACCATCGAGATGTTCCCAAAAAGATTCTCAGAAGAGTAGCAACACCAATTCCTGCTTACTCGATCGGTTTAGTTCCCTATGTAGAAACAGTACACGATCGCCTGACAGTAGAAATTAGACGTGGTTGTACCCGTGGTTGTCGTTTTTGTCAGCCAGGAATGCTAACTCGTCCCGCTACTGATGTGGAACCAGATAAGGTAGTAGAAGCGATCGAAACAGGAATGCGGGCTACTGGTTATAACGAATTTTCCTTACTTTCTCTGAGTTGTTCTGATTATTTAGCTCTACCAGCAGTAGGAGTAGAAATTAGAAATCGACTAGCCAATGAAAATATTTCTCTATCTCTCCCCAGCCAAAGAGTCGATCGCTTTGATGAAAATATTGCCAACATTATTGGTGGTACTCGTAAATCTAGTTTGACTTTTGCTCCAGAAGCAGGAACGCAACGCTTACGGGATGTAATCAACAAAGGATTGACCAACGAAGAATTACTAAGAGGGATTAAAACCGCCGTCGAACAGGGCTGGGATAAGGTCAAGCTTTACTTTATGATTGGCTTACCAGGAGAAACCGATGTTGATGTGATTGGCATTGCGGAGACGGTGCGCTGGTTGCGAAAAGAATGTCGAATGAAAGGCAAAAAACGCCTCGATGTTACCATTACTATTTCTAATTTTACACCCAAACCCCATACTCCTTTTCAGTGGCATTCCGTATCGACTGCTGAATTCAAACGCAAACAAGAACTATTGCGCGATGAATTCAGTTGGATGAAGGGAGTCAAGGTAAATTATACCGACGTTCGCATCTCAGCCATGGAGGACTTTTTAGGTAGAGGCGATCGCCGACTTGCTGCGGTGGTGCGTCGTGCCTGGGAATTAGGTGCGGGCATGGATGCTTGGTGGGAAAGCCTCGATCGAGCTTTTGGTGCTTGGGAAAAGGCGATCGAACAGACTGGCTTAACCTGGAAATATCGTCAAATTGAAAACGGTGAATGGAATGTTTTTGATAAATCAACTCTAGGGG
This sequence comes from uncultured bacterium, assembly GCA_964548905.1. Classification (GTDB taxonomy): domain Bacteria; phylum Cyanobacteriota; class Cyanobacteriia; order Cyanobacteriales; family Xenococcaceae; genus CAZJTL01. The sequence continues at coordinate 19,231 of CAZJTL010000056.1, read as the reverse complement.
CGAATTGTGATGATGTAGGGGCGAATTATGATGATGTAGGGGCGAATAGCCATTCGCACGGCACTCAATACGGCGAAGTAAATTCGCCGTCCGTGCCTCCCCTACCAGATGTCAATTCCTTAGATCGCCCTCTACCTTGGGATCATCTCAATACAGGAATTGATAAAGAATGGCTCAAACAAGACTTAGAAAGAGCATTACAAGCTGCTACCGTACCAGATTGTGCTTTTGATGGTTGTTCTCACTGTGGCGTTTGTGGGACAGATTTTGGTCATAATATTGTCGTTCCACCACCACCAATTCCTGAATTTAAAGGACATTTTCAAATCGACCAAGAAAGGGCGCAACGCCTGCGAGTTTGGTTTGGTAAACAGGGAGAAATGGCACTAGTGAGCCATCTCGATTTAGTCCGTCTGTTCGATCGCGCAGTGCGAAGGGCAGATCTTCCTGTTGCTTATACTAACGGATTTCATCCAGGCCCAAGAATTTCGATCGCCAATGCCTTACCATTAGGTGTAACTAGTAGTAGTGAAATTGTCGATTTTGAGCTTAAATCTCGTTTAGAGATTGACGAGTTTCGCGATCGCCTTGCGGCACAATTTCCTCAAGATATTCCTTTGTATAAAGTTGAGGAAATCAGCCGTAAAGCCCCTGCGGCCACTCAATTGCTAGATAAAGCCGAGTATATTCTTACTTTTGCTAACGATCGCCAAGCATCTTTAGAAAATTGGCAAACCTGGATTACTTCAGTTAAAAATTCTCCAGAAATTTGGTGGGAAAAAACAACTAAATCAGGAAAAAAACAACAAGTCAATTTGCGCGATCGTCTGTTTGAGTTAGAAATAAATTCAGAAGATTTAGATCGCAACGAGATCCAATTGCGCTACATAGGTAGCTGTCGCAATGACGGAACTCTCCTACAACCAGAACAATTAATTTATATGCTCGAACAAGTTTCAGGAGTTGAATTGAATCTAGTTCACGTTCACCGTCAGACTATATTTTTAAGTGAATAGTTCATGGTTCATGGTTCATGGTTCATTGGTAATTTGTTATTTGTTGTTAGTTATTTGTTGTTAGTTTCTCCCCTGCTCCCTGCTCCCCTGCTCCCCTGCTCCCCTGCTCCTCCGCTTCTCTGCTCCCTAACCCCTAACCCCTAACCCCTATTAATACTCGCCCAGGCGATCGCTTCCTCTGCACTACTAATTTTTCCTTCAATTCTGGCAATTTGAATATCTGTGAGTAATTCGCCAATTTTAGGACTTGGTTTGAGATTTAAGGCTTGCATTAAGTCATTACCAGTAACTAAGGGTTGGGGATGGGCGACTAAGTCTTGAGAATTAAGATAACGATCGCACAAAGGCTCTATTATTTGACTATCTACTCCTGTAGCCACTGCTAAGATGGCTAAAATAGGGAAAACGCCCTTGATATCCAAAAAGAAAAAATACTGCTCTCTCAGACTCATTAACATGGCTTGTTGCTGAAGCTGAGGCAAATGTTTGAGTGCGGTGGTGACAGCGCGAATTTCAGTCCGCGAATATTTTAATTCGGTTAATTCTGTTTCTGCTTTTGCTGGTGCGATCGCCACTAAACTAGCTAATTTAGAAATACTCAAGCACCAAGTATAATCTTGGATTAAGTCGGGATATTCACGATCGAGAGTGGCAATCGCTTCGTCAATTTTGGCTAATCTTGCTAATTTTTCCTCATCTAATTCTGGAAACCAAGGTTTTAGTAATCCATCTTGCCAAGCTGCTACTATCCATTTATTTCCAGTCAAACTAGCCAGTAAATAACCAAATTCGGTTTGTACTCTTTCGGCTGCGACAGTTGTAATTAAATGAGCTAGGCTACGAATAGTATTTTTAGTATTAGATTCGATCGCCAAATCTAGTTGCGCTGCTTGACGATAAGCCCTCAGAAGCCTCAACGGATCGTCTTCTAGGTTAGTTGGAGAAATCATTCTCAAGAGTCGATCGTTTAAATCTGCAACTCCGTTAAAGGGATCGATTAATTCCTGGCGATCGAGTTGGTAGGCAATCGCGTTAATCGTAAAATCTCTACGTCCTAAATCTGTTTCTAAACTGTTTCCTTCTCGCCGTGCAATATCTACAGTTCCTTGCTTAAAGACAACTCTGGCAATTTCTCTGTCGCGATCGAGGACAACAAATCCAGCTTGGTAAGTTTTGGCAATTTGTTTGGCAAGAGCGATCGTGCGATCGGGTACGACAAAATCTAAATCTAAGTATTCTCTGTTTCTCTTTAATAAAACATCTCTAACTACACCACCTACTAAATAAGTTTCCGAGGGGAATAAATCTATTGGGAAGGGTAAATTTTTTGCTAAAAATTCAGCAATAATATGGGCATACATCTGTTTGATTCGCTTTTATAGTTGAATTTTAAGTATTTTTGAATATACTTAAGATATACAAAATCTGGCAAGATAATTATGAGTTCTGTAATCAACAAATGGGGTAACAGCTTAGGTGTAAGGATACCCAAGTCGATCGCAACTAAGGCAGGATTTACAGAAGGAATGGAAGTAGATATAGAAGTAGAAGGCGATCGAATTACTATCTCACCCATAAAGAAAAAGTATGAACTAGATGACTTATTGGCTGGAGTTACTCCCGAATTAATAGGAGGTGAATATGATTGGGGACAGCCTGTTGGTAGAGAAACATGGTAAAAAAATATATCCCCGAACGCGGAGATATTGTTAAGTTTAGCTTCGATCCGACTCTAGGAAGAGAACAAGCTGGTTATCGACCCGCCGTAATCATTACTACCAAAAAGTTTAATCAAGCAACGAGATTAGCTTTAGTTTGTCCAATTACAACTCAAATAAAAGGGTTTAATTTGGAAATATTGCTTCCAGATGGCTTAAAAACGACAGGGGTAATACTAGGATTTCAGTTGAAAACAATAGATTGGTACGAAAGGAAAGTAAGCTTTCTGGAGGTATTACCCAAGGATACTCTTGAAGAGCTATTAGGAAAACTTCATGCTTTAATTGATTGAGTATTTTAGAGCGAATCTTAATAGTTTTTTTCTGGCTTTCTCTGTTCTGGGTATGCAAAGCAAGACCGATTTGAGATACATTAACAAGTAAAGTACAGTGGAGAAAAAACCATGTGTATTTGTGTTAATTGCTATTTTGTCGATCGCTGTCAAACCTATAATGCAGTGGAAACACAGCACCAACAAGAACATTTAACCGAAACTCCAGATTTTGAAGCCAACAACCCCACCATTAATGTCAATATTCGTACCAAAGGGAAAATTATTGAGATGGAATGGGATGTGGTTGGTTGTAACAGTTTTCTGAGAGAAACTGGTAAATGGGCAAAATTACGTCCTGGCGAAGCAATTCCTACTTAATGAAAGAATTCGCAATTCGCAATTCGCAATTCAAAATTTAATAATGAGGAATGCTCAATTGAGAATAAAATTTGCAGAAAAAATTGACAGCGCTACCTGAATCGCGCCAATATTATGAAGATATTAGTAAACATTTGTAAAGCTTGGGCTGAATGTCTATAGAGCTATTCTCACTGGAGAGTATTCAGGAAATCGCGCGTCAATATGGTTACTGGGCTGTTTTTGTGGGTATTGCCTTAGAAAACACGGGAGTACCACTACCAGGAGAAACGATTACTGTTGTTGCTGGCTTCCTTGCAGGTAGGGGAGAATTAAATTATTGGATTATCCTCGCCAGTGCGATCTGCGGCGCTGTAGCTGGAGATAATTTTGGCTATTGGATTGGCAAGGTTGGCGGTTGGCCGTTTTTGTTGAAAGTAGGCAAATTTTTTCGGATCGAAGACAAGAAATTAGAAAAAGTTAAAGATCAATTCGCCAATAATGCGGCAAAAGCAGTTTTCTTTGGTCGCTTTATTACCTTATTGCGGATTTTTGCTGGTCCCATGGCAGGTATAGCCAATATGCCTTATCCACAATTCTTTTTCTGCAATTTTGGCGGTGCAGCACTCTGGGCAACAACTACCTTGACAGCCTCTTACTTTTTAGGGAAATTAGTTCCTCTAGAAGAAGTAATCTATCAAATGGGCAAATTTGGTATAGTTGCCTTTATTTTGATTGCTGCTATTTTTGCAATTCCCCTTTGGTGGCAATATAGACAAAACAAGCTAGCAGCGAAAGATTGACAATGCCAACGCCAATCTTTGCACTTAGGGTTGGGTGTCTTGATGATTAGTTTCTGGGAAATTTATTAATCGACCATCTTCCATGCGGACAATGCGATCGGCGATGTCAAGAATGCGGTTATCATGAGTCACCATCAAGATAGCAGTACCCAATTCTTGAGCCATTTTCTGCATTAAATTGATGATTTCTCTACCCGTCTTACTATCTAGAGAAGCAGTTGGTTCGTCAGCTAAGATCAGCCTCGGATTATTGACCAAAGCACGAGCGATCGCCACCCGTTGCTTTTGTCCTCCAGAAAGTTGATGGGGATGGTAATCTAGATAGTCACCCAATTGGACGAGAGCCAACATTGCCTCTGCTTTTTCCCGTGCGTCTACGGGGTTAATTTCTTGGTTTAGTTCTAGGGGTAATTGTACATTTTGTCTAGCAGTGAGGAACTCTAGCAAGTTGTGAGCTTGAAAGATGTAGCCAATCTGCCGGCGTGCTTTTAAAATTTCCGTCTGATTGGCACTATAAAGTTCTTGTCCGAGGACTCGAACACTTCCTTCTTGAACAGACCTCAGACCGCCAATTAATGTTAACAGAGTTGTTTTACCCGCACCAGAAGGACCTGTCAAAATAATAATTTCTTTTGATTCAATCTTCAGGTTTATATCGGATAAGATTTGTCGGCGCAATGATTTATCGCCAAAATAATGGTTGAGATCCTCAATTGTGAGAACCAATTCTCTGTTGTTGAGTTGCGAAAGCTCGCTCGGATCCTTCTCGTCACTTGTTGCTGAGTACATTAAACTTCCATCCAACTAGATCATCTGACTAGAAAATGTCGATATCTACCTTTCCACCACCCCAATTAACATATCCACTACCCCAATCAACATATCCACTACCCCAGGGACCGACTTGGACATCTACTGGTCTAGCATTAACATTTGTACCACCAAATATACCTCCACCAAATTCGACATCTACTTGCCCGCTACCCCAGTTAACTCTGGTTCCACCAGCGATCGGATTGACATCTACGTTTGTGTATGGACTGTTGACAGTAGCTTCACCAGTGTTGGGGTTAACGACCACATCTACTTTGCCACTACCCCAATCAATAAAAGTAGTGTTTGTTGACGAGTTGACATTAATATTAGCTGACCCACTACCCCAATCAACCTTGGTAACACCTGTAACTGGATCGGTGCTGACATTTGCCTGTCCAGTATCGACAGTAGTTGCTCCAGTAAAAGGGTCAACGTTAACTTTTACGGCTCCGTTATTAAAATTTAGCTTGAATTGACTCATTATTTTTTACCTGTCTCTAATTTTTATTTGCTGGTGTAAAAGTAAAAATTTCGACTAAAAATGGAAACGAATTAGCTAGAAAATATCAGCAGGGTCAGCAGAACGAAGTTTTTGGATTGCTAGAAATCCAGAAATTGTACACATTAATAAAACTGCAACCAAAACAGAGAATTGTTTGTCTAGGCTCATAAGTACTGGCAGACCAGTAGAACTTTTAGTCAAATCGTAAACACCGAAAGAAACAATTAATCCTGGTAAATAGCCTAAAATTGCTAGAATGAGCGCCTGCTGGAAAACTGCATTCAATAGATATTGATTGGCAAAACCGATCGCCTTGAGAGTTGCATATTCAATCAGATGAGAGGCGATGTTGCTATAGAGAATTTGATAGGCAATGCCAATACCGACAATGATTCCCATCGTAACCATGACTTTAAAAGAAAAGCCAACGGGAGTTCTGAGATCCCAGTAATTCTTTTCAAAGTCAATAAATTCTTGACGGTCAAAAATTTTGACATCATGGGGCAAACTTTCTCTTAAGGTCTGTTTTACTTGTTCTACGTTAGAACCAGGTTTGAGTAAGATTAAGCCTAAATCGATATTATCTGATTGACGATCTGCAAAAGTGCGTAAAAAGGTTGACGAATTAGTAATAATATTGCCATCAACACCAAACGAGGGACCGATACTAAATAGACCAAGAATTTTGAATCTTTTGGCAGCAACAATCTCATTAAAAGGAGCGATTTCCAGTTGGACTGGTTGACCTTGCTGAAATTGTGGGGCGATCGGTCCAAACTCAGGTCGCGATTCGCGATCGAAAAGCGCTGCGTCTGGTAATTTAAGTGTATCTAAATTTTGGTTAATTTCAGGTAAATTAAAAGTCGGCGAACCCGGATCGATGCCAAATACGAAGATTGAAGATTTTTGTCCGTTTTCGATATTTTTTAATTTACCAAATTGAAAATAGAGAGGACTGACAGATTCTACTGGATCTAGAGCCAAAGTTTGATACAAACGATTGCGAGGAAAACTCTGTTGGGAAGTCAAAGATTTATATTGAGAGCTAAGGACAAATAAATCTCCTTGCAAACTTTGATGCACTCTTACAGAGCTATCGAACATAGCATCCTGAAAACCCAGTTGCATAAATAGCAGAATCACTACAAAAGCGACTCCTGCCAAAGTTGCCAGAAAGCGAACTCGATAGTGGATTAATTGTAACCAGGCTAGGGGGATGGCGCGAAACATTATAAATTAAAGGGGTTAGGGGCTAGGGGCTAGGGGTTAGGGGCTAGGGTGTAGGGTGTAGGGGGTAGGGGGTAGCAAGTAGTAAGTAGCAAGTAAAAACTTATGACTTATGACTTCTTTTCCCTAATCCCTAATCCCCAGTCCCTGATTTACTGAAGAATCACTGCTTGAACTTGTAGATTGCTGAGGTTGGTAACTTTTTTACTACTAGCTGGATCGAGACTGATTTTTACTTCGACAATTCTGTTATCGGTTTTTTCGAGAGGGTTATCGTCGAAAGCATCTTGTTTGTCTACTTGCATACCAACTTCTTCTACTGTTCCGTTTAATTTACCCATAAAGGCATTGCTAGTAATAATTGCTTTTTGACCGACACGCACTTTTTCAATATCGGTTTCGTACACCTGAGCAACTACGTTCATTGCTTGGGTTTGACCAATATCGGCAATTCCTTGAGTATCAATAATTTCACCAGGACGAACGCGGACTTTTAAAACCTGACCATCGATCGGCGATTTAATCTGGGTTAATTCGAGTTCGGCTTGAGCTTGCTTAACAGAAGCAAGTGCGCTGTTAATTTCAGCTTCTGCTCGCTTAATATCTACCAAACGAACTTCAGAGATACTATCGAGAGTGGCTTTTGCCTCTTTGCGTTCGATTTCCAATCTGTCGATCGAATACATCAGCTCGGCTTTAGCTTCATTGGCTTGCTTTTGTGCTGTTCTCGATCGCAACATTTTTTCGTCTGCGGTAGAGGCAGAAATAGCGCCCGAATCGTAGAGCATTTGATGCCTCCTAGCTTCTACTTCGGCGTTTTCCAGTTCGGCTTCCAAACGGGCAATTGCCAACTTACGGGTGGCAATTTCTCCTTGGAGTTGGGTTTCTAGACGACTGACTTTTTCTCGCTGAGCTTGGATTTCTCCTGGTTTAGCGCCTGCTTTGACGGCAGCTAGACGCGCTTGGGCAATCTCCACATCTGCCTTGGCTTTGTTGAGAGCAGCTAAACGACGAGAGTAGTTATCGAGAACGGCAACCATCTGTCCTTTTTTGACGAGATCGCCTTGTCTGACTTTAATTTCTCCGATTCTAGTCCCCTCAAGGGAAACAGGAGCGGATAGGCGAATGATTTCTCCTTTAGGTTCTAATCTTCCCAAAGCAGAAACCGCAGCCTTAGCAGCTTCGTTTTTGGATGGAGTTGGTTGGGTAACTTTTTCGGCGGTACGAGGTTTAAACCAATTGCTGAGATAGTTAAAGCCATTAGTGACAAGGAGGGCGACAGTCAAAGATATAAGCCATTGACCGAGGGAGTTAACAAATGGTTGGGATTGAGAATTTTTTTGAACCACGAACTTTGTCTCCTATTTATTAACTAAAAATACGTCGAGTCAATACAATTGTTGAATTTTCAGGCATTGTTAACTTCGTGTTTTTCCCACCATTCTTGAGTGCGTCGCAGTCCTTCAGTTAAATCTATTTTTTTTGCTTTTCATTAATTTGCAACCTTTTGGGTAGATGAACTTTGATTCTCCTCAGCGATCGATTGTCTTCGTCTTGAGAGAGGCAAAATGCTTGCCACCAAGTTCAATCTGTCCCTTTTTACATCCGTCTTTCAATCTTGCGACTAAATAATCTAGATCGGGAGCGATAAAATTAGCTCCGTGATCTGGTTCGATTAGCGTTGCAAGTTTTAGGCGATCGCTGTATTTTTTAGCTAATTGAAAAATACTCAAGAAATTAAATACTCCCGATTCGTAAGTTCCACAGGGAACCGAAGGATTATCGACACCAGCATAATATTCATTTTTCTCAAACCATTGGCTAGATGGATAGCCGTGAAAATGAACCATAGGAGCGCCGTTAGCAATTAATTCTGGTGCGTACAAAGCAGCAGCAAGCGCCATCGCCACCATTACATAGATGTCGTAAGAAGGTTTGATATCTGCTTCGATCGCGTCGATTCCTTGGGGTAATTGCAGTAATAATTTTTTGCTCAAACCGATTCTGAGAATATCTGTTTCTAGATTTAAATCGGTTTTATTCGAACCAGAACGAGAACTAACCAACCAAAGATCCGGAATTTGTTTGTAGGAATATTGCTGCTTTATTTTAGTTTTTAGATAGAATCTACCCGCTTCATTTTGACGCAATTCTTGGCGATCGAATCCTTCTGGGGCTTCCAAACTTTCCCATTCCCGTTCGTCAATTTCGATCGCGCCATGATATTGAGGTGGTTCGGCATAGGCAACAAAACCGTAAGAAACTCCCGTTCTACCATTGGCAATCACATCTACCATGTCGCGGTGGGATTGTCTGGGGATTGCTTCACTCAGCTTGAATCCAGGTGGAAATAAACCAGTATCAGCTAATTCTTGACCCAAACGGGCTAATTTATTGGCATAATCGGATTTTTGGGGGTCATATTCTCCTAACTCAAAACGGTTGAGGAGTAGGGGGGCGATCGGGACGTAAATTTTGGGGATGAGAGATTTAGACACGAAGCGATCGATCTCTTGTTTGGAAAAAAGAGAATCCGAAAGATTCATGTTTAAAATTGAAACCCTGTCATCGGATACGCCGATAACAATTTCGGAAAAGTTTTTGACTAATGTTTTAATACCGAGAGAAATTTTGTCTCGATAGGGCTTCTTGTCATCTACAAACTCTCGATCGAGTTCGGCAAGAATAATAGTTTGAGTATTGGTAGGATCTTCTACTCGTTGTGCTGCATGATCTTCTGCCCAACCGATTAATTTAGCAATGGTCGAAACAGATACTTTTTTGTTTTTTAAAATAAAGTGAGAATAAATTTGATAAAGTTTTTCTGCTGCGAAACTCTCCGCTTTGTTTCTTAGAGAACGAGGTCTTTCTACATCAATTACTGCATTAATCCCAGCTTTGACTACTCTCGCCTTGATGGTTTTCTTCCACTTAGTAAAGGGGATCTTGATGTCAAAGCTATATTCTCTGGTCGCTTGTTGCCAAGATAGAATTTGAACTCCATATTCAAGCAGCTTGCCTTCTAATTCTTCTCGAAAACGCAGTACAGATTCTTGCTTATATTGCTTCGGCAAAGGTCGAAAAGTGACTTTTAATTTTTGAGCCATCGCTTTGGCATCAATAGTAGGTGGTTTAAAGTCCGCGGTTGTTTGGCTGCCAAATCCGCCAATTAGCCGACCAATTGTTGGTAAGCTAAGTCCTTGACCGTCAGGAATATAGCTACAGTTGTCAGAGGTCTCGCGATCGCGCAGAAACGCCAGGAGCTCGTTCTTGTTTGCAGCCAAGTCAGCGCGTACTGCTGGCGTTATTACTCCTTTGGGAGAATGAATCTTGAGTTTATCGCGATCGATCCACAACTGGACTCCTTGTTCGGTAAGATTTGTCAAACTTACAGGAACTCAAATTCATGGGATGCCAAAAGCTAAAAGTCAAGAAATCTTTTCTGACAACTGAAGACCAAGATTGGCGATCATGGCAATAATTTTGCCCTCAAAAATTACCATGGCATTTGCCTTAATAAAGGGTCTTGGTGTTAGACCAATTTCTGTCACTTCCAGTTGGTAGGTTAATGTAGCTGAAATGGGTAGGATCTGCCCGCGATAACGTCCTGTCTGAAGGAAATTGGTCAGTGGTTGCAATCTCGCATCCGTGGTATGTGTTTGCAGCCCGAGATATAAGATATAAATACCCAGCAGTTGCGTACAACCCTCGGTAATTAGGGCACCAGGCAGACAAAAGTCATCCTTAAAGTGACAGTTAAAATACCACTGCTTGGGATCTAACGTTTTTTCAGCCACTAGAAAACCTAATCCCCAAGGTCCTCCTTGTGGGTCGATAGATGTTACTCGATCGATCGTGCTGATGGGTAACGGAGGAAATCGAAGTGAGATATTCCTACCATGTTGCTCGTAATTAGCGCCAAAACAGGCAGCAAAATTGCCAGCCCTTAGCTGTGCTATAGCTTCCTCGTCAAAAGAGGACTTTTGGCAGTGCAATAGGGGTTTAAACTGTCGCCTTTGGATTTTACTTCTCTGTTTTTTTTCTAGATCGGTCAGGGTAATTCCTTGTTTTTTGTTGAGATCTGCTTCTGAGAACAATCCTCCTCCACTCTCCATTGTCAAGAATTTTCTCTCACCCACAAAGCACTCGTAAGTAAAGAAAAATAGCAAAGCATCGCCGCTTCTAGTAAAGGAATTCACCTTGACTGTACACCGCAGAGTTTCTCCCGCTTGAGGTGAATGACTGAGGAATGTTGTGGTACCTCCAAGGTTTCGATAAACTCGTTGACCGTTAGTTTCTAACTCAATACCTAGATAACTAGCCAAGAATATATTACTGTGAGAGGCTTCGAGGGCTACTACACCAGGAAGCTGACCATCAACGCTGTACCATGGATCGTCAGGTATGTCATATTCCGTTTCGATCGAGCAAGGCTCAAAGCAGCCGCGTTGGGCATCTAGCTTTGTAACTCGGCTGACAAAAAGATAGGGAGGCAGAGGCAAACGCATACGTTTCTGATAAGAATCGATAATTTCGTATTCTTTGCCGAAGACGCGCGAAATCTTCCCCCTTGCAAATTCCAACACATCTGCTTCATCAAAAACAATGCGATCGGGCTGTTTGCGAGGAACTGTAGAGTAGGTTAATTTGCTCGGTATAGACGGTTCCTGCAACTCAGAACTCTGCTTATTTGCGCTAGTTGTAGCTTTACTAGCCTCCAGTGCTGATGAGCGATCGCCTAAATTGTTTGTTGAGAGTCTCTCGCCAACGGTTTGGGTGTTTAGCATTTTTTGGCAGACAGCTATTTGCTGTTGAATCATCTCGCTCATTTGCCATAATCCTTCTCGCCGTGCCTGTAAAAATGCTTGATTGCTAGATGAGAAGACTGGCAACTCTTTTCTGGAGATGTTTGGGGAAGATTGAATTCTATTCGTTGAATGTTGGGAACTGACCGTGGAGGAATAGCCATCAGGAAGATCTCGAACATGGACTTCTCTAGATCTGGTTTGCCCTTGTGCGCTTCCTCTAGTAGAACTAGTTTCTGCGATCGCTTTCTCCACATCTTGCCGCATCGAAGACTTAACTGCTATTAACTCAGGCGTTTCTAAATTGCTCTGACCTCGAACTGAAGCCAATAGAGGCGGGAATTTTTGGCGATTTTCCTCAGTTAAAATCAGTGAATCGATTCTTTCATTGCCTAATGTTACAGTCTGAATCAGCGACTTCTTCTTAGATAGCTTTATTTCTGATTGAGAATAGAGAGGTGAAAGCTCCACTGGAACCCGATGGCTAACCAGTTGTGCCAAAACTCTAATCAGGGATGTATGGTCATCTATACCTCTGCTATTAACGGACATCACGACATGCTCCTTTTGCTCTAGCGTTCCCCGAATCCATCGAGAGCAAGTTCCTCCAGGGCCTACCTCGATAAAAACCCTTGCCCCATCTTGATAGACTTGGTCGATCAGCCGAGGGAAATCCAGTGGGTGGCAAAGAGCTTTGGCAATATTGTGGGCAATTGCCTGACTATTGAGAGGGATACAAGTGTAATCAGCCGAAGAGTAAAAATCAATCTGCGGCACAGGTTGAGAAGCCACTTGCAAAATTTTAACTAACTCATCGTATTCAGAGCTCATCGCCTCACAATGGATGACATGCCTGAAAGGTGCGGGGAAGTAGTTACACTTTAATTTCCTAATGACTCGGAGACAGCCCTGAGGATCGCCCGCAATTACCACTTCTTGCGGCGTGTTGATGATGGCTAAATAGACACGATCTTCATGTTTTAGAAGCTCCTTAACCTCAGCTGGAGAACTCATAAGCACATAAGTACCCCAAAAGTCTTTGCCCGAAGGCTCGTGACTTGGAGGCAATCCCCAGTACTCGCGCACGGCATTGTGGGAACCAGAAATTCGATTTTTGAATAAGGGTGATGCGTTCGCGTTGTTAGTCACATCGTCCGCGTTAGGCCAAACATTGAGGGCAAACATCATGCTGTATTCGCCTGTACTGTACCCAAAGGCACTCTTGGGCTGCAATCGGAAATAATCTTTGAGAATGAGGGTATGCCCTAGGGCAGTAAGCGCTGATGACAGAGGAATTCCCGTTACATCGTCTGCTAGCTGCATGTCCAGAGATTCCAACTGCCGCTTTGATAATCTCTCTAAGCTTCTTGGGTAGATGAGTTGATTAGAACTATGCAGCAGCTCTTTTAAGGGTCGATCGTTAGCCAATCTAGCCGCTCGATCGTAAATATTAGGAAATAAATGATAGAGGTCTCGACCCATCCCTAAATAGGACGTAAATCCACCAGGATAAACAAACGCAACATTACCTTGTTTGCCTAGTGGTCTAGCTGCAAAATAACTACCTAGAGGAGTTTTCCAGGCTCCTCCTTCTGCAAACGCCTTAGCAACTCCATTAATTGCACGTTGAATTTCTCGAATCAGTTCATCTTTGCTGCGTCCGACAATTGCTAGTGCATACTCGGCTTGGGGATGCTGCTGAAAAATTCTGAAGACTTGACTGGCAGCTACATCGAGGCGATCGCTACCAGCGATAGTTTGCTGAAGCTCTTCCAACTGCTCCAATAAAGCTGATGATTCGTTAGCAGCTATGGGAAACAAATAAAAGGGAGTTTGTTCTAAATATTGACTTCTGCGGTCTTTTTCACTAGTGTCTTCTGACAAAATCAAATGGGCATAGGTTCTATCTATCCCGAGTCCATTAATCGCCGCAAATCTCTTGGCTGCTGTTGCCTCTAAAGACCAGGGTCTGGAGTCAGTAGCCACATAAAAAGGACTATTTTGCCAAGCTTGAAGATTTTTAGGACCAGACCATCGAGGTGTGGCAGGAATATAGCGATGATATAAACAAAGTGCTGTTTTGATCAGGCTGGCCATTCCTGAAGCCGCATAAGTATGCCCGATATTGGCTTTGATGCTACCAAGGGCACAGCGTAATTCTGGATGGGACATTTGATAGGCTTGGAGTAACCCCATCATCTCTGCCTCATCTTCTCTAGCTGCTCCACTGCCAAAGACTTCTAAATAGCCGACATCTTCAGGTCTGATTCCTGCTCGCTCGAAAGCCTTTTGGCAGACTTGCGCGATCGCTGAAGCCTTTGGTTGCTGAGGTAGACGATCGGTTTTGTCTGAGAGGGAATTTTCCTGAACTAAGTCGATCGAATCAATCACAGCATAAATACGATCGGGAGTCTGTTTGGCTCGATCGAGGCGCTTTAAGACCACGACTCCAGCCCCTTCGCCTATGTTCCAGCCATTAGCGTTGCGATCGAAACTTAGGGTCGGTATGCCGGAGTTCACATTAGCTAGTTTGTGACGCAATAAAACATTTTCCACTCCACCTGCGAGGTCAACAGCGCCTACCACGACGGCATCTACCTGCTTATCGACGAGAAGCATTTGGGCAGTCTCTAAAGCCTTAAAAGTAGAATTTTCTTCTGCTGAAATGGTAAATGAAGGCCCTGAAAAATCCCATAAGGATGAAATCCTACTGGCCATAATATTGCCGATGAAGCTCATACACTGGTTGACTTTAACTAGTTCGATCAGGCTGTCACTGGCAATCTTTTCCAGGTCAGGGATTTTCTCAGGGGGGAGGACAATATTGCTTTTAGCAAGACTTTCTCGAATCTGCCAATGACGTAAATCGCATCCAGTTCGCACCTTGTGATTCGCCAATTCTGTTCCCATAGCGACGAGCACAGCCACATTCGCTCCTGGTTCGAGTCCAGCATCCCGAATCGCTTTGTCAGCGACGTTAAGGATTAACAGTTGTTGTGGTATAGGTCGATCGTCTTTATCGGGAGGAATTCTAAAATGGAGATAATCCATTTCAAAATCTTTGATATAGGCACCCTTAAGAACTTCAGTGTTGGAAATGTCATAATCTTTTAGCAATTGCTGTCGATCTTCAATTCCCTGCCAGCGATGGTGCGGAATGGGAATAAAAGACTGATTGCCTTCGTAAATGCAACGTTCAAAAGCATCCAAACTCTTACAGGAGCCAAAAAAGGCATCTATGCCCACAATTGCCATTTTTTCAGGTTGAAGGTGTTCCCTTGATTCCGTTTCAGCAGATTGCCTCAGTATCTGCTGGCTTCCTTCTTCCAATATTAGGTGCGAGTTAGTTCCACCAAAACCAAACGAACTGACTCCTGCCCGTTTAGGTGTATTTGACTCGGGCCAGGGTATAGCAGCTTTAACGACATTTTCAGCAGCGATTACATTATGGTTTGAGGAAAAAGGTTCGTTCACATGAATAGTTGGAGGAATCAGCCCATGGTACATACTGAGGATGACTTTTATCAGGCTAGGCATCCCGGCAGCAGTTAGCAGGTGACCTAGATTAGATTTAACAGAACCGACCAAGGGAGAAGCTCCGTACTGACCGAAGAAAGCCTCCATGGAGTTTAGCTCAGTTGGATCTCCCACGGGGGTGCCAGTAGCATGACATTCCACATAAGCGATGCTTTGAGGATTAATGCCTGCTTCAGTGTAGGCACGTTCAAAGGCTAATATCTGACCTTTAGGATTGGGACTAAGAAAGTACTTACCCCTACCGTCATTCGATAAGCCACCACCTAGGATTGTGGCATAAATCTTGTCACCATCCCTGATGGCATCACTGTGGCGTTTGAGTACCACCATTCCCGCTCCTTCGGCAGTCATCAATCCTTTAGATGACTTATCTAAAGGTCTGCTGCTGCTACTCTCACCATCATTAGGATAAGCTTGGAAGAGAGAAAAGGCTGTATGGGTCATAAATGGATCGGTACAGCTTATACCCCCAGCCAACATCAAATCAGCTTTACGAGATATGAGTTGATTGCACGCCAGTTTGACAGCGTATAAGGATGAGGCGCAGGCAGCATCCAGAGAAAAATTGATACCTGATAGAGACAAAGCGTGAGCAATAACTGCTGACGGATACCCCGCAGTCAAGAAGTTAAGAGGAGAGAGATTATCGGGTGAAGGTAAACTCTCCAGTCGGAAATCTTGACGATCCAATAATTCTTGAATCGTTGACTCAAGTGTTCTCTGATAAATACGGGGAATCAAACGATAAGAAAACCTTGTTGGAGCGGAAAGGTTGCCCAGAATCACCCCAGATTTGGAAAGAATAGCTGTATTCCCTAGATAGCCACTATCTTGTAAAGCCTGTTTAGCAACGTAGAGAGACCATTGATAAATAGCATCCAAGCCTTCGAGAACATCAGGAGCAATATTATACCCAGTTGGCTCGAACTGAAAATTTTTGATATATCCTCAAAGGCAGTAATATTTACGGTTAAGTTGGTGTCAGTTTTTAAGATGATTTTCAGTTCAGCTTGTATATCGCGATCGAAGGGAAAAGCTTGAAATTCATCGATTTGGCGTATTTCTGCTGGTAAAGCTCCTTTTCCTTCAAAAATTCCCAGCCAAATTAAGATACCTTGTAATAAAAGATCGGCAGTATAAGGATTAAAGGTTTTTACTAAAAACTGACCCTGTTGTTGTTCCTCAATCTTGGGCAGGAAACACTCCAAGATCAGCGTTTCTGGGTTAATCTGTACAACTCGCTTGATTCCCTCCAAAAGCGATCCGTGAAAGAGAGTTTTGTTTTGATAAAAAAGCGCACCGTCGAGTATTTTTTGGGGAGTAGCTAAATTTAAATTGTGTTTGGGTCTGGGTAACAGTTGCTGCTTTAGTTTTAATTGAGCGTTGTAGTGAAAACGAAGCTTGCCTTTTTCTTTTTCGCTCCAGATTCTCACTTCAAAATCAATTTCACCATTGGTATTATCTTTAGCTATTTCTTTGACATCAACAAAAAATAGATCTGCCTGAGTGCCGTCAAAAACAATTCCTTTGAGAACCTGAAAATTTTGCAAACTAGCAAACTGATAGCCTGGATAGAATTGTTGGCAGCTATCGATCGTCCAACCTACAGCGCAGGTAGCTGGTAAAACGGGATTGCCACCAATTACATGAGCTTGTAAAAAGGGGTTAGCTTCTAGGGTCAGTCGGCGACGGATACGGTACGTGCGTAATTCGGAATCTAATTCCTCGGCTGGTGGAGTCAGCGCACTGCCGATTACTACTTGCGCTGTTTCCTTATGGGTGGCACTTAGTTCGTCAGCTAGCATTTGCGTGCCGACTTCGATGGGAATTATCTCAATATTACGTTGGGCAAAAGCCTTCTTCAATTCTGGAGTCACCATGCCACTGTCCCAAGGTCCCCAATTAATTGTCACCACATGGCAAGAAGGATGATCTTGCTTGACAAGATGAGCCGATTTATTGAGGATTTCGTTAGCAAGTGCATAATCTGACTGACCAGCACTGCCGAAAAAGCCAGCAACAGAAGAAAATAGGACTAAATAATCGAGTTGACTTGCTGGCGCGCAACGCAGCAAATTTTCTAACCCCTTGACTTTAGCTGCATAGACATTTTCAAAATCCTCTTCTGTCTTATTTTCAATCCACTTATCGGCTAAATTGCCTGCTCCATGGATAATTCCTGTAATCGCACCCATCCGTTCGACCGCAGCCGTTAGCTTCTTCTCTAGGGCGATCGCATCTGTTACATCGACGCTCAAGTATTCTACCTGACTCCCCAGTTGCTCTAGGCTAGAAATAGTTTTTTGGATTTCTCGACTTGATGATATTTGTTTGAATACCCCCTGTATCTTCATTGGCGTAGGCTTGTCTCCCTTGGCAAGAAAGTCTTGCATAATCAGCTTTTTCAATTCGGATTCACTAAAACAATCCTCAGCCCAAGTCGGCTCAACGCCAGCAAGTTCTGAACGACCCAGTAAAATCCATTTACATTGATATTGCTGTGCCAATCTGAGGGTACACTGGGCAGTAATCCCTTTGGCACCGCCACTAACAACAAAAACAGATGATGGGTTAATCTGGGCTTTCTGTGTCATTAGCCCTCCCGATCGACTTTGATGCATTAGAGTATGTTCTTTGACTATTCTTCATCAGCGATACCAGTATCCGTCTTTCCCCTAGTGACAGACGTTTTTCGGACAGCCAAGACAAGATCTCGTCTAAACTAGCTTCTTCATTTTTCACAGTAGGGCTTATGATGCTGGGAGCTTGATACTCTGGTAAATTAAGCCTAACGACCTCCATATTCTCTCCATATTCTTAAAATTCCAATTGTCTAGACTTCCTCTCTATTGCGCCATAAAACCTCCATCCACTACTAAAGCATGTCCGTTGACAAAAGAAGCTGCTGTTGAAGATAGCCAAATTACGGCTTCCGCTATTTCTTCTGGTGTACCAAAACGTCCAGCAGGGACAACTTCTTTGACGACTTTTTCCAGTTGGGCATTCTGTTGACTGTTGCCTTCAATCATTGGGGTTTGAATGAACCCAGGACATATCGCGTTGATACGAATGCCAGCTTTGGCATATTCCACCGCCGCCGCCTTCGTCAAACCGACAACGCCATGCTTGCTAGCTGTGTAGGTCGAAAAACGCTGTAAGCCGCTTCTCAAACCCGCGATCGATGCCATGTTGACGATCGAACCTCCACCTTGTTCCCGCATATAGGGAATTTCGTACTTCATACACAACCAAACCCCTTTGAGGTTGATATCGATGACTCGCTCCCAATCTTCTTCAGTACAGGCAGCTAAAGAAGCTCTTTTTCCCTCAACGCCAGCATTATTGACGGCACAATCGAGAGAACCGTAGACAGAGACTACCTTTTTAATCAACGACCTAACTTCTTCTGACTTAGAAATATCAGCCTTGATAAAAATTGCTTCACCACCAGCTTCAACTAACTGATGTGCAGTTTGTTCACCTCCTTCTACATTAATATCAGCTAGAGCTATCTTTGCTCCTTTTTTAGCAAATTCCAGCGCCGCAGCTTTACCGATTCCCGAACCACCGCCCGTTACTAAAGCTACTTTATCGATTAGATGCTCCATCAATCTATTCACTTCCTGCCTTTATAGTTTTGGCTTCTTATGTCTCAGGACAAAGGAAGCCCTAATTTGAATTTGAGAGTTACGCAATCAGAAACTTGTTCTCGATAACAAGACTCGTAAATTCGTTTGCACTCAACAAACTAAGGGGAAAATAGGCAAGGAAAAATAACCGCTCAATCTCCTTGCTTGTCAACTACTCTTTTCAGAGTGGAGAAATTTAGTCGAAGTTGTACTTGAATTTGTGATTTTTGAGTTAAAAGTTATAAGATGCTGATTTAAGAAATCCTGTGTTAACCAATTGGAATTAATTCAGCTTGCAAACTCTTCTAGCATCTAACTAAACTTAATTCTTGCTACTAAAACTGTATTGCTGCCGATCTATAAACATTTCAGAGTCAACTCTGAAAATGCTTTCTTAGACTCACCAAGTTCTGTTTACAACAATCTGCTGATAAATTTACAACAATCTGCTGATAAATTTACAACAATCTGCTGATATAAGGTGCAGTGTCAAATCGCCAATTGTTTGTCATAATATTTCTTGTCTCCGTTTGTATTATTCTTTTA